>NZ_JABXXR010000144.1 GCF_013376175.1 Ameyamaea chiangmaiensis
AGCCGCGGCGAAAGCCAAGCCCAAGACGGCGGCACGGACGGCTGATCCGGCGCTGGCCGAAGCCGCCAAGACAGCGCCAACACCGCGCAAGAAGGCGGCGGTGGCGGGTCCGCGTCGTCGCGTCAAGCGCGAGAGCGTGCCGCCGGAAACTCTGGAGCTGTATCTGGGTGTGATCACCGAGAGCCTTGCCGACGACAAGGCTGAGGACATTGTCGTGATCGATCTGACCGGTCGCGCGGCGTTTGCCGATCGCATGGTTGTGGCGACGGGTCTGGCGGACCGGCAGATTACCGCGATGGCGACGCATCTCGAACGCAAGCTGGGCGAGGTTGGGCTGAAGCGTGTGCTGATCGAGGGCGCGAACGGTTCGGACTGGGTGTTGATCGATGCGGGCGACATCGTCGTACATCTGTTCAAGCCCGAGGCCCGCGCGTTGTACGCTCTGGAACGCATGTGGGGTGCCGAACTCGACGACGCCGGCGAAGGTCCCGTGCAGACCCTGTGAGCGTGTCGAGCGTGGGAAGAGAAGGGCGTAGGGGCGTCGTGAGGTGCGGCTGATCGCCGTCGGACGTCTCAAGCCCGGGCCGGAGGCCGACCTTCTGGCGCGGTACAGCAAGCGCCTGTCGCCCCGGCTGGATGTGCATGAAGTGGCGGACGCGCGCGGATCCTTTGCCGAGGTGCGGCGCCGCGAGAGTCAGGCGCTTTTGTCCGCCCTGCCGCCATCCGCCTATGTCGTGGCCCTGGACGAAGGCGGCCGCGCCTATGACAGCCTGTCGTTTTCCCGCAAGCTCGAACACTGGCTGGAACTGCCGCGTCCGCTCGTCTTTCTCATCGGGGGAGCCGAGGGGCTGGACGCCGATGCGGTCGCACGGGCGGACGAAACCCTGTCCTTGGGGCCGATGACCTGGCCCCATATGCTGGTGCGGGGACTTCTGGCAGAGCAGCTTTATCGTGCGCGCGCGATATCAGCCAACCACCCCTATCATAAGACAGGGCGCCCCTGACCTGAGCAGAGGCGCCCTGTCTTATGATAGGGTCGAGCGTTCGCCGGACGCGAGGATCAGCGGAGATTGCGATCCGGGGCGTCTACGCCGAGGCTGTCGGCACCGGCCGGTGCTTCGGCCACTTCGGTGCTGCCGAAGGGATGCGAAAGCGCCGACGGCAGGCTGCGCGTGGCGCCGCGACGTGATGCGGGCGCTGCGCTTGCCATCATCGTGTCGCGGCCATCGGCGGCGCGCGCATAGATGAAGCCATAGGTGGGATAGATGCTGCCGAACGTGCCGGAGCGACCGTTCAGCTGGACGCGGACAGCGGACCAGTCATTGGACGGCGAAACGTCGACGACCTGCACGTTGCGGCTGATACCGCGCTGGGCCCAGTGCGACTGATCGATCACGATGGTGCGGCTGTTGACCACGTCGGTGACGACCGCGACATGACCCAGCGGCATGCGGCGTGTCGCACGGAAGTTCAGCACGCTTCCGGCTTCCGGCGAAGCGCCGCGCGCATAGACTCCGGCGGCGTGGTACCACCAGTCGGCGGCGTTCCCGCGCAGGGCGATTTCGGAATTGGACTTGGCGAACGCCACGCACTGGATCACGTGTCCGCCGGCATAGCGGTAGGCGAGACGGCGCGACGAGGCGTGATGGGCGCTGGCATGGCCATGGGCCGACGCGTGCGCGACGCCGCGATGGCGGGCCTCTGCCTTGTGAGCTGTCGAGAACGAGAAAGCGGCGGTCAGGGAAAGAACAGCCAGTTTGAGACCGAGTCGCCGCATGTCGAACTTTAACCCCAGCTATGCGTCATCATGTGTGGATGGAGCTAACAAGCGCCGGGACTGCGTGGCAAGGGCAGAACGGCGGACAGTTTCGCGCGGCACGGTTTTTGTCGCGAAACATTGCTTCCTGTCCGGAAATAGGAACATATTCCTACTGAATTCTTTCTTAACGTATCGTTAGTCCGCCAGCCTTTTCCCGGCTCGCCCGTGCCGCTCACAGCCCTGCCCAAAACCTGTGCAGGACTGTGGCGGAAATACGACAGATCCTATGCCTTACTTCGTGGTGACCAGCATGATCTCCACCAGTACGCGCGGGCTTGCCATCTCGGCCTGGACACACGCGCGCGCGGGCGCGGCGCCCTCGGGGAGCCATGCGCTCCAGACCTCGTTCATGGCGTCGCGATCGGCGATGTTCTTCAGCCAGATCTGCGCCTGCAGGAGGCGGGTGTTGTCGGTTCCATGCTCTTCCAGAATCGCATCGATCTGGGTGAGGACGTCGCGCGTCTGAGCGGTGATGTCCTGATCGAGATCACGGGCCACGACGCCCTGCGTGTAGATGAAACCGTGATATTCAACCGCCTTCGACAGGATGGCGTTGGGCTCTGAGCGGATAATCTTGGCCATGGTGGTCTCCTTTCGCGAGATGGCGCGCTCCGTGCGGTGACGGTGGCGGCGACACGCCTGTTCTCGACGATTTTCGCGCCGCTCGCCAGCCGCGATCGTGACGGGCGTCCCGCGTCTTGCATCTTATGTCTGGGGGCTCAGGGCATCGAGGCGAACGCGTCCAGTCGATCGGGCGTGTCGAAATCGGTGACGCAGGCGGGGCCGCCCGGGCATGTTGCGACGACGACGTCCGGTGCGTCGAGCAGCGATCGCGCGCCCTGATCGCCCTGAAGGGTCGTCAGGCGCGGCAACAGGTCTCGGCTCCAGAGTACGGGGTGACCGCGTACGGTGCCGTGTGTCGGCTGGCACGCCATGGCCCGCGACGCGGACCAGGTGTCAAGGACGCGGTCGATCAGCTCGGCACGGACAAGCGGCATGTCCCCCAGACACACGAGCACGCCGTCCGGATCGTCGGCCATCGCGGCCGCGAGCCCGGCGCGCAGACTGGACGACAGACCGTGATCGGGATCGGGGTTGGTGACGAACCGTGCGTCCGCCCCGGCGGCCCCACGGATATCGTCGGCGCGATGACCCAGGACCACGACAGTCGCCGTCACCCTGCTGCGCCGGAGTTCGGCAAGCGTCCGCGCGATCATCGGTGTGCCCGAGGCATCGCGCGCCAGAAGTTTATGCCGGGGGGCGGTTCGCGATGACCGACCCGCCGCGAGCACCAGCGCCGTGACCCGACGCGTCACCAGCCGCGTCGTTCGGCCAGAGGCGCGCCACGCCGCACGGCGATGATCTCGGCCATGATCGACAGGGCGATCTCCGACGCGCCGAGCGCCCCGATCGCCAGACCCACCGGGCCACGCATGCGTGCGATCGCGTCGTCGCTCACGCCGTGTTCACGCAGTCGCTCGATGCGCGAGGCCTGCGTCTTTCGGGAGCCGAGCGCCCCGATATAGAAGGCGGGACTGGCGAGCGCGGTCAGCAGCGCCGGATCGTCCAGCTTGGCGTCGTGGGTCAGGGTGACGATGGCGGTCTGGGCGTCGATCCCGAGTTCGGCCAAGGCCACATCGGGCCAGTCGGACAGCAGGGGTATCCCGGGGAAACGCGTCTGTGTCGCCAGTGCGCCCCGGGGGTCGATCACGGCGACGTCGAAGCCGGCCTGGCGTCCCACCACGGCAAGGGCCTGTGCGATATGGACCGCGCCAACGATCAGCAGGCGTGGGCGGGGCACGAAGGCGTGGACAAACCAGCCGGGGTCCGTCCCGTCGGCAACCCGCACGCTCATGCCGTTCTGCAGGGCACGCCCGGCGGCCGCGCGCACGTCTGCCGGCAGGGTGGTGGGCAGAGCGTCGGGCGTGACCAGGACCGGTGGAGCGCCGGACAGGTCGATCGCCAGGGCGGCCGCCTGCCGCGCCTCGCGCCGTGCGGCGAGCTGTTCCAGCGTCGCGAGGTCGAGCGTGCCTGGACGCGTTCGGCTGCCGACCGCCTGCACCAGAACGTCGAGCTTTCCACCACAGGCGAGCCCCACCTCCCACGCGCGGTCCGAGGTCACGCCGTACTGCAACAGGCGCGTCTGGCCGTCGGTCATGGCGTCCTGCGCGGCGAGAATAACGTCCGTTTCGACGCAGCCGCCGCTGACCGACCCTTCGACATGGCCGTCCTCGTCGGTGAACAGCAGGCTGCCGGCCGGTCGCGGCGAACTGCCCCATGTGCCGACAACCGCGCACAGGGCGGCGACGCGCCCCGCCCGCGCACGGGCCAGCGCGAGGGTCAGGGGGTCGGCCGGGGTCGCTGGATCGGCGTCGGGTTGTGTCATGGCCGATACGATTACCATGGTCGGTGGCCGCGCGTCATGTCTGCGCGCGCATGCGGCCGTCGCGTCCCGGGCTTGCGTGCCGGGGGGGTGATCGCTATCGCCAAAAGACACGAGGGCAACGCCATGCCGAGGGGGCGCAGACCATGCCAACCATACCGGGCCTTGAGATCGACGTGATTCCGGTCACGGCCTTGTCGCAGAACTGCTCGCTCTATTGGGATGCGGCCACGCGGGTGGCCGCGGTGGTGGACCCCGGCGGCGATGTCGACCGGATTCTGGCGCGTCTGGCGGACGGCGCCCTGAGGTTGGAGGCGATCCTGCTGACCCATGGTCATCTCGATCATGTGGGCGGTGCGGCCGAGCTTGCGCGCCGGGCAGGGGGCGACACGCCGGTCTCGATCATCGGGCCGCACGCGGCGGACGCGTTCCTGCTGGAACAGGTGACCGAAAACGCTGCCCGGTTCGGGCTGAGCGGCATGGAAAACGTGCGCGCCGATCGCTTCGTCACGGCGGGCGAGCGCCTGCATTATGCCGGTCGCACGCTTGAGGTCCGGCATGTGCCGGGTCATACGCCCGGCCATGTCGTGTTCTTCGATGCCGACCGACGTTTCCTGTTTGCCGGCGACACCCTGTTTCGCGGGGCTGTGGGGCGGACGGACTTCGCGTATGGAGACGAGCGCCAATTGCTGAATGCGATCCGGGACGAGATCCTGCCGCTCGGCGATGACGTGATCGTCCTGCCCGGACATGGCGGCATGACGCGGATCGGTGATGAGCGTCGCCATAACCCCTTTCTCCAAACACGCTGATACGGGAGTTTTCTGTGGAGATGCACAAAGTCCGCCTGCTGAAGACCGTCATGGTCGCGCTTCTGGCCTGCGGGGGTGTGGCGGCGGTCGCGGCGCATGCCGACGACATGAGCGAGCCGACGCAGGCACAGGCCGAACTGCCGCGCGAGCCGCTGACCATCACGTCGGCCGACAAGGTGGCGCACGTCTTTTCCGTGGAAGTGGCGCGTAGCCGCCGGGAACAGGAAGTGGGGGAGATGTTCCGCACCACGTTAGCGGATGATCGCGGCATGCTGTTCGTGTGGCCGTATGCGCAGCAGAGCGACATGTGGATGAAGAACACGCTGGTGCCGCTCGACATCGTGTCGATCAATGCCGACGGCACGATCAACGCGATTACGGAGAACGCCGTGCCCCGCAGCCTGGCGCAGATCCAGAGTGACGGCCCCGTGATCGCAACGCTCGAACTGGCGGGCGGCGTGACGGCTCGGCTCGGCATTCGTGTCGGGGACAAGGTGACGGGTAAGGCTCTTCCGACGCATGATTGATCGAGATGGCATTGATGGGGACCGGCGCCTCCGGCGGGCGGCGATGAGCGACGGTAGGAACGACGCGTGACGATTCTTGTAACCGGAGCGGCGGGCTTCATCGGTTCGGCGGTGTCGACCGCACTGCTGGCGCGGGGGCAGACCGTGCTGGGGCTCGATAATCTCAACGACTATTACGACCCTGCTTTGAAGCAGGCTCGGCTTGCCCGTCTGGGCACGCATCGGGGCTTTTCGTTCCGGCAGGCCGACGTCGCCGATCGCGACACGATGCTGTCGTTCGCGGAAGCCAATCCTGACGTCACGCATGTGCTGCATTTCGCGGCGCAGGCCGGGGTCCGGCGTTCCCTTATCGATCCCTACAGCTACGTGACGGCGAACGTCATGGGGCATCTCACGGTGCTGGAGGCGGCGCGGCGCCTGCCGAACCTGCAGCATCTGCTCTATGCGTCGTCATCGTCGGTGTACGGCAGCAACAGCGCGCTGCCGTTCCGTGAGGATGAGCGCGTCGACGCCCCGAATTCGTTCTATGCGGTGACGAAGCGTTCGGCGGAGCTGACGTCCCAGTCCTACGCCCACCTTTATGGCATCCCGCAGACCGGCCTTCGGTTCTTCACGGTCTATGGGCCATGGGGGCGTCCGGACATGGCCTATTACTCGTTCGCCCGGGCCATCGCGTCGGGGACGCCGTTGACGCTCTACAGCGGTAGGCGCCTGTCGCGCGACTTCACATATATCGACGACGTGGTCGACGCGGTCCTGGGGGTGATGGACGCGCCGATCGACCGGGGGCAGGCGCGGCTTCTCAATATTGGGAATGACCGGCCCGAGCCTGTGTCAAAGCTGATCCAGTTGCTGGAGCAGGGACTGGGGCGCGCGGCGGTCGTCAACCAGGGCGCGCGACCTGACGCGGACATGGAGGCGACGTGGGCGTCACTGGAGGCCATTGGTGCGCTGACGGGATGGGCGCCCAAGACGACGCTCGACGACGGCGTGGGCGCATTTCTGGCGTGGTTCCGCGGTTTTCATCCCGCAGGTTGACCGGCCGGTCGATTTTTTCACTTTTTTCGTGGTGTGGTGTTGACGGGTATGATGGGTGGGGGGTATATCCCCGTTCACCGCTTCGGGGGGCTCTGAGGAGCTTGACTTCACCGGGGTTGGTGATCTAGGGTT
>NZ_JABXXR010000145.1 GCF_013376175.1 Ameyamaea chiangmaiensis
CGCATTGGTGGAACCTTTCGGGCTCCGCCCAGACGGCTCTACCGGATGAAGCGATATCTGGCTCGCAGATAACATAAACACATCACTCACAGGCCCACCCTCCACCGGTAAGCCGGTGAATCACAACACTCCGCTCAGTTCAATAAGTTAATAGGTCCTGAACCTAAGGCTCTAAGAGGCACGTCGCCGGGAAGAAGACCGTTGGTCCCATGAATACACCGCATTCAGGCACTTTTGGGACTTACTCTATCCCTTCACTCCTGAAACGCACGAGTTCACGGCGGATAACTTGCAATACGGTATCACGCAGCCAGCAATGGACGCCATCCGAGTCTACACGGGGATGCCAAGCCTGAAAGGTCGCAACGGGAGGCAGATTGAACGGGAAGTCGAAAGCCGCAAGCTGGACCTGTGATAGTGGAAGACGGTCGATTACGATATCAGGCAGCGGGAGGATCATGTCCGTCTCACGCACGGTCTCGATCATGGAATGATAGGTCGGCACCACGATGGCAATGGGCCTGACTAGGCCGTAACGCTCCTGAAGAACGGTATCGATCGGGCCGTAAAGCCGGCCTTTACGCGAGACGCTGATGTGATCGTATTCCACGAGAGTCTGCGGCGTGATGCCTTGCGCAAAAATGGGGTGTCCTTCCCGTACCATTGCGCGAAATGGCGTCAGGAACAGGGCCTGACGCATGATCTCAGGGCGCAGATCGTCAGTGCCACCGATGTAAAGATCAATCCGGCCGCTGCGGAGTGCTTCGCTGGCCGGATCTTCGGTTTCGGGTGAGAACACGATGCTGCAATTCGGACAGTCCTGCTTCAGCCCCATCAGAATAGCATGGCCGAAAGCACCAACTATAAGGTCATTGGCGCGTATAGTGAACCGGGGTGAAAGATGGCGCAGATTGAGCGTCTCGCTATCATTCACCAGCGCATCGGCCTCACGCACGATGTTATGGACCCGGTCACGAATGCGGTTGGCGAAGGACGTGGCCATCATCCGGCGCCCGGATAGAACCAGAATAGGGTCTCCAAACACGATACGTAGCGTTGCGAGATGGCGGCTCATGGCGGCATCGCTCACCTTTAGCCGGCGCGCTGCCTGTGAGACGCTTTCTTCTTCCACAAGAACCTGAAGATAGCGCAGCAGGTCGAGATCGTAGCGTCTGTGACTGTCAATCCGTTTGGCCATCTCTCTCCGTCTCCTGCCGCTTTCCGTTGCAGTTTCGCGCTTTTAACCCGAAACGGAAGGGTTTTCTATGACTCTTACGGAAAGTGGAAACGTCACCTGCTTCAAACGTGGGTTTTCGGACCTCTCTGCGCTGGATAGTGGCTGTGGGGCAAAGAAAGAGATCCAGCAATGCAACCAGCAGCCTCGCCTTCGGCGGCTGCGCCGACCGCGCAGCCGTCTTACATTCCCCCTTTCGGCATGCAGACCATTATCGGCTGTCTCGGGATGCTGCTGGCCGTGCATGTCGCCGGGTTCAACGAGCACATTACCGAAATCGGACTCGCCGATATCCGCGGTGCGATGCATATCGGACACGATGAGGGCACGTGGTTCATCTCGATCTACGAAACCTTCAACATTGCGGCCATGGCGTTCACGCCCTGGTTCTATATGACGTTCTCGATCTACCGCTTCTCGATCTTCATGACAGCCGTCCTTGCCCTGCTGTCACTCCCTCTGCCCTTCATGCCGGACATGACCTCGCTGTGCTTTCTTCGCGCTGCACAGGGCTTAAGTGCGGGATGCCTGCCGCCTATCTTGATGACGGTCATGCTCAAATACCTCCCGCCGCCCATCAAGGTGTTCGGCATTGGTGGCTATGCGATGAGTGCGACATTCGGCCCCAATCTTGGCGACCCGCTGGAAGCGATGTGGTTCGAGCATGTCGGCTGGCACTGGCTGTACTGGGAGGTCATTCCCTTCAGCATCGCCGCCATCGCCATGATGGCCTACGGACTACCACGCGACCCGGTGCATCTCGAACGGTTCCGGAACTTCAACTGGCGTGGTTTCTTCATTGGCGTTCCATCCATATTGTGTGTGGTGACGGTGCTGTATCAGGGGGACCGGCTGGACTGGTTCCGCTCGCCCGTTATTTCACACCTGACGTTCTGGGGCGGCGCACTGTTCGTGGGGTTCCTGTTCCACGAATGGCACCATCACAGCCCGTTTTTCCGGCTTCAGTACTGGAAAAACCGCAACATCACGATGTCGCTGCTGACCCTTGTGGCCGTGCTCATCATCTGCGGGTTGATGATGGAAGTCCCGATGACATATCTGGAAGCTGTGCGGGGATACCGGCCGATTCAGGCGGCTCCGGTTGCGCTGACCGTTGCCCTGCCACAACTCGTCATGTTGCCCCTAACGGCCGCACTCTGCAGTTCCGCGCGGGTAGACTGCCGTTATGTTCTGGCATTCGGCATGTCCTGTCTGGCGCTTGCGGCGTTCCTCGGTACCTGGCTGACCCCCGACTGGGTGCGGGATAATTTCTATCTCCTGCAGGCGCTTCAGATTCTTGGCCAACCGATGGTCGTGATCCCGGTTCTGATGCTGGCGACGATGTCACTCGGCCCGGCGGACGGCCCTTTCATCTCGGGCATGGTCAACATGCTCAAGGGTATGGCCAACGCGTTCGCGGCTGCCATTTTCGAGGTCCTTCTCCGCCGTCGGGAGCAATATCACTCCACAATGTTGCTGGACCGGGCAGGCAACAACGCCACCGCGCTGTCGGGCATGGGCGATCCGATCCACGCAGCGATCAGCAACAGTTCGCCTGACGGCGATCATGTGGCGCACAATACGCTCCAGATCTTCCACACCTATCTGCACGAGCAGTCGACCACACTCGCACTGGTGGACATCTACTTTGTCGTGATGTGCATTTGCGTCGCCTATGTCGCGCTGACTGCCGTGCTGCCTATACGGGTCTATCCGCCCGGTAAGGGGCCTGCTCCGGCCATACCTGCTGCCGCCCGCGAGCCCGATCCAGAACCCTTCCCCCTCCCCGCCACCGCGCACTGACGGACCTGCCTCAACATGATTTATGGAAAACCTCTTCTCCTGGCCGGCTGTGCGGTCGTCCTGCTAACCGGCCTCGCCTGGACGGCCGATCGTTTTTTTGTAGGCGACGGCATCCATCAGGAAACAAATGACGCTTATGTCACGGCCGATTTCACGACTGTTGCGCCTAAAGTCTCCGGACGGATTGACCGCGTTCTGGCGGAAGACAACGAATATGTTCATGCTGGCGAGGAACTCGCGCATATCGAGGACGACGATTACCGCACAGCTCTGGAGAGCGCGCGTGGCGATACGGCTGCGGCTCTGGGCGATGTGAACAATCTGCAAGCCCTGCTGGACCGTCAGGGCTCCATCGTCGATGCGGCAAAATATACCGTGCAATCCGACGAGGCGGCGCTTGTCTTTGCGCGGCAGAACGCAGCCCGGTATCGCAATCTGTCAGCAGGTGGTGCCAGCACGATCGAACAGCAACAGAGCGCGGAAGCCCGACAGCTTGAAGCGGTTGCAGCTCTTGCACGTGACAAGGCAGGCACCAGCACGGCCGAACAGCAGGTCGCCGTGCTGAAGGCACAGCTTGAAAAGGCACAGGGCGCACTGCAGAAAGCAAAAAGTACCGAACATCAAGCTGAACTCAATCTCTCCTACTGCACCATTCCTGCCCCTGTGGACGGTGTGGTGGGTGAGCGCGGTGTGCGTGTGGGTGCCTATGTCCATCCGGGCACGGGACTGCTGGCAGTGGTGCCGGTCCGCAAGGCGTATGTTCTGGCGAATTTTCAGGAAACGCAGCTTACGAAGGTCCAGACTGGACAAAGTGCAACGGTATGGGTCGACACCTTCCCCGGCCATCCCTTCAAAGCACATGTGGACAGCCTGGCCCCGGCCACAGGTGTTGCTTTTGCAGCCATCCAGCCCGACAACGCGACCGGCAACTTCACGAAAGTGGTCCAGCGCGTACCCGTCAAGCTGACCTTCGATCCCGGGCAGCCTCTGGCAGAGAAGATTCGTGTTGGCATGTCGGTCGAAGCGCGCATCGACACGTCCTCCATGCCAGAGGGCACCCATTCCCATGATGTCCGGTATCTCTGGAAATGAGATCGTCCATGTTCCAGCCCTCACGCTGCCTTCTTCTGGCACTTACCGCGCTGTCCGCCTGCACGGTGGGACCGGACTATCACCGTCCCGACCCGCAAGCGCCCGCGCACTGGCATCAAAGCCTTTCTCCCTCAGCCAGTCATCCGCAGGAGGCATCCGTCGTAGATGCGCAATGGTGGCGGATCTATCGCGACCCCACGCTGACGGCTCTGGAAGAAGACGTGGTGCGCAATAACCTCGATCTCCGCGAGGCTAGCTTGCATTTCGCGGAAAGCCAGGCAGAACGACGGATCGCCAGTGCGGCCCAGATGCCCCATATGGAGGGCGCCGCCTCCTATGCCCGTGAGCGAGCCAGCACGAACGGTATTCTCGGCCTTCTAGGAACCATGCAACAGGCCAGCCCCGGCGAAATTGCCAGCGGTCAGCAGGGCTTTGGACCGGCAGCAATGGATGGCGCGAAAGGCAACCCGTCTTTCAATCTGCCACAATACGGACTGAGTGCGTCATGGGAGGTCGATTTCTGGGGACATGTCAGGCGACAGATCGAGGCGGCTACCGCGGCCATGCATGAAACCGAAGAACTGCGTCGCGATGTGCTGGTCTCCCTCATGGCGGAAACCGCGCAAGATTATCTGAGTCTGCGAAATATTCAGGCGCAGGTCGGCATCACGCAGCAGAGTATCGCGATTGCAGAGCACAGTGTGAAACTGACGGAACTGCGCTTTGCCCAGGGAACGGCAACGAAGCTCGACGTCGCCTATTCCCGGGGACAGATGCATGGTTTTGAGGCGCGGCTTCCTGTTCTGAAAAGTCAGGAAGTGCATCTTGTGAACGCCTTGAGCTTTCTGACGGCACGACAGCCGGGTGCGTTGAAAGACAGACTCGGTTCGTCTCAGATCATCCCCTCAGTCCCTGCGGACATTCCTGTCGGTCTCCCCTCCGAACTGGCAGAGCGCCGCCCCGATGTGCGGGCGGCAGAAGACCACCTCCATGCCGCGACGGCGAGTATCGGCGTGGCGGTCGCGGATTTTTTCCCGCGCGTAACGCTGTCGGGCAGTCTGGATATTCAGGCGTTGCAGTTCAGTGGACTGGGCTCATGGGCATCGCGTCAGTACGGGTTTGGTCCGACCATGACGCTACCCCTGTTTGAAGGGGGACGCCTGACGGGGCAATTGCATCTGCGCCGCGCCCAGCAAAAGGAAGCCGCGATCGCGTTGCAGCGTACGCTTCTGAAAGCATGGGAAGAGGTCGATGATTCCATGGCGGATCTGAGCGCCTTGCAGGAACGTCGAAACCGTCTGGAAGAGGCTGTCTCGGAAGATGAGACCGCCGTCCATATCGCCCAACTTCAGTATGCTCAGGGAGCCGGAGACTTCCTCAATGTTCTGACCACGCAGAATGCCCTTCTGGCAAGCCGGAGCGCTCTGGCTGAGTCGAGCGCAAACGTCTCGATTTCCGTCGCCCGTCTGTACCGGTCTCTAGGAGGGGGGTGGACCCAAAAATCCTGACGTCCAGTTGGCAGTGTTCAATGCGGATGCTTCTTGTCGTCCATCCCACTGCTTTGTGCTTAGATAGTCAAATAACGCGCCGGTGGTCACATCACCGAGGGCGGGCCTTTGCCAACTGGTACACCCTCCACCTTCAGGCCACCATCTGGGGTCAGGAAGCAATCTACCTCGACGAGCGTCCACATTCCCCAGCGCGGCCAGAAATGCGCAATTAGCAATGGGACGCCAACTGCGTCGCTGTTGACGCTGCCCCGAACATGCCCTCGTTTTTGAGTTAGGGTCTGCGGGTTGTTGTATGCCTTGGTGGCGTGTTGAGCGAAAGCCTCTGGCGTCATGCCATTCAGGCTGGTGTGGGGCCTGACGGCGTTGTAGTCGGCCTGCCAGGCGTCGATGACCGTCCGAGCGTGGGCGAGGTTGCGGAACAGATGCTCGTTGAGGCATTCGTCGCGGAACCGGCCGTTGAAGCTCTCGACGAACCCGTTCTGCTGCGGCTTTCCCGGTGCGATGTAGTGCCACAGCACCGACCGCTGTTCCTGCCAGGCCAGGATCGCGTTCGACGTCATCTCGGTGCCATTGTCGCTGACGATCATCAGCGGCCAGCCGCGCTGCTCTCCGATCCTGTCGAGTTCGCGGCCGAGCCGTTCGCCTGACAGCGACGTATTCGCAGCAACATTCACCACCCGTCTAATCACGTCCGATGAGGCCATCTTGTGCGCTGCTCTCCCCCGCTTCGCTTCCCTCTTCTCTCACGTCCGGACCGATACTCCCACGCATCGTTGCTACGCCAGATTTCTCTCCCGAATGATTCCTATATGATTCCAGTTGGCTTGGTAGAACGCAGAAAGCCCGCTCTGTGAGCGGGCTAAGCGTTTTATTTCAAACGGAATTCGTGGTTGCGGGGACAGGATTTGAACCTGTGACCTTCAGGTTATGAGCCTGACGAGCTACCGGGCTGCTCCACCCCGCGGGGGTGATTGTGTGTAGTATGAGTGGGTTTGAAG
>NZ_JABXXR010000146.1 GCF_013376175.1 Ameyamaea chiangmaiensis
GTTCCTGCGGCACTGGCGTCGGCGTGGCGCGCGCTGGGTGGTGCTGGATATTCCGCTGCTGCTGGAGACGGACGGCGCGCGGCAGTGCGACCTGGTCGCGGTCGTGTCCGCGTCGCGTGGCGTGCAGAGGGCGCGCGTGGCGCAGCGGCGTGGCATGAGTGCCGCGCAGGCCGATGCGTTGATCGCCCGCCAGATGCCCGATGCGCTCAAGCGTGCACGGGCGGACATTGTGGTGCATACCGGCGCCTCGCTCGGCCGCACGCGGCGCGAGGTGCGCGCCCTTCTGCGCCGCCTGACACGGGAGACGTCATGAAACGCTCGATTCTGTTCGACACCGAGACCACGGGGCTGGATCCGGCGACGGGCGACCGCGTGATCGAGATCGCGGCCCTCGAACTGATCAGCGATCTGCCGACCGGACGCACGTTTCATGTGCTGATCGACCCCGAGCGCGATATTCCGCCCGAGGCGTCGCGCATACACGGCTTCACGCTCGACGATCTGATCGGCAAACCAAAGTTCGCCGAGGTTGCCGATGATTTTATGGCCTTCATCGGCGATAGCGAGCTGATCGCGCACAATGCGGCGTTCGATTTCGGCTTCATCAATCACGAACTCGGGCGGTGCGGACGCCCGGGTGTGTCGACCACGCGCATGGTCGACACGCTGGCGATCGCCAAGGAGCGCTTCCCGGGCCTGCCGAACTCGCTCGATGCGCTGTGCCGCCGCTTCGGGATCGACCTGTCCGAACGCACCACGCATAACGCGCTGCTCGACTGTCGTCTGCTGGCCGAGGTGTATCTCGAACTGATGGGCGGCCGCCAGCGCGGGCTCGGTCTGGCGGACGAGGGCGACAGCGGCATGCTCGCGGTCCGTTATCCGCCGGTGGCGCACCGCACGCCGCGCCACGTCGTGCCTACCCGGACGGAGCTTGCCGCCCATGCCGCGTTCGTCGGACGGTTGACGGATTCGGTCTGGACGCGAACCGACGACACGCCGGCCTGACGTCCCGCGCGCGGCTGTTACGAATTGACACGTCGCCGGGGGTTGCCGACAACCACTATCAGGGGGTGCGGGCGGCCGATCGCGGCGTGAGGTTGCTCATGTCCCCCGATCCGCCGGGCGCAACGCTTCGTGTGTCGCGCGCGTTCCCTCCCGAGGGGTGACAGGAGAAGACGGTTGGCATCCGAACAGGTGATTGACCCGCGGCAGCGCGACGAACGACGTCTGCGCGGTTTCCTGCTCAGGGTTGGGGTGCCGGTCGGGGGCGTTCTGCTGGTGGTGCTGACCATCGCGGGGGTCAGCCTGCGGTCGTATCAGGTGAGCCGCAAGGGCGCCCTGACGTTGTCGCGCGATCTTCTGGGTGTGCAGCGGGACTACGGCGTGCAGAAGGTGTCGGGCTATCTCGACCCCGCCGCACGCGGGGCATCGATCACGGCGGGTCTGCTGGCCAACGTGCCGGCGAACGAGATCTTTTCGGTGTTCACTCTGCATGCGGGCAGTGGCCTCGCGCAGCTGTCGCAGCTGGATTCCTACTACATCGCCGACGATCAGGGCCAGTTCGCCATGATCCACCGCCGCACGGATACGCGCGGCACCGACGTCGCGACCCTGCGCACGACAGCGGACGGGAATGTCCTGGACCACGTTCTGACCGATGCGGCCGGCACGGTCGTCGGACAGTCGAGCGAGACGATCGCCCGCTTCGACCCCCGCGCGCGGCCATGGTTCCAGGGCGCGATGAGCCATCCGGGCGTCTTCTGGACGCCCCCGTACATGACGGCGAACTCGCATGCCCTTCTGGTGACGACGGCGCAGTCGTTCGTGGGCAAGGACGGGCATCACTATGTCCTGGCGGTCAATATCGGACTTGATACGCTCAGCGATTTTCTCCGGACGCTCAAGATCGGCGCGAGCGGCCACGCGATTGTGTTCGACGGACAGGGCCGGGTGATCGCCGGGCGCCAGATGCGCAAGGTCGCGCAGGAGTCGAACTGGGATCCGGCGCGTATGGTGCCTGATCCGGCACACTACCCCCTGATCGCGCGCGCGTGGGACATCTATCGGGTGCAGGGCTTCGGCACACGACTGATCGCGCGCAAGGGGCGCAGTTTTCTCGTGGTGACCGCACCGCTGGGCCACGCGGGTGACGACTGGGTACTGATGCTGATTGCCGATGAAGCCGATTTCGCACGTTTCGCCCGTGCGAGCGGGCGGCAGAGCTTCGTGTTTTCTCTGGTCGTCGTGTTTCTCACAGTCATTCTCGCCGGTTTTCTGGTGCGGCAGGGACGCCTGACCGAACGCGCCAATCGAAAACTGCGCGAGGCGCGCGCCTTGTCGACCGAGGAAAACCTGGCGCTGGGCCGCGTCGCGGGGCAGCCTGGCCTGTTCGATCCCGGCGAGGAAGCGCTGACCCTGACCGAGGCGCTGGTTCAGGTCGCCCAGGCGCGTCGGGCGTCGCTCTGGCGTCTGACCGAGGATCGCGGACGTATGGTTTGCGAGGACTGTTTCGACGCGGCCCAGGATGCGCACAGCGGCGGGTACGATTATTCGCGCGTGGAAATCGGGGCTTTTTTCGACGCCCTCTCCGATGGTGGTCCGGTCGTCGTGCCCGATGCAGGCACCGATTCGCGAACGCAGGCCTTCTGGCGCGTGTTCATGCACCAGAATGCCACCACGGCCCTGTCGGTCACGCCGTTTCGCGGCGCGGGCGACGTCAACGGGATAGTCGTGCTGGAAGATGCGGCGCGGGCGGCCGAGAGCGTGGCGCCGTTTGTCGATCTGGTCAGCGCGGTGGCGGCCATCCGTTTCGCCACTCGTCCGGCCATCGGCGACAAGGCACATGCCAGCGCCGATCATGCCGCAAGCCGCCCGGAGGGTGCCGCGCATTTCGGCGAGGCCTTCCTGGTCCCGGCGCGCGAAGGGCAGGATATGAGAGAGGGTCTGTTTCCCGCCGTGGCCGTCATGGTCATCATGTTTTCGAACCCGCCTATGGTGGACGGCAAGGATGTCGAGAACCTTCTGGGGCTGGTCGAACGGCTGGCGCGCAAGGTTCAGGACATCGCGGAAACATGCGGTCTGTTTTCCGTCAAGATGGTCGGGCACCGGCTGATCTGCACCGCCGGGTGCACGCCCGAGATCGACGCCGAGGCGCCCACGCGCATCGTCGAGGCCGCCCTTGCGTTGCGCGAGGCCGCCCTCGTGATGCTGTCCCAGGCTGATATAGACCCGATCTTTCGCATTGGCATCGACGTCGGACCCGTGCTGGGCGGCTATCTGGGTGAAAATCCGTCCGTTTTCAATCTGTGGGGGCAGACGGTCTCCATTGCCGAGCGTATGGCGCAGGGTTCGCCCGACTTCGGAACGATTCAGGTCAGTGAGGCCGTTTTTCAGGTTCTGCGCGACCGTTATCTCTTCCGGGCGCGCGGGGCGTTTTTCGCCCCGGGCACGGGCGTCGGTCGGACCTACACGCTGGTGGGTCGGCGATGAGCGCCCCGGGCGTCGATCACGACGCGCCCTTCGGGCGTCTTGCGCGGCTGCGCTGGCGGTTCTTGTCGCTGCTGGCGACGATCGGGCGCGCCACGCGCGCGCAGATGCGGTTCACGCTGATGTTCGTGGGTGTCGCGTGGGGCGTGGTGTGCGAGTCGGTGCGTCCGCACAGCTGGCGGCGCACGACGCGTCTGGAATTCCGTCGCTGTGTCCGTGAAATTGTGGCGGGCGGCTTGCTCAGCGTTTTGGTGACCGCCGTTCTGGCGGGCATCGGCGTGGTGAGCCAGACCGTGTACTGGCTGGGGTTCGCGGGGCTGGCGCAGATGACCGGGTCGATCCTTGTCAGTGTGCTGGTGCGTGACGTGGCCCCGATCCTGGTCGGCATCATCCTGCTGGGGCGAAACGGGATGCTGAGCACCGCCGAACTGGGCCTTTTGAACATCAACGGCCAGATCAGGGGGATTCTGGGCGTGGGCCTCGATCCGTTCACGCTGTTGCTGTTGCCGCGCGCGGTGGCGTTCATGCTGGGCGGTTTCACGCTGGGCATCATCTTTTCCGTCACGACCCTTGTGATGGGTTATATGGCAAGTCGCGTGACGGGGGCCATCAACAGCTCGGTCTGGAGTTTCTTCACCGATGTGGTCAGCAGCATGGGGGCGATCGACTTCGTGCTGATCCCGGTGAAATTCGTGCTGGTCGGCTTTTTTGTCGGCACCGGTAGTTGCCTGACCGGGCTGATGGCGGCACCTCAGGACGATGTCTCGTCGTTGCTGCCGGTCGCGTTTACGCGCGGGATCACGATGGTGATGGTCGTGACGATCCTGTTCAGTCTGAGCCTCTGAGGATGGCCGGTCCTCTGCCTGTTCTCGAGCTTCAGGATGCGATGCCGCTGTTTGACGAGACCGGCATTGCTCCCGCTCCGTTCACGATGCGTCTGCTGCCCGGTGACTGTGCCCTGATCGCGTGCCGCGATGTCGAGCGTGGTGCCATGTTCGCCGATCTGTGCTGCGGGATGGTGACGCTGGCGTCGGGCGTCGTGCGCTGCACCGGTCTCGACTGGACGATGCTGGGGACACTGCAGGCCAATGCCCTGCGCGGTCGCATCGGGCGCGTGTCGCGTCAGGGTGCGTGGCTGGATATTCTGGGCACCGACGCGAACATCGTCCTGCCGCAGCTTCACCATACCCGTCGGCCGGAACGCGATATTCTCGAAGAGGCGCAGGCGCTGGCCGAACGGTTCGGCCTGCCCGGCCTGCCGGTCGAACGCCCCTCACACCTGACGCCCGGCGACCGGCTGCGCGCGGCGCTGGTGCGGGCGTGTCTGGGAACGCCGCTGCTGCTGGTGCTGGAAAACCCGATCGCGGGTGCCGAGAACGAACTGGGTGCCGTGTTCCTCGACGTGCTGACGCGCGCGCGCCATCGTGGCGCCGCGGTCGTTCTGCTGACGCGCGACATCGGACCATGGCGCGGCCAGCACGGATTTTTCACCCACCGCCTGCATCTTCTGGACGAGGGACTGTATGCCATGAGGAGAACCGGCTGATGTTTCACTGGCGTTCCGGCTCATCCGCGCGACCCCTGACGCGCCTGCGATACGCCGATGAATGGGTCGGAGCCCTCGTCCTGCTGGCCGTGGTCGTGCTGGTGGTGGCCATTGTCGAGGCCGGCTTTCTGAAAAACTGGCTGACCCCGCCAGCGCGCCTGCGGATCATCCTGCCGGAGAACGGTGTGGCGGGCCTAGCGGTGGGTGACGACGTCGAGACGATGGGCATCCGCGCGGGGTCGATCCGCCGCATCCGACTCAACGACAACGGCGCGATGTATGCGATTGCGGAAATCGACCCCGATCTCAGGCAGTTTGTTCGGCGCGACAGCACCGCGGTCATCCGTCGCCGTTTCGTGGTGGCCGGGGCCAGCTATATCGAGCTGTCGCGCGGCAAGGGTGAAGCGATGGACTGGGAGTATGCCGCCCTGAACGCCAGCGTCGAACCCAACCCGGCCGACATGATCACCGCCACGGTGGCGGACATCCGCAACCAGACCCTGCCGATTCTGGCCAACGCCAATCACATGATGGCGCAGCTCGACACGACGGTGACCGAGATCCACGCGGGCAAGGGCAATATCGGGCAATTGCTCGAAGACGATCATCTGATCCGTCAGGCCGAGCAGATGGTGGCGACACTGGACGCCACCGTGGCGAAGCTGCAACCGATCGAGACGCAGGTGTCGGGTGTTCTGACCAAGGCGGACGGCACGATGGGCAATCTTCGCGCCGCCAGTGCCGACCTGAAGAAGGCAAGTCCCAAAATCCCGGGCATGACGGCCGATCTGGCCCGCACCGCCGCCGAACTGCCGCCGATGATCACCGAGGCACGGGCCCTGTCACAGTCGCTGCGCAGCCTGAGCGACCAGTTGCGCGGCCTGTGGCTGCTGGGCGGGGGCGGCCAGCCACATCAGCCCGCGACGCGCCTGCCGCCCGATCGGGTGCAGCCATGATCCGCGTTCGAGAGGGCGCGCGTGGGACGTTGATGGCAGCCGTGCTTGTGCTGACGGCCTGCGGCGGTCCCGCAGCCCGGCCCGCCGACCCGTCGCTGGACCAGACGATGCAGGTCGGGCGCGACGCCGCCGACCAGAGCGACGCGGCGGAAGCCGAACGTCAGTATGCCGCCGCGTTCACTCTTGCCCTCGCCCATGACAATGGATCGGGCCTGCGTGACGCGGGCTACAATCTGGCCGTGGTGCAACTGGCCCAGGGCCACGGGGCCGATGCGCTGGCGACGCTGGCGCGCACGCGGGACGGGCTTGCGGCGCGCAATGTGGCCGTCGACCCGGGGCTTGAGCTGGTGGAAGGTGCCGCGCTGCACGAACAGGGCCGTGGTGCGGAGGCTCTGCCGCACCTGTCCTTCGCGCTGGCGTCGTCCGATCCGGCGCTGTCGCTGCGTGCGGCATTGATTATGGCGCGGCTGGGCGATGAGCAGGCACGGCCCGACCTGATCGACACGGCCCATGCCCGCGCGACGGCACTGACCGGGCCGAAGCAGCATCCCGGTGCGGCCGCGCAGGCGGACAGCCTGGAG
>NZ_JABXXR010000147.1 GCF_013376175.1 Ameyamaea chiangmaiensis
CGCAGGCGCGCGCGGGTCAGCACGTCCAGCGCGCCGCCAAATCCCATCTGGCGCAGGGGCACGCCCGCCGTACGCAACCTGCCCGCGCGTCCCGCCTCGCGCCGGATGACGGCCAGAACATCGGTGTCGTCCCGCGCGGCGGCCTGGGCGGCACACAACCGTTCGAAAAACAGCTCCGCGCCGCCCATCGGCGCACCCGCCATGACATGCGCCACACGCACCGGCGGTGTCAGTATGCCCGTCATGGACCGGTACTCCCGCCCGTCCCGGGGCACTGCGCGTCCCTATGCGCCTGATCCTCGCGCAGGATCGCAAGGGCGGCGGTGGCGGCGGTCTCGACGCTCAGTCCCGCGATCGGGGCCATGCCCTCGGGGCCGGGGGCCGTGACGAAACGGGCCAGCCGCCCGGTCGGTGCATATTCCGACACGCGCGACGGCCCGAACAGGCCCAGTGTAGCCGTCCCGGCCGCCGCCGAAAGATGCATCAGGCCCGAATCGTTGCCCACGAACACCGCACACCGCCCCAGAAGGGCCGCGACCGCCGGAAGCGTCAGGTCACCCCCGGAATCGACCACGCCGTCGCCGCGCAGGGCCTCGATCACTGGCGCCGCGATCGACGCCTCCGTCACGCCGGGGCCACGCAGGACGACCGGACGGGCCTGCGGCCAGACGGCGACGATCGCGCGGAACAGGGCGACGAACCGCGCCGCGGGCCAGACCTTGCCGTCCCAGTTCGCCGTCGGGCCGATCCCGATCCACAACGCTCCGTCCGGCAGGCACAGGACCGCCGCCGCCCGTTCGGCCGGGGACGTCCACACGACCGGAGACGGCGGCGGGAGCAGTCCCAGGGCCGCCCCCAGATGCCCGATCCGCAAGCCCGGGCGTCGGCCGCCCCGCATCACGACGCGACGGCGCGCCCACAATGCGAACCCGATCGCCGAGCCCCGCAGGTCGACCACCAGATCCCAGCGCGTCCCCACGCAGGCACGCCAGAGATCGAACCAGTGCCGGTCAAGACGCCGCTTGCGGACCACGATCGTGCGGTCGCGGCGCGGCATGTGCTCGAACAGACCCGCCGCGACGGGGCCGCAGGCGATCGTGAAACGCGCATCGGGATGGACACGAATCAGGTGATCCAGAAGGCCCGTCGACAGAACGGCGTCGCCCAGCCGCGTGGCGGTGATGAAAAGGATGCGCATCGCGACAAGACTTAGCCCAGCCGCCGTCAACCTCCAACCACGCGCCCGCGTCCCGTTGCCCCCCTTGCCCCGGACCGAACGCGGCGCCACTCTTGTGCGGGTCATGCCAACGTTCCTCGCCCCCTTGCCCGCCCGCACCGTCCTGTCCGTCAGCGGCGACGACCGTGCGTCCTTCCTGCAGGGGCTTGTCAGCAACGACGTGCTTGCCCTGCCGCGGGCCCGCGTGGTCTGGAGCGCCTTTCTGACGGCACAGGGCAAGTATCTGGCCGATTTCTTCATGATCGACGATCCGGCCAACGCCCGCATCCTGCTTGATTGCGACGCCGCGCAGTCGGCACTGCTGGCGCCGAAGCTGTCGCGCTATCGGCTGCGGGCCAAGGTGGCGATCGAGGCCACCGATCTTGCGGTGCACTCGGCCTGGGGTGACACGATGCCCGAAGGCACGATCGTGGTGCCCGATCCACGCCTGCCCTCGGCCGGATGGCGTGTGATCGGCCCGGTCACCGGCGTCAACGCCACGCCGGACGCGTATGAGGCGCACCGTATTGCCCTTGGTCTTCCTGATGGCGCACAGGATTGCGAGCCGGACAAGACCCTGCTGCTGGAAGCGGACTTCGACCTGCTGAACGGCATCTCCTGGACCAAGGGCTGCTACATGGGACAGGAACTGACCGCCCGGACGCGCTATCGCGGTCTGGTGCGCCGCCGTCTGGTGCCGGTCATCGGCGACCAACCGCTGCCCCCGGCCGGCACGATCGTGTCGAACGGGACGAAGGATGTGGGCACGCTGCGTTCGGTCGCGGGCCATCGCGGGCTTGCCATGCTGCGCACCGAAGCGTTCAACGAACCGCTACACGCCGCAACGACACCGCTGCGCGCGGCACCGCCCGCGTGGCTGTCCGCCGCCCTGACCCAAGCCGACGAAAGCTGACCCGATGACCGCCCAGCCCATCACGGACCCCGCCCTGCGCAGCACCCTGCTCGACCGGGTGGCCTTCAATGCCGACGGGCTGATTACGGCCGTGGCGCAGGACCATGCGACCGGCGAGGTGCTGATGCTGGCCTGGATGAACCGCGCGGCGCTGGACGAGACACTGGCGACGGGCCGTGTGTGTTACTTCTCCCGTTCCCGCAAATCGCTGTGGCGCAAGGGAGAGCGCTCCGGTCAGGTGCAGACGCTGGTCGATGCGCGGCTGGATTGCGACGGTGACGCGGTCCTGCTGCTGGTCGAGCAGAAGGGCGTCGCCTGTCATACGGGCCGACGCACATGCTTCTACACCGCGCTGCGCCCCGAAGGCGCGGTGGAACTGATGCCGCCCGAGATCGCGCCGGACGTGCTCTACGGCGCCTGAGCCGCCGCTCGTTCGGCGAGCAGCCCCACGATTTCGGCTGCCGCCGCGTCGGCCGGCGTGGCGTGGGACGCGCTCAGGCTGTCCATCACCGCCCGGAACCCCGCCCGTTGCGCCTCGGCCACCGCCGGATCGCGCAGCAGGGCCACGACCTCATCGGTCAGAATAGCCGGCGTGCACCGTTCCTGTAGCAGTTCGGGCACCAGCGCCCGACCGGCCAGCAGATTGACCATCGCGACGAACGGCACCTTGATCTGTCGCCGAACAAGGGCGGCGGTCAGCGGATTGACGCGATACGTCACCGCCATCGGCACCCCTGCCAGCGCCAGTTCCAACGTCGATGTGCCCGATTTCGTCAGTGCCGCCCCCGCCGCCGCGAAGGCGTCGTGCTTGTCGTCCACCTCCGTCACGATCACCGGCGCCACTGGCCAACGTGCGACGGCCCGGCGCACGGTGTCGGCCACGACGGGCGAGACCGGCAACACGGGCACAAGCCCCGGCACCCGATCGCGCAGCAGCGCCAGCATCCGTCCGAATACCGGCAGCAGCCTCGGTGCCTCCGACCGACGGCTGCCCGGCATCAGGATCAGGATGGGCGCATCGGCCGCCAGGCCATGACGGGCGCGGAAACGATCCGCGCTCCCCGTCTCCGCCCCCGATTGCAGGACGGGGTGGCCGACGAAACGCGCGTCCAGCCCATGCCGTCCGAAAAACGCCCGCTCGAACGGCAGCAGGCACAACAATCGGTCCCATAGCCCGGGGAATTCGCGCACGCGGTGTTCGCGCCACGCCCACACCTGCGGCGCGACGTAATGCACGCGTGGGATACCCAGCGGCGCGACACGACGTAGAAGACGCAACGTAAAGCCGGGCGAGTCGATCGTCACGATCAGGTCGGGGTGCGTGACCTCGATATCAGCCACCGCCTCCCGCAAACGACGCGCGAGGAACCGGAGACGCGGCAACACCTCGACCAGCCCCATGACCGCGAGGTCCGACAGCGGAAACAGCGTGTCCAGCCCCGCCGCCTGCATGCGCACGCCGCCCACGCCACGGAACGCGACACCGGGCAGGACCGCGCGCAGCGCATCCATCAGCCGCGCGCCCAGCACGTCGCCGCTTGCCTCCCCCGCCAGGATCCAGATCAGCGGGCCCGCGGCGGGACGGGCGGAGGGGGCTGTCGCAGGCTGTGTCATGTCCCACGCCTGTAGACCATGCCGGGCGCGCGACAAAGGGCCACCCGGCACGACGGGCCGCTACATCTCTTCGTAACGGGCGGGATCCTGGTCGTGGGTCCGGCCGTCGGGGCGCGCGAGCGTGGCAATCGTCGCCATCTGGTCGGGCGACAATACGAAATCGAAAATCGAGCGGTTTTCGATCTGGCGTTCCCTGGTGGAGGATTTGGGCAGCGGGATCGCATCGAGCTGATGGTGCCAGCGCAGAATCACCTGCGGGATGCTCCTGCCCACCGCATCGGCGATTGACTGGATCTTCGAATCGGACAGCAGCGTGGACGCGCGTCCCAGCGGCGACCACGCCTCGGTCACGATGCCATGCGCCGCGTTCCACGCGCGCTGTTCGTCCTGCGGGAAATAGGGGTGCATCTCGATCTGGTTGATCGCCGGCGTCACACCGGTTTCGTCGATCAGACGCTGCAGATGCTCGGGCAGGAAATTGCACACTCCGATCGAACGGATCATGCCGCGCTTCTGCGCCTCGATCAGCGCGCGCCACGCGTCGACGTATTTGTCCTGGCTCGGGTTGGGCCAGTGAATCAGATACAGATCGTAGTAGTCGAGCTGGGCGCGGTAGAGCGATTCCTCGATCGTCACGATCGCCTGGTTATAGGCATGGCGCCGGCCCGGCAGCTTGGACGCCACGCGCAGATCGGCACGCGACACGCCCGAACGGCGCATCGCCTCGCCCACTGCGCCCTCGTTCTCGTAATTGAAGGCGGAATCGAGCCCGAGATATCCGGCCCTGATCGCGCTGACCATGCCATCCACACCCTCCCTGCCGTTCATCTTGAAGGTGCCGAACACGACCGCGGGGATCGTGTGGCCGTCGGACAGGGTTATGTCGGGAATGGGTGACGCCGCCATGGGCTTGCTCCTGCTGTCGTCTGTTTCGCGTGCAACCGAATCAGCGCCGCGCCTGGCCGATAGTTCGGACGACACCTGCAGAAAAGACCGCAACCCGGACTCGCGCAATCGTCATGCAGACGGGCGAGCACACGATTTCACCCCGCCAGCATCATCAAATTCGCGTTTCCGCCCGCCGCCGTCGTGTTGATCGACACGCAGCGCTCGTCCTGCAGCAGCGCAAGCGGGTAACGACCGTCAGCCGCACGACGATAAACCGGCACGATCGCCCCCGGGCGCGCCGCGAACGCGTGGCGCAGACGCGCAAAGGCGTCGTCCCCACCGTCAAAAAGTACGAAATCGACCGCGTCCGACGGCGAATATGCAACCAGATACCCGGCGATGGGCGGCGGCACATCGCCCAGAAGCGCCTTGGCCGCGACGGTCACGGCGGCCCTGTTGCCCGTCGCCACGCACGCCGCCACCTGCGCCATCAGTCCCTCGCGCGTCGTCGCGTCACACAGACCGGTGCCGCGCGCCCGGGTCTGGTAGCGATTGATCTCGCCGACCGGGCCGGCCAGAACGCGGTCTACCGGCGGCAGCATCGGCGTCGCGGCCATGATCTGCGGCCCGCACCACGCCGTCAGAACCGGGTCGGGCGTGGCCGCCGCGCCCACGATCATCCCAGACTCCGGCTGCCGAAGACGGGACAGTGCCAGGGGACCGCCGGCCTTCGGCCCGGTACCGGACAGTCCATGGCCGCCGAACGGCTGCACGCCGACCACCGCACCGACGATATTGCGATTGATGTATATGTTGCCGACGGAAATCCGGTCCACCACGCGCGCGACGGTCGCGTCGATCCGTGTGTGAAGCCCGAACGTCAGTCCATAACCAAGCGCGTTGATCGCGTCGACCAACGCATCGATCTGCCTGGCACGATAGCGCAATACATGCAGGACCGGACCAAACACCTCGCGCTTCAGGCAGGACAGATCAGAAATCTCGACGACCGCCGGCATCACGAAGGTGCCGCGCGCGCACGCGTCCGGCAGCGGTGCCTGAGTGACGCGGCACCCCGCCGCCCGCATCGCCCGCAGATGCGCCTCGATCGTCGCGCGCGCATCGGCGGAAATCACCGGCCCGATATCCGTCTCCAGCCGATCCGGATTACCGACGCTCAGTTCGGCCAGCGCGCCGCGCAACATCGCAAGCGTGCGGTCCGCGACATCGTCCTGCACACACAGGATCCGCAACGCACTGCAACGCTGGCCCGCGCTGTCGAACGCCGACATCAGAACGTCGGCGACCACCTGTTCCGACAAGGCCGACGAGTCCACGATCATCGCATTCTGTCCGCCGGTTTCGGCAACGAACGGCACGGCATGGCCCGTGCGGGTCGTGCGCTCGGCCAGCGTTGCGGCGATCAGATGCGCGACCTCGGTCGATCCGGTGAACATCACGCCCTGAACACGCGCATCCGCGACCAGACACGCGCCCACCCCACCGTCGCCGCACACGGCCTGCACGGCGGCTTCCGGGACCCCCGCCGCACGCAGGATCGCGATCGCGCGTGCGGCAATCAGGGGTGTTTCTTCGGCCGGCTTGGCGATCACCGTATTACCGGCGGCCAGGGCGGCCGCGATCTGGCTAAGAAAGATCGCCAGAGGAAAATTCCACGGACTGATACACAGAACCAGCCCCAGGGGCGCCGCCACATCCCCTGCCGTCTCGGCCAGCCCGGCGTAATAGCGCAGAAAGTCGACGGCTTCGCGCACTTCACCGACCGCGTTGGCCACGGTCTTGCCGGCCTCACGCATGATCGGGGCCAGCAGATCTTCCATCTCGGCCTCCAGCCGGTCCGCTGCGCGGCGCAGGATGGCCGAGCGCTCGGCCGCAGGAACCGCCGCCCACAGCGGTGCCGCGACGTCGCC
>NZ_JABXXR010000148.1 GCF_013376175.1 Ameyamaea chiangmaiensis
GAGCACCGCCTGCCGCGTGCCCGACAGCACCACCGCCGCCCCCTGGGCATGCAGCGCGCGGGCGATCGCCGCCCCGATGCCGCCCGATGCGCCGGTGACCAGCGCAACCTTTCCTGTCAGTGCGAACATGACCGTCTTTGTCTCCGACTTGTTCAGAACGTCTTGAGGATGGCCTCGATATCGGCGGGCGTGCCCACCGACGCGGTCGCCACGTCCCCGTTGATCCGCTTGACCAGACCCGCCAGCACCTTGCCCGCGCCCAGTTCGACGATGCTGTCCACGCCCATGGCCGCCATCGCCTCGACGCTTTCGCGCCAGCGCACGGTGCCGGTCACCTGACGCACCAGAAGGTCGCGGATCGTGTCCGGGTCGCTGACCTTGGCGGCGGTGACGTTGGCCACTAGCGGCACGCAGGGCGCGGCCAGGCGCTCGCGCGACAGCGCCTCGCCCATCGCATCGGCGGCGGGCGCCATCAGCGAGCTGTGGAACGGGGCGGAGACCGGCAGCAGGACCGCCCGCTTGATCTTGCGCTCCTTCGCGATCGCGACCGCGCGCTCGACCGCGGGCAGAACGCCCGAGATCACGACCTGACCGCCACCGTTGTCATTGGCGATTTCGATCACCTCATGCCGGTCGGGCTCGCCCTCGACGCGCAGCACGGCGGCTTCATCGCACACGGCCTGTGCACCGGCGAGGTCCGTGCCGATCAGTGCCGCCATGCCGCCCTTGCCGGCGGGCACAGCGCGCTGCATCTCGCGCCCGCGCAGGCGCAACAGCCGCGCGGCCTGGGCAATCCCGAATGTTCCGGCGGCGGCCAGTGCCGAGTATTCCCCCAGCGAATGGCCGGCCACTAGGGCGACCCGGTCGCGCAGCACAAGGCCGCCTTCGCGTTCGAGAACACGCAGCACGGCCATCGAGACGGCCATCAGCGCGGGTTGTGCGTTCTCGGTGCGGGTCAGTTCCTCGGCCTCGCCGGAGAACATCAGGGTCGACAGTTTCTGCTCCAGCGCGTCGTCGACTTCCTCGAACACCTCGCGCGCGCTGGGAAATGCTTGGGCGAGATCGGCGCCCATGCCGACGGACTGGCTTCCCTGACCGGGAAAAAGAAAAGCGTGAACCGGCATTGTACTCTCCCGGGGGGACTGGCGATCTGGGGCCTGACCTGATGCAAGATGCATCCCATCGTGTCAAATCAGGCCGGTTCAGCCGCTTTCGTCCCCGGATCATCGGTCAGCGCATCGGCAAAACGATGCATCAGGCCAACGAAGGTCGCAAGCTCGTCCGTCGACCAGTTGTCGAACACAGCCCGGGCGCGCCGTTCGCGCGTGGCATCGATGCGATCGGTCATTCGCTTGCCCGCCGGCGCGATCACGACTTCCCGCACCCGCCGGTCGTGCGTTCCGACCTGACGGGTGACGAGGGAGAGGCTTTCGAGGCGGCTGATCTGGCGGCTGACGGTGGTGTGGTCCCGGCCCACGCGGTCGGCCAGGTCCACAACGCCGATCGGGCCCAGGCGCTCGACCAGAACCAGCACTGGAAACAGGGCACGATCAAGCGAAAGCCCCGCCTCGCGCAGCAGGGCCTCGTCGCGTTGCGGGCGGTTCATCGCACTGACGATCTCGATCAGGGAGCGATGCAGATCGCGCAGGAGGACGGATATATGTGTATTTTGCACATTCATGATTGACACCTGAGTAGCTCATAAGTATGTGCATTATACACATAATGAGGCGACCATGACAGAGAGCACAGCGTGTGACCAATCCCCCGGGACCACGGTCCTGATCTGTGGCGCCGGGGCCGCCGGGCTGACGCTGGCCATCGAATTGGCGCGGCGGGGATGTGACTTTCGACTGATCGAGCGGCGCGACGCTCCTTTCGAGGGGTCGCGCGGCAAGGGGCTTCAGCCCCGTACGCTCGAAGTGTTCGAAGATCTGGGTGTGCTCGATCGGATCGCGGCCGTCGGCCAACCTTACCCGCCGCTGCGAACCTACGATGACAAGGGGGGATTCCTCGATACCGACCTCATTGAGGCGCGGTCCTCCACCCCGTCCGAACCCTATCCCCTGCCGATCATGCTTCCGCAGTGTTTGACGGAACAGGTGCTGCGCGACCGTCTGGCAGAGCTTGGGTCTCGCGTCGATTTCGGTATGGAACTGACGGCTTTTGAGTCGGACGCGCAGGGTGTCACGGCCCATGTCACCAACGGGGATACGGTGACGACCCTGCGCGCGGCATGGCTGGTCGGGACCGATGGCGGCCGCAGCACGGTGCGGCGCCTGGCCGGTATCGACTTTCCGGGCCGGACACTGGGCGTGCGCGCTCTGGTCGCTGACGTTGCCCTGACGGGTCTGTCGCGCGATGCGTGGCATCGGTTCAACCCCGATGACATGGACCGTCAGGTGTCGATCTGCCCTCTGCCGGGCACCGATCTGTTCCAGATCCAGGCGCCGATCGCGCTGGAGGGGGAGCCGGATCTATCGGCTGACGGCCTGACGGCGCTGGTCGCGACGCGCACCGGGCGCAGCGACGTGCGCGTGAGTGCCGTCTCCTGGGCGTCGGCGTATGCGATGAACGCGCGGTTGGCGGACCGGTATCGGGCGGGGCGCGTGCTGCTGGCCGGCGACGCGGCGCACACCCATCCGCCGACCGGCGGCCAAGGCCTCAACACCAGTGTGCAGGACGCCTACAATCTCGGTTGGAAACTCTCGGCGGTCGGGTGTGGCGCACCTCTGATGCTGCTCGACAGTTACGAGGCCGAACGCCGTCCAATCGCGGCCGATATGCTCGGCCTGTCGACGCAGCTTCTGGAGCGCATGAAGACCGGTGATCTGAGCCGCGATCGCCGCGTGCGGCAGCTCGATCTCGGCTATCGGGGATCTGTTCTGACCGTTCCCGCGCCGGACCGGTCGGAGGTTCTCCTCAATCCCGGTGATCGCGCGCCGGATGCGCCGTGCCGGGGTGCGGCAGGCCAGCCGACGCGCCTTTTTCACGTCCTGCAGGGTGCCCATTGGACGTTGCTCATCCATGGCCAGGCGGATGAGTCCGGTCCCACGCCACGCGCCGGATTGCGTATCTGCCACGTGGGGCCGGAGGGCGATCTGGTCGACGAAGGGGGGCACATCGCCCGGGCATATGGTCTGCAGCCGGGTCAGCAGGTGCTGATCCGTCCGGACGGATATATTGCCGCGATCCTGAACGTGACGGATGGTGACGCCCTGGCGGCCTGTCTGGCGTGGGTGCGCACATGATGATAGAGCTTCGGCTCCTTTCTCATTACGCGCAGTCAGGTTGATGTCGATACCCCAGGAAGAGCCCGCGCCGGCGACGCCGCGCATCGCGGTCCTGATCCCGTGCTACAATGAAGAGGTCGCGATCGGCACGGTCGTCGACGATTTTCGCGCGGCGCTGCCCGGTGTGCCAGTCTATGTCTACGACAACAATTCTTCCGACGGCACGATCGCGGTTGCGCGCGCGCACGGGGCGATCACCCGGACGGAGCGGCTTCAGGGCAAGGGCCACGTCATCCGACGCATGTTCGCCGATATCGAGGCCGATTTTTACGTACTGGTGGACGGGGATGCGACCTACGACGCGCGGTCGGCGGTCGAGATGGTGTCGCTTGCCGGGCGGGAATGCCTCGACATGGTGACCGGCGTGCGTGTGACCGACCGCGAGGCGGCCTATCGGCCCGGACATGTGCTGGGCAACAAGGTGCTGACCGGCCTTGCGGCAGGGATGTTCGGCCGGGGACAGTCCGACATGCTGTCGGGCTACCGCGTCTTTTCCCGCCGGTTCGTCAAGTCGTTCCCGGCCTTGTCGTCGGGTTTCGAGACCGAGACCGAGTTCTCGATCCATGGGCTCAAGCTGAACATGCCGATGGGTGAGGTGCGCACGCGCTATGTCGAACGCCCGGCCGGTTCAGTGTCCAAGCTGAACACATACCGCGACGGCGTGCGTATCCTGCGTACCATCATCACGCTGGTCAAACAGGAACGCCCGCTGCTGTTCTTCACCGTGGCAGCAGTCGTTCTGGCGCTGGCGGGGATCTCGGTCGGGATTCCCGTCATCCTTGATTACATGCGCACCGGCACCGTGCCGCGTCTGCCGTCGGCGGTGCTGGCCACGGGGTTGGGCACGCTGGCGGCGTTGTCGTTGGCATGCGGGCTGATCCTGGACAGTGTCGCTCTGGGTCGGCTCGAACTCAAGCGGCTGACCTACCTCGCGCTGGCCGCGCCGCCCTATGTCGAGGGGCCGTGACGGGTGGCGCGCCGGATGCCGGGCCACGCCTTGTGTAAAGAGTGCTGATGCTGAGCCGTCTTTTCGATCCCCTTCGCCCGCTGTCGCTTGCCCCCGTCTACGGGTTTTTCGCGGCCGTGATGATCGTGCTGTGCGCGGTGGTCACGCCCCCCGGGCAGACACCGGACGAGCAGAACCATTTCGCCCGCGCCGCCCAGATCGCGCAGGGCGGCTGGGTCGGCCTGCGCACCTCGCCACGCGACAGCGGCGGCTATCTGCCGTCAAATGTGCCGCGCGTCATGGGACCTTTCGACGATTTGCGGTTCGACGCGCGGCGCAAGGTCTCGGTCCCGCTCCTGAACGGTGTCGCCGGCCTGCCATGGGATGACCGGCGGCCGTTTTTCAATTTCGGCAACACCGTGATCTACGCGCCCGTCACCTATCTTCCCGGGGCGGCGACTATCGCCGTCGCGCGGGCGACGCGCATGACGGTCCTCCAGACCAGCTATGCCGTGCGTATTGTCAACGGCATCGTGGCTCTGGTGCTGGCCACGCTCGGGATCGCGCTGGCGCGGCGCGGGGCGGTGTATCTGGCCGTCATGGCCGGGCTGCCGATGGTGATGGCGCTGGCGGCGTCCTGTTCGCAGGACGGGATCCTCGTCGGGCTGGCGGTCCTGCTCGCCGGTGTGCTGTCGCGGATCGAACCGCGCGAGCAGGTCTCCCCGCGCCTGTGGATCGGCGTTGCGATCGGCTTTGCGATCCTGTCGGTGAGCAAGCCGCCGCTGATCTGGTGCGCGGCGATCCCTCTGGCGTTTGGCGCGCGCGGCCATCGGCTGATCTCCGCGGCCCCGCTTCTCCTCAGCGCCGTCGTGGTCGTGTTCTGGCAACGCGTGGGAATCGCGCCGGTCAAGATCCAGTTCCTGCCGGATTCGGGCGTATCCGATGCGGGGCAGATGCACTGGGTCCTGACGCACCCGACCGCGATTCCCGCACTTGCGTTCCACACGCTGCGCCAGACGCTGCACGCCCGCGTGCTTGAATTCATCGGCGTGCTCGGCTGGCTCGATACGCCGCTTCCAAAGGGCTTCTATCGTTTGTCCTATGGTGTCATCGCGGCCGCTCTGGCGCTGTCGTGCGTTGCCCTGCGGGAGCGCACGGCATTGCGACCTACAAGGTTGTGCATGGTGCTGACGCTCGGGACCATGGCGCTGGCCAGCGGGTCGGTGTTCCTGTCGCTCTATGTTATCTGGACGAAGGTCGGCGGCCCGGTGGTCGAGGGCGTGCAGGGGCGCTATTTCCTGCCGATCGCGCCGTTTCTGGCGCTGGTGTTTCCCCGTACCCGCCAGCCGGGGCGCGTTTGCGCGTCGCTCTTGGTGCACCAGTTGGCAGTTATCGGCGTGGCCGTCTTCCTGTTCGTGACGACGCTGACGGTGGGGACGACGCTGGCCGGGCGCTACTGGTAGGCGCTTGCGGCCCCCTGTTTTACCTATCCCGCGCGGCCACGGAGTCGTCGGATCGTGGCGGCTACGGTATGCGCCAAAGCCGCATAGGCGCGTCCGGCGTCGCTGTCGGGCGCGCTTGCGACGATCGGGGCGCCTTGGTCGGCACTGAACCGGATATCGGCCAGCAGCGGAATCTCGCCCAGAAACGGCACCCCCGCGCTCTCGGCTTCGGCCCGGGCGCCGCCATGCCCGAACAGTTCGGTCCGATGGCCGCAGTTCGGGCAACAGAAGAACGACATGTTCTCGACCAGCCCCAGCACCGGCACGCGCATCTTCTCGAACATCGCCATGCCGCGCCGCGCGTCGATCAGGGCGATATCCTGCGGGGTGGACACCACGATCGCGCCCGACAGCGGTGCCTTCTGCGCAAGCGTAAGCTGCGCGTCGCCAGTGCCGGGCGGCATGTCGACGATCATCACGTCGAGCGGCCCCCAGTCCACTTCGCCCAGGAGCTGCTTCAGAGCGCCCATCACCATCGGGCCGCGCCAGATCATCGCCTGACGTTCATCGACCAGAAGCCCGATCGACATCGCCTTCAGCCCCCAGATCGAGACGGGTTGCAGCCGTCCGTCCCGCACCTCCGGCGTGCCGTGCAGGCCGAGCATCCGGGGCAGGGAGGGGCCGTGGATATCGGCGTCCAGAAGCCCGACCGACAAGCCTTCGCGCGCCAGCCCCACCGCCAGGTTGACCGCCGTGGTGGACTTGCCGACGCCGCCCTTGCCCGAGGCGACGGCGATCATCGCACCGACGTCCGGCAGGACCGGCGCCTCGGCGGCCGGG
>NZ_JABXXR010000149.1 GCF_013376175.1 Ameyamaea chiangmaiensis
AGCGTCCCGCAGTGCGGCGCGGGCGACCGCCGCCCCCCGGGCGTCTGGCGCGCTGTGGCTGTACGGCGGCCGTATCATCGCCACGCGCGCGACTTTGCTGGCGAAGGACGTCTTCGATCCAGTCGTTGAGCACGGCGGTGGCGATCTCGGCCTCGTCTGCGTCGGGGTAGGTGGCGGGGAAGCGCAGTGCGAGCCAGCGCCATGCCACCAGACGCTTGTGGCGCTTTTCCGCGCGTTCAAGGTCCTCGCGCCCGGCCTGGGGAGGCGGGACCAAACGACCGGCGCCCGGGGGCGTGACGCGCCGCCCGGCGGCATGATCGGCCGCCCAGTGCACCAGCCGTGTGATGCCGTTGTCACGTTCGTCGACCGGGCACATGGCGTAGGTCCAGCGTTGGGTCAGGTCGAGACCATCCACACCTTCGAGCGCGGCGGCAATCGCAAACGCCTGTTCCATGTCGGCGAGGCGATAGTTCGGGTCGTCGTGACGGAGCACCGCGCGCCGGATACGCGCGAGAACGCCATACAGGGACTCCGAGCCGATTTCGGCCGCCACGGCCCGCACGATATCGGAGTCGGGCTGGACGAGCGGGCGCAGGTCGGTCTGCGGCTCCGGCGGGTGGTTCAGCATGGCCTTGATGAAGCTGGGGCTGCCGGCTCCCGCGAGCACGGCGACGACGCCGTCTTCGTGCTTGCCGAACCGCCCGGCGCGGCCGCCGATCTGTTTGACCTCCTGCGCCGTCAGATCGCGGGTCTGGCTGCCGTCGAACTTGCGCAGGCCGGCGAAGACAACCCGGCGGATCGACAGGTTCAGCCCCATGCCGATGGCATCGGTGGCGATCAGGATATCGGCCTGGCCGCTGTTAAAGCGGTGGGCTTCGGCGCGCCGGACTTCGGGGCTGAGCGCACCGTAGACGACGGCCACGCGACGCCCCCGCGCCATCAGGGCGGCGCGCAGGTCCAGCACTTCGCGGCGTGAGAACGCGATGACGGCGTCGCCGGGGCGCAGTTCGCCCATCGACACCGGGTCGCGTGCGGCACGCAGGGGGCTCTTACGCTCGAGCGTGATCTCGTCGAGGGGATCGTTGCACAATTCGGCGATACGCCGGACCATCGGAATGCAGTCCGGTGCCCCCAGCACATACAGGTGCCGGGCCGGGGCACCCATGATGGCGGCGGTCCAGGCAGCGCCGCGATCGGTGTCGGCCAGCATCTGGGCCTCGTCGATGATGGCGACGTCGACGGGGTTGTGGAACGGGCACATCTCGACCGTCGCGGCGAGATGGCGGCTGCCCGGGACGGAGATCCGCTCCTCGCCGGTGGCCAGCGAGGCCTCGACGCCGCGCGCCATCAGGGATTCACGGAATTCATGCGCCAGAAGCCGCAGCGGTGCGAGGGCAAGGCCGCTGTCGGCACCGGCGAGCGCGTTGAGCGCGGTGTAGGATTTGCCGCTGTTGGTGGGGCCGGTGACCAAGGTTATGCGCCGTTCAAGGGCGCGTGCGGTCCGAAAATGCGCGGCGTAGCGGTCAAGAGCGGCGACACGTGCGATGGCGGCGTTGCCGACCTTGCGGTTGCCCTCATCGGCCTTGACCTCCGGCGGTGTGGCGGGCGCGCGCCATTCGGAGAGACGTCCGCGCAACGCCTTGAGCTCGACCGGATCGAACTGCCACAATTCTGTCCCGTCGGCGTTGGGCAGGCGCCGGGCGACGGGCAGCCGGTTTTCGGCGATCCAGCGGAGGGCCTCGCGCGGGGAGCAGTGCAGGATGCGCGGCACGTCGCGGAATTCGACAAGGCTTCGTTCCCAGGCGCGCAGGCGTTCTTCTTCCTCGCGCCGCCGGGCGCGGGAGGTCTGTTCGATCCGGGCGTCCGTCTCGGCACGCTGGCTGGCCTCGGCGTGTGCGCGTTCGGCAAAGCCGTCGTCCGCCGTGCCGAACGCGGCAGCGATGGTCCTGGCCAGCGCTGCCGTCTGGCTGGCCGACAGGATGCGGCCGGTGTCGAGCAGGTCGGCGCGGACGATGTCCAGGGTTTGTGCCGGCGTCGGCGCCAGCGTGGCCAGCCGCTCTGCGGTGATGGGGGCGACGGTGGCCAGAAGGGTCGCGTCGTCGGGTTCAGGTGCGGCGATGGTCTCGGCCGCCTGTTCCATGTCGGCGCGGCTGGTCCACACGTCGCCGCTGCGGCGGGTGAGGTCCATCATACGCGAGACCCAGCCCTTGCGGCGCACATGGCACAGCGCCTCGACAAAGCGGGTCTGGTCGATCGTGTCCTCGCCGGGTGTCAGGCTGCGCGCGACGCGCCGGACCAGTCGTGGCAGTTCGCGGGTTTCGATAACAAGGCCGGATTCGGCGATGGCGCGGTCGGTAGCGGTCTGGGCGGGGGACGATGCGGTCATGATGGTCCCAGTTTGTGGGGCAATCACGAACCGGCGACAATGCGGAGGGGCGCGGTTGGTGGAAAATTTGCCCGCTCTATGGTGATCGTTCTGCCGGACTGATCGGTTCGATCTGTCCGAAACACTGATCAGATGAGATTGAATCGCAATACTGGACGCATTTGCACTGGAAAAAGCCGCTGCCTGCGCCTAAAAGCTGCGGTTCCAATGACAAGGCGCGTTTTCGTGATCGCGCCAGACCGACGGTCCTGTGACCGCCTGATGCACAGCGGGAGTTACTGACGCGATGTCCGAGACGCTGATCCAACCCAACGCCGATCATCTGACGGGCCTTGCGCCTGTCGCGGGTGAGCCCGGGGTGTTTCATCTGGCGCCCCCCACCAAGGAATACGGTCATCTGAGCCCGACCACGGTGCTGAGCGTGCATCACTGGACCGACCGGCTGTTCAGCTTCACGACCACGCGTGATCCGTCCTTGCGGTTCGAGAATGGTCAGTTCGCGATGATCGGCATCGAGATCGAGGGGAAGCCGCTCTTGCGTGCCTACTCGATCGCCAGTGCGAACTACGAGGATCATCTGGAGTTCCTGTCCATCGCCGTGCCGGACGGCCCGCTGACGTCGCGCCTGCAGCATGTGAAAGTCGGGGACACGGTGTTGGTCGGGCGCAAGCCAACCGGGACGCTGCTGGTCGACAACCTGCGTCCGGGCCGCAATCTGTACTTCCTGTCGACGGGGACGGGGCTGGCGCCGTTCATGAGCCTGATCCGCGACCCGGTATGCTATGAGCGGTTCGAGAAGGTCATCCTGACGCACACGGTGCGTGTATCGGGCGAGCTGGCTTATGCCAATCTGATCCGCCATGAACTCCCGCAGCATGAGTTTCTGGGTGAGGACGTGACGGGCAAGCTGCTGTATTATCCGGCGGTCACGCGCGAGGACTTCGCGGTGACGGAGCGGATTACCAAGCTGATCGAGAGCGGCAAGATCTTCACCGATCTCAATATCGACGCGCTTGATCCCGAGCATGACCGCGTGATGATCTGCGGATCGCCCGAGATGCTGGCCGACACGGAAGCGCTGCTGCAGTCGCGCGGATTCGACGAGGGCAACATGAGCCGCCCCGGCGCGTATGTCGTCGAGAAGGCGTTCGTCGAACGCTGATCGTCCAGAGGGACAGGAGTACCGCATGAGCGCCGAATTCGACCTGTTTGTCATCGGAGCGGGCTCCGGCGGTGTGCGGTGCGCCCGCATCGCGGCGTCGCTTGGCGCCCGGGTGGGCATTGTCGAGGCCCGGCACTGGGGCGGCACGTGTGTCAATCTTGGCTGTGTGCCGAAGAAGATGCTGGTGCAGGCGAGCGAGTATCGTGATCTGGTGGACGACAGCCACGGGTTCGGCTGGGACACCCTGCACGGCCAGCACGACTGGGCGGCGCTGATTGCGGCGAAGGACAAGGAAATCAGCCGGCTGAACGGCATCTACGTCACGATGCTGGAAAAGGCTGGTGTGACGTTGTTCACCGGTTTCGCACGTCTGGAGGATGCGCGGACGGTCGTGATCGGGCCGGGTGAGCTCGCACCCGATGCCAGCGACGTGCGGGTTACGGCACGCCGCATCGTGATTGCCACCGGCTCCGCCCCCGTGATGCCGGTCATCGAGGGGATCGAGCACGCGATCAGCTCCGACGCGGCGTTTCATCTGCCGCAACGGCCCGACCGGGTGTGCATTGTCGGCTCGGGCTATATCGGTGTCGAGTTTGCCGGGATTTTCGCGGGGCTTGGGTCGACGGTGGATCTGGTCTACCGGCAGCCCAAGCCACTGCGCGGCTTCGACGAAGATGTGCGTGACATGCTCGATGAGGCGATCGCGGCTCGTGGGATCACGCGTCACGCCGGGCGCACGCCGCGCCGCATCGACCCGGACGTGCGCGGGTATCGTGTGACGCTGGACGATGGGTCCGTGATCGAGACGGACTGCGTGTTTTTCGCGACGGGACGGGCGCCGAAGATCGCAGGGCTGGGTCTGGAGCGGACGGCGGTGGTCCTGGGACCGCACGGCCGGATCGAGGTCGACGCCGAATTGCAGACCGCCGAGCCCGGCATCTACGCCATTGGCGACGTGACGGACCAGTACAACCTGACGCCGACGGCGATCGCCGAGGGGCATCATCTGGCCGAGGCCCTGTTTGGCGAGGGGCATCCGCGCGAATGGTCGCTCGCCACAACGCCCAAGGCCGTGTTTTTCACGCCACCGGCCGCCAGCGTCGGGCTGACCGAAGCCGAAGCCGCGGAGCGCGGTGATGTGGACGTGTTCGTCGCGAGGTTCCGCCCGATGCGCCATACCATGAGTGGCCGGGAGCGTCGGACGTTGATGAAGCTGGTTGTCGATCATGAGAGCCAGATCGTGGTCGGGGCGCATATTGTAGGTGATGATGCGCCGGAGATGTTGCAGGGGATCGCGATCGCGGTGACCGCGCGTCTGACGAAGCGGGATTTCGACCGGACCGTGGGCCTTCATCCGACCTCGGCGGAAGAGCTGGTGACGATGCGTTCGGTCACACGCACGGTTGCGCGCACGCACAAGGACTGACGCGCGTGCCGCTGCTGCGTACTGATCTGTGGCGCACGGCCGTGGTCGAGGCGCCCATGGCCGAGATCGTCGCGCGTGGTACGGTGGAGGGGCTGCCGGTGCACTGGCTGCCTGATATCGGGTCGCTGCGTTTTCTGGCGGACCCGTTCGGGATCTGGCGCGACGGGCGGCTGCATGTGTTTGTCGAAGGCTACGACTACCGCAATCGCGTGGGTCACATCGACGTCGTGACGCTGGACGAGCGCTTCGCGGTGATCGATCGCAGAACAGTGCTGCGTGAGGCGTGGCATCTGTCCTATCCGGTCGTCATCGAGGATGCGGGCGAGATCTGGATGCTGCCGGAATCGTTTCGTTCCGGCCGACTGCGCCTGTATCGCGCCACGCGTTTCCCCGATGCGTGGGAGGCGGTCGAGGCGTTCGCGTTCCCGGTGGCCGCGATCGACGCGACACCTGTTTTCTGGGATGGGCGCTGGTGGATGTTCTTCACGCCACCGGGGGACCGGCACGAACGGCAGAGCGTGCTGTGGGCGGCGTTCGCACCGGCCCTGACCGGACCATGGACCCTGCATCCGGCCAATCCTCTGCGCATCGACGCGTCCAGCGGGCGGCCAGGCGGGACGCCGGTCGTCTGTGATGGCCGACTGATGATGCCTATGCAGGACTGCACGCGGACCTATGGCGGGGCGATCCGGTTTCTGGGGTTCGACCATCTGTCGCCCGACCGAGTTGAGGCGCGGGTTGACGGAGGGCTCACGCCCGGGCGGTGGAGTGAGCCGTATGGCGACGGGCTGCACACGCTGTCGGCGGCGGGCGATGTGACGCTGGTCGACGTGAAGCGTGTGAGCCGGACGCCGATGCGTCTGCTACACGATCTGCGTCGGCGGCTGAGGGGCTAGCGAGTGACGCCGGCCGGACGAGCCAAACGGTTCAGTCCTTCGGGCGGCCTTTCCGACCGCGCGAGAGTTCCGTCACCACGCCGTGCAGGGTGCGCAGTTCCTGTTCCGTCACTTCGCCGCGTTCGAAGAAATGGCGCAGGTTGCGGATCATGCCGGGGCGTTTCTGTTCGTTGCGCAGGAAACCGCATTCGTCGAGATCGGCTGTCAGATGGCGAAGGAAATTGTTCAGTTCGCCTTTGGTCGCAACGTGGGTTTCGTTGGTCATCAGGGCGCGCGGGGGCGTGTCGTCGGTGGCCATCCACCATTCGTACGCCATGACCATCACCGCCTGCGCGAGGTTGAGCGACATGAACGCGGGGTTCAGGGGGTAGCGTATGAGGGCGTCGGCGCGTGCCATGTCCTCGTTATCCAGGCCGGCGCGTTCGGGGCCGAACATCAGGCCCGAGCGCAGCCCGCGATCGCCGATCGCGCGGAGTTCGATCGCCGCGCCGCGCGCCGTGAGCACCGTCTTGACGATATGCCGCGGTCGCGGGCAGGTCGCGAAGACGTGGTGCAGGTCGGCGACGGCGTCGTCGACCGTCGCGTGCACCGTT
>NZ_JABXXR010000150.1 GCF_013376175.1 Ameyamaea chiangmaiensis
GATCGCGCCGATCGCCGCACCGCCGCCTGCGCCGATCAGGGCGCCGCTGCCCGCGCGTGCGCCGGGGCTATACGGGTCGCCACATGCACTGAGGCTCAGGGCCAGAGCGACACTGGCGCCGATACCGAGAAGGGTGCCGGATGTGCGGGAATGCGTTCGCATGGTATGATCCTGTCTTTCTTCTTCTGCTACGCGGCGCGGCCGCGAACGGGGTCGATCGAGCCCGTGTCGTCCAAACGGCGCAGCCGTCACGCGGTTGCGGCGTTCCGTCACGGGCTGCTGCACGCAGATAACACCCCAATCCGGGAATGATCGGGGCCGACCTGTGGCCGAACCATGGCGACGGTCCAACAAAAAGAGCGCTCGACTCGACGACAATCCCGCCCTGCGCTCTTGCCGTCTTGGGTCCGGCCCGTTAAGCCGTGCGGCTTGTCCGATCGTGCTCTGTCCGCCGACCTCCCCACCTCCGCGCGGGGCATGGTGCGGGCCGCCGCCCCGTTTCGTCCGCCTGCTGCGTTTTGCCGGAGTCCCCGATGTTTTCTCGCCTGCTGGGTCTTATGTCCGCCGACATGGCCATCGACCTCGGGACCGCCAACACACTGGTCTATGTCAAAGGACGAGGGATCGTCCTGGACGAACCCTCGGTGGTCGCGATCGCCGATGTGCGCGGGCGCAAGCAGGTTCTGGCCGTCGGCGAGGAAGCCAAGCAGATGGTTGGCCGGACCCCGGGCAACATCACCGCCATCCGCCCCATGCGCGACGGCGTGATCGCCGATTTCGAGGTGGCGGAGGAAATGATCAAGCATTTCATCCGCAAGGTCCACAACCGCCGCTCCTTCGCCAGCCCTCAGATCATCGTCTGCGTGCCGAGCGGCTCGACCGCCGTGGAACGTCGCGCCATTCAGGAGAGTGCCGAGAGTGCCGGCGCGCGCAAGGTGTACCTGATCGAGGAACCGATGGCCGCGGCGATCGGGGCTGGCCTGCCGGTCACCGAACCGTCGGGCAGCATGATCGTCGACATCGGCGGCGGCACGACCGAAGTCGCGGTCATCTCGCTGGGCGGCATCGTCTATGCCCGGTCGGCCCGCGTGGGCGGCGACAAGATGGACGAAGCCATCATCTCCTACATCCGGCGCAACCATAATCTTCTGATCGGGGAAAGCTCGGCCGAGAAGATCAAGATCGAACTCGGCTCGGCCATGATGCCCGACGACCCCAACGACCCCGGACCGCTGCGCGAGGTCAAGGGGCGCGACCTGATCAACGGTGTCCCGCGTGAGGTGATCGTCTCCCAGGCCCAGATCGCCGAGAGCCTGAGTGAACCCGTGTCGCAGATCGTCGACGCCGTGAGCACCGCGCTTGAGAACACGCCGCCCGAACTGGCGGCCGACATCGTGGACAAGGGGATCGTGCTGACCGGTGGCGGGGCGCTGCTCTACCGACTGGACGAAGTCCTGCGCCACGCGACCGGCCTGCCGGTCACCGTCGGGGAAGAGGCCTTGTCCTGCGTCGTGCTCGGCACCGGCCGTGCGCTCGAGGAGATGAAGCGCCTGCGCAACGTGCTGACAAGCATGTATTAATCTTTGGGTGTTAAGCCTGAAAAGGCAGAACCTTCTGTCCGTTCGGACGTAACGCCGGGTGCAGGGACGCCGAGAGGGGCTTGGTCGTCGTGATACCACTTTCCATCCCGCTGCGTCAGGCGCTCGGCAAACTCCTCCTGCCGCTGATGATCGTGCTGGCCTGCCTGATGATCGCCCTCGGCCAGGCCGATCGGCCGCTGGCCGAACACGCGCGCATGCGCGTGTCCGACGTGCTGGCGCCGGCCTATCGCCTGACGCGCGTACCCGGCGTGCGCGCCCGCGCCATCTTGGCCGAGCTGTCGACCATGGGGCGCATGGCCCAGGAGAACGCGCGATTGCGGGCCGACAACGCGGAAATGCGCCGCTGGTATCAGGTCGCCGTGACACTCGCGAACGAGAACGAGCAGCTCAAGGCCAGCCTGCACTGGATCCCCGACGCGGTACCGACCTTCGTCTCGGGTCTGGCGGTGCGGGACGCCGGAGGCCTGTACGCACGTGCGATCCTCCTGATGGTCGGCGGTCATAACGGGGCGGCCATCGGCGACGTGGCGTTTGACGGCAACGGCCTTGTCGGTCGCGTGACCGAAGTGGGGGAACGTTCCGCGCGCGTTCTGCTGATTACCGACAGTTCCAGCCGCATTCCCGTGCAGCTTGCCTCCAGTCACGCCGAAGCGATCATGGCCGGCGACAACACCGACCACCCGCGCGTTATCTTCTACCCGCAGGACAATCGCCCGATCGAGGGCGAGCGTGTCCTGACCGGGGACCGGATCGACCACGTCCCCGCCGGACTGCCGATCGGCACCATCCACTATCCCCGCCCCGGACAGCCGGTCGTGCAGCCGCTGGCCGACCTGTCCCGTCTCGGCGTCGTCCGTCTGTTCGATTACGGGCTCTCATCGGTCGGCAGCCCCCAGGCGCCCGGCCGCGTCGCACGGCCGCCCCTGCCGCAGCCAGGTCTTCCGCCGCTGCTCGGACGCGGGTGACGACCATGGCCATCGACCAGCGCGGGTCTGACCTGCATCCCGGCATCTCGCCGCGCATGACGCCCATCCTGTGGCTTGACATGGCGTTCCGCCGGTCGCTGCCCGGTCTGTTCACGCTCGTGGCCGTCATCGTGCTGTCCGCGCCGCTGGGCGTGCCGGGGCAGGCCGAGATCCTGTTCGGGGTGACGCTCGGCTCGGTGTTCTTCTGGTCGGTGATGCGACCTGCGGCCATGCCCGCCCTCGCCGTCTTCGCCATCGGCCTTCTGATGGATCTTCTGGGCTTTCTGCCGCTGGGTCTGGTCGTGCTGGTCCTGCTGCTGGCGCACGCGATCGCGATCACGGCGCGCTTCAGCCTGTCGCAGATGAATTTCCTTGCGTTATGGGCGATTTTCGCTTTGATCGCTCTGGGAGGCAGCGCACTGGAGTGGGCTCTCATTTCGGCTTTTTCGCTTCGACTGATGGCGCCGGGACCGGCTCTGTTTCAGGCAGGGCTGGCCATGGGACTCTATCCGTTGCTCTCCGTGCTGTTCGTCTGGACGAACCGCACGATCGTTTCTCCGGTCCAGACATGAGAGCACCGGATCACCCGCAGGCATGATCGGCAAGAAACGTCATACCACACGCCTGATGCCGAAAAAGGACGTCGTGGACCCGACGCGCGGCGTGTTCACCCGGCGCGCGCTGCTGCTTATGGCGGCACAGGGGGCGGTCCTGGGCGTTCTCGGGCGGCGCCTATACGACCTTCAGGTCGTCGATGGCGGCAAATACGCCCGCATGGCGGAAAACAACCGGGTCAGCAAACGGCTGCTGGCGCCGGCACGCGGACGCGTGGTCGACCGGTTCGGTATCGCGCTCGCCACCAACAAGGTCAGCTGGCGCGCCCTGCTGATGCCCGAGGACACGACCGACATCCCCGGCACGATCGACCGCTTTTCCCAGCTTATCCCGCTGGACGAGCACGATCGCGGACGCATCCAGCGCGAGATGCGTCACCAGCGCAAGTTCATCCCCGTGATGCTCAAGGACTTCCTGTCGTGGGACGAGATGGCGCGGATCGAACTGAACGCGCCCGGACTGCCGGGCGTGCTGATCGACGTGGGCACGACGCGCGCCTATCCCACCGGACCCCTGATGGCGCATGTGGTGGGCTATGTCGCACCACCCAACGAACGCGATGTGGCCAAGGTCGCGACCCTGGCGCTGCCCGGCATGCGCGTCGGCCGTGCCGGCGTCGAGTCGACGCAGGACACCCTGCTGCGCGGGGCGCCCGGGTCGGTCGAGATGGAAGTCAACGCCGTCGGCCGCGTCATGAACGAGCTCAACCGCATCGATGGCACCACGGGGTCGGAAGTGGCGCTGAGCATCGATGTCGGCCTGCAACAGGCCGTGCTGGACCACATCGCGGACCAGTCGGCCAGCGCGGTGGTGATGGACTGCACCAATGGCGAAGTTCTGGCCATGGTCAGCAACCCCTCCTTCGATCCGTCCCTGTTCGACAGCGGCGTCAGCCATGACCAGTGGCTGGCCTGGACCAGCGACAAGGCGACCCCGCTGATCAACAAGGCGGCCTCGGGCGTCTATCCCCCCGGGTCGACCTTCAAGCCTGCCGTGGCCCTGGCCGCGCTGAAAGCGGGCTCGATCACGCCCGAGGACCGGATCAGCTGTCCGGGGTACTACGACGTGGGCGGCACGCGCTTTCACTGCTGGTCGCGCTGGGGCCACGGCTCGGTCAACCTACACGACGCGCTCAAATATTCCTGCGACGTCTATTTCTACGAGGTCGCGCGCCGCACCGGCATGGAGGCGATCGCCGACGCGTCGCACGGCTTCGGCCTTGGCACCGCGCTCGATATCGAACTGCCGCATGTACGCGACGGCCTGATCCCGACTCCCGCATGGCGCCGGGCGCACGGCTTTCACTGGAACGGCGGCGACACCATCGTCAGCGGCATCGGCCAGGGGTTCGTTCAGGTCACGCCGCTGCAACTCGCGACCTATGCGTCACGCATCGCCACGGGCCGCAGCGTGCAGCCGCATCTCGTGCGCGCGGTGGAGGGCGTCCGGACGCCGCTGGCCGATCCGTCGCACTGGTCAGCACTGGACGCCGACCCCCGCTTCCTTGAGGCCCTGCGCGGGGGCATGCACGCGGTCGTCAACGAACCGCACGGCACGGCGCCGAAGGCGCGTCTCGACCTGCCCGGCATCGAAATGGCCGGCAAGACCGGTTCGGCCCAGGTGCGTCACGTTTCGCGCGCGCTGCGTGAGAGCGGCCATTTCGTCTCCGCCGACCTGCCGTGGGAGTACCGGCCGCACGCCCTGTTCATCTGTTTCGCGCCCTATGACGCCCCGCGCTATGCCCTCTCGGTGGTGATCGAGCACGGCAATGCCGGCGCGGATGCCGCGGCCCCACTGGCCAAGGCGATCATGACCGAAGCGCTGACGCGTGACCCCGCGAACCGTACGACGCCCCCGGGCCAGACGGTCGCCGACCTCGACGAATTCTGATCGGGCCGGCTTTTCGCCGCGGTGGCGCTATGCTTGTGTGGCCGACGGACGGCCGCAGGTCGCCATGATGGGGATGGGGTTCCCCCGAAACCGCCTGTATATGGGCTGATGACTCCTGTCGATCGTCACGAAAGGCGGGAGCGTGCGCGTCCCCGCCTTGCCGACGGCCCCGTGCCGTCTGAAAGGGGACCGCAGGATGTCCTGGACCACCTGTCTGATCGTCATGCTCGGCGGCGCGCTGGGCACACTCGCCCGTTACGCCATGTCGGTGACGATGGCACCGATCAGCCGCGCCTTTCCGTGGAGCACGCTGAGCATCAACATCATCGGCTCGTTCATCATCGCGTTGTTCGGCACGCTCACGCTGGTGCACGGGCGGCTGGTCACGTCCGAAAACACGCGCCTGTTCGTCATGGTCGGACTCTGCGGCGGCTTCACCACCTTCTCGTCGTTCAGCCTGCAGACGCTCGATCTGGCACGGATCGGCAGTCCGGGCCGGGCGGCCTGGAACATCGCCCTGTCGGTCGTGCTGTGCCTGGCCGCCGCGGCCCTGGGGGCGGCGATCGGCCGGCATTACGCGCCGGGGGCGATCCAGTTGGCGGCGCTCGATCCCGACGAGGAAGCGTAACCGCGCGTTACGCCTTGGCCACGCTGTCGACGGCCTCGATCACGCGCGAGGAATACACGAGCGCCGCGCCGGCGTTCAGCGCGATCGCCACGCTCAGCGCTTCGGCGATTTCCTCACGCGTGGCGCCGGCCTTGACGGCGGCGGCCGAATGCACGGCGATGCAGCCGTCACACCGCGTGGTGACCGCAACGGCCAGTGAAATCAGCTCGCGCGTCTTCGCGTCCAGGTGACCGCCCTTGGCCGCCGCTCCGTCGAGGGCACCTACCGCGCGTAATGTATCCGGCGTCAGGGCCTGAAGTGCGGAGACATTGGTGCCGAGATTGTGTCGGTAGTCATTCCAGTCAGTCATGGACGAAGCGCTCCTCAAGCTATGGTGGCCGATCAGTTCACCTCAGCGCGAGCATGGCTGTCACGACACAGTTTCCGGAGCGGTAACCCTTGCTGCGCCAAAATTCGCCCGCTATCGCGGTTGGACATGAACGACAGCGCCGTCGATACCCTCGCCGAAGCCAGGACCGAGTCCCCTTCGCGCGCCCTGCTTGAAGTCCCGCCCGGCACCGGGCCTCTCGCGGCCTATGAGCGCGGCGTGGCCCGCGGCATCCTGCACGCGGACCCCGAACAGGCCCGCGCTGCC
>NZ_JABXXR010000151.1 GCF_013376175.1 Ameyamaea chiangmaiensis
CCCGGCCTGTCCGAGCGCGTCTATGACTGGCTGCTGGGCGTTCTGCCCGGTCGCCGCGCCGGACGGATCGAGATGCAGGACATGTCCGGCACCCCCCCGGGCGTGCGCCCGTTCGACCCCGCCGACCCCGCCAGTGCGCTTGCGCCGGTGGAAACACCGCCCGACATCCGCCGCACCCGCAACGGGCATCTGGTGGTCACGGTGGTCGAGCCGGTGCGCCACGACGGCCGCACGATCGGTGTGATTCAGCTCACACGCCGCGCGCGCGACGTGGACCGGTCGCTGTTCGCGGTGCGCTCGTCGATCCTGTCGCTGTTCCTGATCGCGCTGGCGATCACGGTGTTCCTGTCGTGGTACATGTCCCTGACCATCGCGCGGCCACTTCTGCGCCTGGTGGGCGCGACCGACGTCCTGCGCGAGACGGGCGGCCGGGCCGACATCGTGCCGGCACCGATCCTGCGCCGACGCGACGAGATCGGCGAACTGGCCCGCGCGCTGCGCGACAGTGCACTCGCGCTGTGGGCACGCATGGACGCAATCGAGCGTTTCGCCGCCGACGTCAGCCACGAGATCAAGAATCCCCTGTCGTCCATCCGTTCGGCCATCGAGACGCTGCTGCGGCTGGAAAAGAACGAGGCACCACGCCGTCTGCTGACCATCATTCACGACGATGTCCGACGCCTCGACCGCCTGATCACCGATATCGCGGACGCCAGCCGCGTCGACGCCGAACTGTCGCGCGTACGCGCCGAGCCGGTGGCGGTGCTGCCGCTTCTGAACGTTCTGGCCGAGATCCATCAGGTCACGCGCAAGCCGGGCCAGCCCATCCTGATCGTCGACCCCGCAGAAGAACCGGGCGCGCGCCCGATTCGCGCGCTGGCGGTCGAAGATCGGCTGGTGCAGGTCCTGCGCAATCTGATCGGCAATGCGGTGTCGTTCTCGCCGCCGGACGGACGCATCGTGGTGGGCGCCCATGTCGACAATACGATGGTCGAACTGTCGGTGTCCGACGAAGGGCCCGGCATTCCCCAGGCCAAGATCACCACGATCTTCGACCGTTTCTATTCCGAGCGCCCGCAAAGCGAGCATTTCGGCCAGCATTCCGGCCTTGGCCTGTCCATCAGTCGCCAGATCGTCGAGGCCCTGCGCGGCACGATCGGCGCGGAGAACAGGATCGGGCCCGATGGCGAGATTCTGGGCGCGCGCTTCGTCGTCCGTCTGCCGCGCGCTCCCTGAGCGGGCCTCAGCGTCCGCGTGCGGTCAGTTCGAGCTCCAGGCTCATGCCGGCGGTCTCGAAACCGGCGACGGTGCGCAGGGTGAACACCGGCGCAGCGGGGCCGAAGGCGTCCCGCAACAGGCCGAAGCACCCCGCGAACGCATCGCAGTCCTGAACAAGGCACGTGACGCGGATCACGTCATACAGCGAGAGCCCGCGATCGCCCATCATGTCGGCACCCGCGACAAGGGCGCGGCGACACTGCTCGACGATCCCCGGGGGGGGCATGGCGGGGTCGGCCGGGACGGTCATCCCGGTCAGGCCCAGGATCCGCACTTCACCGCGATGCAGCACGACACGAGCCGCCGCGGGCCCGTCCGGGCTTGGGGGAGAGGCGGGATTCATGGGACTATCCGGCGCCGATCACAAGTTTCTGGCAAACACAAGGCACGCCGCTTCTCATATCCTGCCTTGATAAATTTGCAATGCGGGACTTGCATATGACGCAACATTCTTTCGCTTCCGTCGGGAGGACCGCGCCCATGACACATCACGCGAGTTGCGCCGCGCGCGGGGGCGCCGGCGTGCTGCTGTGCGGGCCGCCGGGCAGTGGAAAATCCGACCTTCTGCTTCGCCTTCTGGACGCGGGGTATGAACTGGTGGCCGACGACCGCGTGATTCTGGACGGCGGCCGGGCGTGCGCACCGGAAGCGCTGGCGGGCATCCTTGAGATCCGCGGCATCGGTCTGGTGCGTCGACCGTTCCGGCCTTCGGCGCGGGTGGCGCTGGTGGTCGACTGCGCGCCCGGCCATGTCGGGGACCGTCTGCCGCAGCCCGCGGCACGCGACGCGCGCACGGATGCCCCGTGCCTGACGCTCGACCCGTTCCATGCGTCCGCCGTGGCGCGCATCGGCGTTGTGCTGGACTGTCTGGCGGGGACGTGCCAGCCTCTGGCCGGTCTGCTGGGTGATGCCCCCGACGCACATGTCCGCTCTCCGGCGCTGTCGCCGGCATGCGCATCGGCCCCGGCCCCGCTTCTGGATGTGTCGCCCAACGATGTCTGAGCGCCTCGACCCGCCTGTCCCGGACCGCCCGTTCGCCGAGCCGGCGGCGCCACACCGCATGGTGGTGGTGACCGGCCTGTCCGGGGCTGGCAAATCCTCGATCCTGCGCGTGCTTGAGGATCTGGGATATGAGGTGGTCGACAACCCGCCCCTGCCCATGATCGAGGAAATCGCCGCCCGTGCGGCTGGCCCGATCGCGGTGGGCGTGGATTCCCGCACACGCGATTTCGATCCGGCCAGCCTGGTCGCGGCCCTGGCGCGTCTGCGCGGCCGGCCGGGGCCGCAGCCCGAACTGATCTACGCCACGGCCGACGATGCCGTCCTCCTGCGCCGTTTCACCGCCACCCGGCGCCGTCATCCGCTGGCGACGCATGGCAACATCGCGGCCGGCATCGTTGAGGAAACGGCTCTGACCGCGCCCCTGCGCGGGGCGGCCGACATCGTGCTGGACACCACCGACCTGCCGCCACCGGAATTGCGCCAGATCATCGAGGCCCGGTTCGGACTGGGCGCGGGCGGCATGACCCTGTCGCTGATGTCGTTCGCCTTCCCCGCCGGCATCCCGCGCGAGGCGGACATGGTGTTCGACGCGCGCTTTCTGCGGAACCCGCATTATGTCCCCGACCTAGCACCCCGGACCGGGCTGGAGGCGCAGGTGGCGGATTATGTCGGCGAAGACCCCGATTATCAGGCGTTTTTCCGCCAGATCGAGGGGCTGTTGAGACTCGTCTTGCCGCGTTTCGTCGCAGAAGGTAAAAAATACGCAACGGTTGCCGTCGGGTGCTCCGGCGGCCGCCACCGCTCCGTGACGATCATCGAGGCCCTGGCGCGCAGTCTGGGCGGCGATACGTCCCGAAGCGGCCCACATGACGATGCTCTTGACAACGCGAAGATCGGCGACGACCTCTCTGGGGCGGCCGCGTCTGTCGCCAGGGATTGGCCGATTATCGTGACCCACCGAGAACTCGCCCGACAGGGACTGAGCGCATGGCGCTGGGTCCGCAGACCGCACGGTGGCGCGACACCCGTTCAACAGCGAGGGTCGGACCCGAAATGATCGGGATGGTGCTCATTACGCATGGCGCCCTGGGGGAAACACTCAAGGCCGCTCTGGAACACGTCGTCGGCCCCCAGGAACAGATCGAATGCATCAGCGTCGACGGGGACGATCCGTTGGGTCTCAGCCGGTCGTCCCTGATCGACAGCATGAAACGCGTCGACTCCGGCGACGGCACCCTGATGGTCACCGACATGTTCGGCAGCACGCCGTCCAATCTCGCCCTGTCGGTGATGGAGGAGGGGCACTCCGACGTGCTGGCCGGGGTCAACCTGCCCATGCTGGTCAAACTCGCGAAAATACGACCCAGCCGCACGCTGGCGGAATGCGCTTCCATCGCCGAGATGGCCGGCCGGAAATACATCTCCACGGCCTCGCACCTGCCCGCGCCCTGTCTGGGCGGCGCGCAGAGCTGCCGTGACCTGCCGCCCGACGCACACCACCCGAGCCTGTCGGCCTCCGACGCTCGCCTGGTGCGAACCCCGGCCACCTGCACGTCCCCGTGACATCCCCGAGCGACAACTCCGCCGCCGGGCCGCAGGCACTGGACCCGGATGGCGCGGACGTACTCGCCCGGACACTGGCGATCGTCAACCAGCGTGGCCTTCACGCGCGCGCGGCCGCGAAACTCGTGACCGTTGCCGAGCGTTTCAGCGCTGTTGTCGAAGTCGAGCGGGCGGCCCAACGGGTGTCCGCACTGTCGATCATGGGCCTTATGATGCTGGGCGCCGGCAAGGGCGAGACCATACGCGTTCTGGCGCAGGGGTGGGACGCCCGTGACGCGATCGACGCCCTGACGCTGCTGGTGGAGGCTGGTTTCAACGAAGATGACTGACCCGTCCGCGGCACCGCCACGGCGGCGGCGCCCGGTCAAGGCTGCTCCTGCGCCATCCCGACCGCCCCCCCGCCAGTTTCAGGGCGAGCCCGTCTATCCCGGCATCGCCATCGGTGTCGCCATCCGCACCGGCGACCGCCAAATTCCAACCGACCTGCCGCGTGCGAGCGTCCATGGCGACACATACGAGCGCGCACGGCTGGACGAGGCCGTGGACCGGGCACGTCGCCAGATCGGCAAACTGCGCGATCGGCTGGCGCTGCTGCCCGAAGAGGGACAGGTCGAGATCGGCTCGCTGCTGGAAGTCTATCATCGGATGCTCGGCCCCTCACGGCTGCTGCGTGGCATCGAGGCCCGGATCAGCCGCGACGCGCTGACCGCCGAAGCCGCCGTGATGGACGAGGTCGACGCCCTGTGCACCGCCATGCTGGCACCCATGGGCAACAAGCCCGAAGAGGACGAGCGCGCCGCCCAGGCCCGCCGCGCCGGTGAACTGCGCGAAATCGGCCGCCGCCTGGTGCGCAACCTGACCGGTGCCTCGTTCCGCACCTTCGCCGGCGCGCCCGACGGCGCGGTGCTGGTGGCCGAACAGCTTCGCCCGTCCGACGCCGCGCTGATCGACCCCTCCCGCGTGACCGCCGTCGTGACCGAGGAGGGCGGAAGCACGGACCATACCTCCATCATGTTGCGCGCGCTGGGCATTCCCTCGGTCCTCGCCGCCCATGGCGTGACCGAGGCACTGGCACGCGCGGGCGAAGGGACGGAGGTCATCGTCAACGGCGCGACGGGCGTGGTCGTCGTCGCCCCCGACGCCCCCATGCTGGCCGAAGCCCGCGACGGCGTGGCGGCCTATGCGCGGGAGCGTCAGGCACTCAATCGCCTCCGGCGGCTTGCGTCGCGGCTGTCGGGCGGCGAGAAGATCCGCCTGCAGGCCAACTTCGAAATTCCGGCCGAACTGCCCCTGATCGCACAATCCGGCGCGTCGGGCATCGGCCTGCTGCGCAGCGAGTTCCTGTTCATCAACGCGTCCGTCCTGCCGGATGAGGACGAGCAGGCCGAGGCCTACGCGGCCGTCATCACCGCCATGGGCGGCGACGAGACCACGATCCGCGTCGTCGACTGGGGGGGGGAGAAGCAAAGCGAGGCCCTGTCGCGCGCCGGCATCACGATGGGCGAGGACGGACTGAACCCGGCCCTCGGCGTACGCGGGATTCGGCTGCTGCTGCAAAATCCCGGCTTTCTGGAAACGCAGTTCGCCGCCATCCTGCGTGCCTCGCTGCTGGGTCCGGTACGGGTCCTGCTGCCCATGGTCACGCTGGCCGAGGAGATCGCACAGGCGCGGGCGCTGTACGAACATGTGGCGCGGCGGCTGCGGCGGCGCGGCGTGAAGCTCGGCCACGACCTGCCGCCGCTGGGCATCATGGTCGAGACGCCGGCCGCTGCCCTGATGGCCGAGTCGCTGGCCGTACTGGCCGATTTCATGGCCATCGGCACGAACGACCTGACGATGTACACCCTGGCCGTCGACCGCGCCTCGGCCGATGTGGCCACGCTGTACGACCCCCTGCATCCCGCCGTGCTGCGCCTGATCGAACACACCACCGCCGCGGGCGTGCGGCACAATCGCCCGGTTTCGCTGTGCGGCGAGATCGCGGGCGACCCGGTCGCCGTGCCGCTTCTGATCGGGATGGGCCTGCGCAGTTTCTCGATGTCGGCCAGCGCGGTTCCACGCGTCAAACGCGCCATTCGCGGCACGACGCTGGACGCCTGCCGCGACCTGCGCGCGCGTGTCCTGCACGAGACCGATCCCACCGCCGTACGCCTTGTCCTGACCGCCGGAAGCGGTACCTGAACCGTGCCTTTGCAGCGGATCAGACTGGGGTGGCGCGACCCCGACGCCGTGTTGGCCGCCTGGGCGGACGAGCCGTGGCTGGCGTGCCTCGACAGTGGCGGCCCCGTGCACGACCGTGCGCGCTGGACGATCCTGTGCCGCCGCCCGACACGCACGCTGCTGACACAAGGGGCGCCGGGCACGGACGCGG
>NZ_JABXXR010000152.1 GCF_013376175.1 Ameyamaea chiangmaiensis
ACGTCCTGCCTGTCGATCGGGAAGAGCAGGGAACATGATACCAGCCAGCGGGTTATCCTGGCGACGGATACGGTTTGACCTGTTCTGTCTGGAAACGGATATTCCCCGACAACCCGCGCCCTGCCATGGAACACGACGGACTGACCTGTCTCTCCACAGGGCTGACGGTGCCGCACACCATGGCCTCTCGATATGGCCGATCTGCCCGAAGACCGGCTTCGCCTCGCCCGGCTGTGGCGCAACGGCGGCCTGCAACTTTCTTCCCCTGGGCTGCGCCCATTCCGCGCGGAGCAAGAAAGTTCCGTGCCGCCGTCCTCCGCGTTGCTCCGGCCTGCAAGCAGGTGCGCCGCCGGTCGTCTCCGGGCTGACGATGGCCATCGAGGCCAAGATGGTCGCGGCCCGATACAACCAGGAGACAGGATAATGATCATCGGTTCATTCAAAAAGGTCGGCGAGGGTTACGAAGGCGAAATCGTCACCCTGACACAGAAAATCCGGGGTATCCGCTTCGTGCCCGAAACCAACCGGGCCAGCGACAATGTTCCCAACTTCCGGGTCCAGATCGGCAAACTCGAAGCCGGGGCCGCCTGGATCAAGCACACCACGGACTGGCGCGAGTATCTCAGCGTGAAGCTGGACGATCCGACCCTTCCGGGTCCGATCTTCGCCAGCCTCTTCGAAGAAGAAGGTGGCGCCTACAACCTGGTCTGGAGCCGCCAGCGCCCGCGCAACGGGGACTGACTACCCCACACTGGCCCTTCCCGGTTCAACCGGGAAGGGCTTTCCCCATCGCGAGGCGGCCTATCGTTGCTCACTGCCTGGCACCACGGTCACTGCGACATGAGTTTCGTCCAAAAGCGCGGCCGGCCGCACGTCCAGCGCCTGTGACGCGTGCCACAGCGAAAGCAGCGTCGCGTTCTGGCGCCCGGTCTCGATCCAGCTGATATAGGCGCGGTCCACGCCCATCCGTTCCGCCAGGGCTTCCTGGCTGAGACCGGCGGCGCGTCGCAGGCGCCTCACGTTCGCGCCGAAAAGTCCTCGGATGTCCATCCGCAGGATAGGAACGATTTGTGTATTATCGCGCTACGTATTATAATACACGGACGGTTTCTCACCCGCCGGAGCGATGTGCCGAGCGCATCACGTAATGCCGGAAAAACCGACATTTCCCGCCCGCGTGGCCTGAATCTTCCTCTCTCTTCCAAATAATCCCGATCAGGCCGGAGATTGTCGGGATCACCTCCCTGAGTCTTCGGGACTACCCGTTCCGGTTCCGCACCGGATACTGGGTCGAATCCATGACATATCGGGGGAGGGGGACGTGCCGACAATCCGGCCGTGGGATGCCGCACCCCTTCGTCGCGCCTACGCCAGGCTCGACTCTGCCGGCCTCGCCCAGGAATGGCTGCGACACAATCCGGCCTACCGGCGCGATCATGCAGCAACCATGACGACGGGCACGATTGACGCCGAGGCGTGGCGCGCTTTCGCCCGTCGCTGGGGGTTGCGTTTTCCCTGTCGCCCCTGATCTCCCCGCCTGGCTTGCCCCCGCTTTCTGGGATCCTGATGTCGCGCCGGAGGTCGCCGTGCGTGGCGACGGGGGTGACATTCTGTCCCGGCTCGCGCCCTACGCGCGGGCACGACATGACGGTCCTGATGGCATCCATCTCGTGCTGGACAGCGCAGCGGGTCCGCTGCGCATTGTCATCGTTATCGATCGGCAGCCCGCCGCGCCAGGAACCTGGTTCGTCATCGATGACGGGCACCTTGCGACCCGTCTGGCCTGCGTTGCGCGCGTCGGCCGCCTGCTCGCCGGCCAGACGCCCGGTCCTCTTCCCTCCGCCTTGCGCCTGAGTCCCCAGCAGAAACTCCGCCAGATCCGCATGCTCTGCATCGCGGAAGGCCGGCGCATGGGTGTGGCGGTCCGACGGATCGCGGCGGGCATCTACAGCGAGCGCATCCTGCATCTGTCCCGCAATGAATGGCGCGCCAGTTCATGGCACCGGGCTTTCTACCGCGATCTCGACGGTGCCGCGTTCTACCAGAACGGCGGTCACATCGCTCTCCTTCAGGGGCTGAGGCAGGGGGGGTGACAGTCTGGCGGCCTGAACTTTGTCATCCCTCCCCAAGCCAGATTCTCCGGCAGCGTCCTCCCATGAGCCGCGACATTCCGCACGCGGCCCGATCCAACGGGAGAAAGACCCCATGCGTGTCCAGCCAACACTGCCACCGCGCTATCTGCGTACCCCGGACGCGGCCAATTTCGTTGGCCTGTCCATCCGCACCCTCGAAAAACACCGGAGCTGCGGTACCGGTCCGCTCTACCGCCAGCTTGGCGGCCGGATCGTCTATGCCGTGGAAGACCTCTGCGCCTGGGCTGATCTGAACGTCCGGCTGTCCACGGGTGACGGTGGCGGCATTCCCATGCCGTCCGATCCCCGCGCCTATATCGTGCGATTGCAGGCGAAGGCCCGCAAGGCGCAGCGGAGTGCCGGACGATGATGCCGGCCGCCGATAGCTGGCGTCAGCCCGACCGCCGCTTCGTGGTCACGGGACCGGCTCGGCCCCGCGACATCCGCGATCTGATGGGACGTCCGTTTTTCGCATTGGGAAAAACGCCGCGCCTCTCCCCGATTGATTACCAGGCGCGACATATCGCGATCATAGTACGGGCTGAAAATGCCGGCGGTATGGCGACCGTCTGGGACGTCGACGTCCTGATCTGGCTGACCGGGCAGATCGTCGATGCGCTGAACCATGGATTGTGGGTGTCACGCCATGTGCGCTTCACACCATGGCGTCTGTTTCAGGATCTGGGCTGGGCTTCCGGGCAGCATGAATATCATCGCCTTCGTGGTGCATTGGAACGGCTGTCCACGACAACAGTCATGACGAACATCCGCCAGGGCACTGACTGGAGGGAAAGACCGTTCACCTGGATCAGTGATGTCCGGATATCCCGTGACGATGGCGTGGCCCTGACGCTGCCGGACTGGCTGATGGAAGCCGCCTGCGATCGCTCGCGCGTGCTGAGTGTTGATCCCGCCTATTTCTGCCTTCGTGGCGGTCTGGAGCGATGGCTTTACCGCCTGGCGCGTCGGCATGCCGGACGACAGAAGGAGGGATGGCGCTTCGATCTGGCGGAACTGCACGCACGCTCAGGCAGCCTGACCCGTCGTCGCGACTTCATCGCGAAAATCCGTGCCATTGTCGTCAGCCAGATCATCCCCGGTTATGCGTTTCGCGTCATTTCTGGCGGAAAACTGGGGATTTTATGCGCTGTTCCAACGAGTCAATCCACAGGATCTGTGGATAACGATGTGAAACATGTCGTTGGATCAACGGCGCATCATATCGTGGGACCGTTGGCGGATTCATCGTCGGACCGTTGGCGAAAAACGGCGCAACCCATTGGTTTTGAAGGAAAAATCGTCGTCTTAACTTATATAACTTATATAATAACTTATTATGTAGGGGATTTCGGTCTTTTCGCTCCCCTTCCGGCAGCCCGGTCGGGGCGTGGAGAAAAGGCTCGGGAAGCGGTCGCGGATCGCCTGGTCGGTGTCCCATGACCGCGCGTTCTTTCCAGTCGAAGGGCGATGCCCTCACTACGGTCGAACTGACCTGGATCGAGAAGCGCATCGAACATTGGGTCCGCTTCGGGCATCCCGTCGAGGATCGTATTCTCGACCGTCGGCGCAGGCTGATGAGCTTCGCGCCGGACAGCGTGTTCGCGTTCATTCGGTGGGCCGCGAATGATTTCGGGACCGTGGTGTCCTGCATCGACATTGTGCGCGCGGTCGGGGTTCAGGAAGCCTGCCAGACCGTGCCGTTCGTGCAGCCCGGTGGCGAGAGCCTTCTGCGCCAGAGCGGCTGGCCAAAGGTGCGGCGCGTGCTGGAGGCCATCGACGGCGTGGAGGCGCTGGGGATCGATCCTGCGGCCGCCTGTCCCGATCACTGGCGGCATCTGCATCACCGGCTCACAGCGGTGCAGGAACCGCGTCCCTACACGCGCGAACGCCACGAGGCGTGGCTGTGCAGGAGGGCTATGTCATGACCCGGCGTGCATGGTTCTTCACCACGTATTTCGCCATGCTCGGCGTGGGCACCTCGCTGGCGTTTCATCCCACGCCGCGCTGGGTCTGGAACGAAACGGCGAGCGTTCCGGTCGGGCTGTATCGCATCCAGCCCACAGTCCCGGTGCGCGTCGGCGACATTGTCTCCATCCGCCTGCCGGAGCGCGAGGCGACGCTACTGGCAACGCGCGGCTACCTGCCGTTTGGCGTGCCGCTGCTCAAGCCTGTGGCAGCGCTGGCGGGCCAGAGTGTCTGCCGCATCGGCATCCACGTCACGATCGACGGTAAGTCTGTCGGTGATGCGAAGACCGTCGATCATCGGGGTCGGAAGCTGCCGGTCTGGCAGGGCTGCCAACGCCTCGAACCGGGGCAGGTCTTCGTCATGAACGCCGCTGTACCAACCAGTCTGGACGGGCGGTATTTCGGTGTCCTGCCGATGGATACTGTGATCGGTCGCGCGGTGCCGGTTCATGTCCGCACGGGCGAGGCGGAGCCGCCGCCGCCGCATTTCGATCCCCTTCCGGAACCGCCCAAGCCGATGCGGGAGCGACCGCTTCTGGCGCCGCCCATGATGCCCATGAAGCCCGGTGAACCATCCATCCAATAATGGTCATTCAGCCCTTGAATTCTCTGTCATTCCCATTCTGTCTGAAAGGATTTTTCCCATGAGCCAGATCGGATTTTTTACCCGAACCGCCGATGGATTTGCCGGGCGTGTGCGCACCCTGTCGCTGGATGCTGAACTGATCTTCGTGCCAGTGGAAAACAATGGCGCGGAGCATGCGCCGGATTATCGCATCCATCTGGGCGACGGGGATACTGGCCCCGAACTGGGCGCGGGATGGAAACGCACCGGGGAGCGCGCCGGCGAGTATGTTTCCGTGGTCCTGGACGATCCCACTTTCACACAGCCGGTTCGCGCCACGCTGTTCCAGGCAGGGCGCGGCGGACGCGAGTGGCAACTGGTCTGGAACCGCCCTGTGAAACGCCCAGGAGGCCGGGAATGAGTGCCCGGTTTTTCATGTCCGCTGGCGTGCTGGCCGTGCTTGCGCTGTCGCTCTCGCCGACCATTGTCCATGCGCAGGATTGGGATGATCTGGTGCGTCAAGCGGCGGAGCGGAACGCGATCCCGCCAGCATGGGTGAGGGCCGTCGTCCATGCCGAAAGCGCCGGCGATCCGCACGCAGTGTCCAGTGCGGGTGCGATAGGGCTGATGCAGCTCATGCCCGGCACATGGAAGGATGTCCGGCGCACGCACAATCTGGGGGCCGATCCCTTCGATCCGCACGACAATATCGCGGCCGGGGCAGCCTATCTGCGATGGCTGCACGACCGCTATGGCGACGTGGGATTCCTCGCCGCCTACAATGCCGGACCTGGTCGCTATGACGATCATCTGGCGACTGGTCGGCCATTGCCTGCCGAGACGGTTTCCTACGTCGCGTCTGTCGCCCGGCTGATCGATGACCCGTCGTTCAGCATGCATTTTTCTATCACTCCAGCGCGTGACTGGACCGCTGCCACGCTCTTCATTTCCGGCAGCGAAAGTGCGTTTTCAGTATCGTCTCACGGCGTCTTTTCATCACGATCCGGGCGGGGGATTTTCACTCCGTCCGCGCTTTTCGCAGGTCATGTCCGCAGCGTGCCCGGAGTGGGTTCGACGCGGGGAGTGGAGCAGGGGCAATGAATCACGAAAACCCCGGAAAAGGACTGAAAAAATTAGGGCTGGATAAAAGGCCGCACATCGCGGCTCGGTCGGGGTGGCTGTTTTCCGGGGTTTTTAGGTCTTGTTGCGAGGTTCTGGAATTTTCAGCACCTCGCGTCGAGGTGTCATCTCTTTGATCCGGCGCGATCTTTCGCGCGGTGCGGGGCATTTTACATGAACGGGGATGAAGAATTCCGGGTTCGGCCGGGGCGCATCCGCTCCACCCACGCCCGGCAGGCGCGGCCTTTCGTGACGCAGGTGCTGGCGTCGGTGCAGCGGGCCGGTGGCAGGGTCTCCCGCGCGGGGAAAATCGGCGCCGGGCGTCGCTCCAGTTTCGGGCGCGGCAGAGCCGCC
>NZ_JABXXR010000153.1 GCF_013376175.1 Ameyamaea chiangmaiensis
CGAGGCGTCGCGGCGCCCACCCGCCCATGCTGGCGATGGTGCGCGGGCCGCGCCGTGGCGGCTCCCGGCGTTGGCTGATCGTCAGCGAAAGCCGTCGAGAGAGCCGCACACGATGTAAAAAGGGTCAGCCCGGCGAAAAGCGCGCCACGACGGATAGGCATAGTTGGTTCCCGCTCCAGTCCAAAGACGCTCGGGAAACTATGCGCATCCGCCTCAAGGTCACGTGAAGATTTTATGACGCTGAAAAACTGATGAACAATTCAGCAAGAGACAGACTGTATTTTTTTTTGGCGCCGGCGCGTCGCAGGCGCGAATCCTCACATTCCCAGCGCGCGACGATAGATGTCGAGCAGCGTTTCCTCTTCTTCCACGTCCGCCGGCTCGCGCTTGCGCATGCGGATCAGCTGGCGAATGATCGCGGGCTCGAAACCGGCCGACTTCGCTTCGGTGTAGATGTCCTTGATGTCGCTGGCGAGGGCCTTGCGCTCTTCCTCGAGGCGCTCGATCCGCTCGATGATGCTGCGCAGCCGGTCGGCGGCGATCCCGCCGGTCGAGGTCTTGTCGTCCTCGGCGAAGCTGTCCTGGTCCATGTTGCTCTCCTTCGTCTATGGACGACCCGGCGGGCCTTATCGCCTCTCCGCCCCCCTGCGGTCAATCGCGCGCGCAGCCACCCCCGTCGCCGCCCCGACTGCCCCCGGACGTCCGGATCTCTTGACAGTCGCCCTACGCGCAGAACAAACCAGACATGAGAACACGGGCCATCAGGCCCTTCGCCATGCCCGACGGGTGCTCAACGGCCGCTGCGTGCAGTCTGCCTCAGCCTCCGCTATCGGCGCACCCCGTCTTGAGGAGGACCGTCCATTGTCGCAACTCACCCCGGTCGACGTCTTCGACTACGTCGTGTTCGGCGCCACAGGCGATCTGACGATGCGCAAGCTGCTACCGGCGCTGTTCTATCGCTTTCGCGATGGGCAGGTGCCAGCCGAGTCACGCATCATCGGCACCGCGCGTTCCAAGCTCTCGACCGAGGAGTATCGCGGCCGGGCACGTGACGCGCTGACCTCGTTCGTGCGTCCCCAGGACCAGGACGGCGGCCAGATCGACGCGTTTCTGGACCTCGTCCATTACGCGAGCCTCAACGGCGCCGAGGCCGACAGCACCTGGTCGAACCTGACCGACCTTCTGGACCACGCGCCCGCCGATCGTATCCGCGTCTATTATCTGGCGACCGCGCCTAATCTGTACGGTGCGATCTGCGAAAACCTGCACAACCACTCACTCGTGACCGACGCGTCGCGCGTGGTGCTGGAAAAGCCGATCGGCGTCGATCTGGACACCGCCAACGCGATCAATGACGGGGTCGGGCGCTTCTTCCCCGAGAACCACATCTTCCGCATCGATCACTATCTCGGCAAGGAGACGGTGCAGGCCCTGATCGCGCTGCGGTTCGCCAACCCGGTGTTCGAGAGGCTGTGGTCGTCGGACGCGATCGACTACGTCCAGATCACGGCCGCCGAGACGGTCGGCGTGGAGGGCCGCGCGGGCTATTACGACACATCGGGCGCCCTGCGCGACATGATCCAGAACCACCTGCTTCAGGTACTGACGCTGGTGGCGATGGAGCCGCCGGGCTCTCTCGACGCGGACCTTCTGCGCAATGAGAAGCTCAAGGTGCTGCACGCGCTCAAGCCCATCGCGCGCGAGAACGTGGCGCAGGTCGCCGTCCGCGGGCAATATGTCCGTGGCGACGTGAACGGCCAGACGGCTCCGGGCTATCTGGAGGATTTGGGCGAAGGCAAGACCAGTTCGACGGAGACCTATGTCGCCCTGAAAGCGGAGATCCAGAACTGGCGCTGGGCCGGTGTGCCGTTCTACCTGCGCTCGGGCAAGCGTCTGCGCGACAAGGTCAGCGAGGTAGTGATCCAGTTCAAGAGCGCGCCGTGGTCGATCTTCCCCGCGGCACCCCGCGCGAACCGTCTGATCATCCGCATCCAGCCCAACGAGGGCGTGATGCTGGCCGTCTCGACCAAGGACCCCGCCAAGCCCGACAGCCTGACCCTGCGCGAGGCCGATATCGATATCTCCTTCGGCAAGGCGTTCGCCACCCGGTACCCCGATGCTTACGAGCGTCTTTTGCTGGACGCGGTGCGCGGTGATCCGGTGCTGTTCATCCGCCGTGACGAGGTCGAGGCCGCATGGCGCTTCGTCATGCCCGTGCTGGAGGCGTGGAGCGCCGATCAAGCGCCGCTCGAGTCCTATCCGGCCGGGAGCTGGGGCCCGAAAGCCGCACAGGACCTGCTGGCCGCGTCCGGCCACGCCTGGCACGAGGATCAGGGCTGAACACGATGTCTGTCCTGCGACGGTCCGGGGCCCCCCGCCCCCGGCGCACCCTGCGGCAACATATCGTCCGCCGGCTGCTTTTGGTTCTGCCGGCCGGTCTGCTGGCCGTGGTGCTGATGCGTATGGGCTGGCTCGACCAGGCGGCCGACAAGCTGACGTTCTCCCAGACAAGCTGGTTCGACAACACCGCGCTGGTGGAGCATCTGCGGGTCGTCCTGCCGCACAAGGGCGTCACCGACGGCACGCCGGGCCGATGCCTGCTGTTCATCGTCGACGGCAACTCGCCGATGAACGCGACCCTGATCGAGGTGCTTCAGAAGCACACTGGCAGTTGCAGCGGCGATCCAAAGGATCTGCCCAAACTGATGACCGTGCGCGTCGATCGCCCCGATGGCGTCATTGAAACCGACAAGGGCACACCAGGCACGTTCCACCTGCTGCCGTAGGCGGCGTGACGACCGCGTAACGGGGCTGTCAGGGACGACAGCTTCGGTTACCGGATTCGCGCTTGCCCGACGGCCGATCGTGCCGCTAGGACAACGGGCAACGACCGCTTCTGGAGCCTTCGATGGACAGCCAAGCCGCCCCCCTGCCCCGGCGTGATTTCCTGACCCTTGCCACCACGGCAACGGCAGCGGTGGGTGTCGGCGCCTTCGCGTGGCCGTTTCTCGACAGCCTGCGGCCCGCGGGCACAGATGTCGGGCGCCTGCCGATCGATGTCGACGTCTCGGCCATGAAGCCGGGCCAGCAGATCGCGATCGTCTGGCGGGGCAACCCCGTGTTCATCACGCGCCGGACGCCGGCGGCGCTGGCCGCCCTGAAGCAGCCGGCTCTGGCGCCACGCCTGCGCGATGCCGCGTCTTCCGCGCATCAGCAGCCGCCCTATGCCGCGAACTGGCACCGCTCCCTGTCGCCCGAATACGGTGTGGTCGTCGGCGTGTGCACTCATCTCGGCTGCGTGCCGGGCTACATGCCTGACGCCAGTGCCTCGATCCCGATCGAAAACTGGCCGGGCGGCTACGCCTGTCCGTGCCATGGCTCGAAATTCGATCTTGCCGGACGCGTCTTCAAGGGCGCGCCCGCGCCGTACAACCTGCCGGTTCCCCCCCACCATATGATGGCCCCGGGCACGCTGCGGGTGGGTGAAAATCCGCCAGGCGAGACATTCGACTTCGGCGATATCGTCCAGATCTGACGACCGTGCCGCTCCGGCGGCGCACCCCCTGCCTTTCTGACCGAGGTCTTCTCATGGACACCGCCCGCGCGACCACGGGTCGAGACGAGGGGCCGGGCTTGCCTGTCGTCGTACTCTGTCTGGTCCTGACGGCCGTGCTGGCCCGCTGGCGCACGTTCGGCAACCCGCTGGTGTCGCTCGACGAACAATTCTACCGTCTGGTCGGCGGCCGGCTGCTGCATGGGGCGCTGCCCTATGTCGATATCTGGGACCGCAAGCCGCTTGGCCTGTTCGTTCTGTTCGCGGCCTTTCGCCTGCCGGGGGGCGACGGGGTCTGGGCCTATCAGATCGCCGCCCTGCTGTCCGTGTGCGGCACGGCCATTCTGGTGTTCCTGATGGGCCGGCGTGTGGCCCCCGCAGCGGGCGCACTGGTGTCCGCCGTGCTGTATATCCTGTGGCTCGACCTCGCCGAGGGCGAGGGGGGACAGACGCCGGTCTATTATACCCTGCTTGTCACCGCAGCGATGGCCATCGTGCTGTTTCGCCACCGCGACGGTCTCGCGCGGCAGGGCACTCTGCGCGCGCCCGGCATGGCCGTCATGGCGTTGTTCGGCCTCGCCATGCAGATCAAATATACAGCCATCTTCGAAGGCATCTTTGCCGGCCTCGCGCTGCTATGGTTCAGCCGTCGCCAAGGCCGTTCCATTCCCGCGCTGGCCGTCGATGCCGCTCTGTGGATGACGATGGCCGCTCTGCCGACGGCCATCGCCGGGGCGTGCTACGCCGCGATCGGTCATTTCGACGCCTGGTGGTTCGCCAATGCGGGATCGATTGCGCACCGGGGACACGAATCGCCCGTCACGACGCATATGCGCCTGGCCCACATGACCAAGAACGTCCTGCCGTTGCTGGTCTGTATCCCGATCCGACGCATCGCCGCATGCCGGGAACCCGCGTCGGACCAGACAGCCGATCTGGCCCTTCTCGATCTATGGTCGTTGGTGGCACTGCTGGCGGTTGCCGTTTTTGGGACCTGGTACGGCCACTACGCGCTTCCACTGTTCGCGCCCCTGGCATTGTGCGCCGCCCCGCTGTGGCGTTGGCGATGGGGACGTGTCGTACTCCTGACACTTGCGGTTCTGGGCTTCGTCGCCGGACAACGCCAACTCTACAAACACCAGATATCGTTCGGACGCGCGATCAATCTCGATCACGCGGTCGCCGCGGTCGCCGGACATCGCGGCTGCCTGTTTGTCTATGATGGCTGGCCCGCGCTCTATGACGTCACGAGCTCCTGCCTGCCCACCGACCATCCGTTTCCCGGCCACCTGAACCAGCAGACAGAGCGCGGTGCGGTCGGCATCGACCAGACGGCCGAAGTGCGGCGCATCATGGCCACACGCCCTGATCGGGTGATGACGGCCGAACCCGCATACCAGGAGGAAAATCGCGATGCGCGTGCGGCCCTCTACAGCGTCCTCAGGTCCGACTACCGTGTCCTGTATCGCTACGATAACAGCTGGCGGCAGGTCGTGGTCTATGGCCTGAAAACCGATACGCCGGACCTGCCACCCCGGATCGACGAACCGGCGACGCGGTTTTTTCCGTAAGCCGCGAGGAACTGGCGGCGCCCCGGTCAGGACGGCGAGCGCAACCAGACACGAAGGCCACGGGCACCGAAACGGATCGCCGCACGACCCGCGCGCATGAAGCTGTAGAAATTCAGCACACCATGGATCGACCCGCGCAGACAGCGATAGCGAACGGGCACGCCAGCGTCGGACAACCGTCGCGCATAATCCCGACCATCGTCACACAGCGGGTCAAACCCCGCCGTTACGATGATCGCCGGAGCGAGGCCGCTTACATCGTCCGCCAGACCGGGCGCAAAACCCGGATCGGTCAGGTCCTCCTCCCGCCGCACATAGTGCTCGCCATACCAACGCATCAACCGCGTGGTCAGGAGATAACCCTCGGCACAGCGGGCGCTGGATTCCGACTCCCGCGCGCCATACAGCGACGGATAGAACAGCAGTTGCGCCGCAACCTCCGCCGCCCCCAACCGGGCGTCCTGCGCCAGCACGGCCGCCAGAGTGCCACCGGCACTGTCACCCGCGACAGCGACGCGACCGCCCCAGCGCCATGCCTCGCCACTTATGAAACGCAGCGCCGCCCGACAATCGTCGAGGCCAGCCGGAAACGGGTGTTCGGGCGCCAGACGGTAATCGAACGACAGCACCACCGCCCCGGACTGCCGGGCCAGGCGGCAGCAGATCCCGTGATGCGAGTTCAGGCCGCAATGGACGAACCCGCCACCATGCAGAAACAGGATGATCCCGCGCGGCCGCCCCCAGGGCACATACAGCCGCGCGGGGCGCAGGCCCTCGGCCCCGGGAACACGCAGGTGCAGGACCCGACGCACCTGCATCGACGACAGCGCCTGCGGAAAACAGGGGCGGTCCGTCATCCGCCGCAACGTCGCAAGCGCCGCCTCGGCCGCCTCCGGGTC
>NZ_JABXXR010000154.1 GCF_013376175.1 Ameyamaea chiangmaiensis
CATCGCGCCGTTGCCGGGCAGATTGTCGCAACTGATCACGGCGGGCGGGCGGTGCCCGGCGGCCCGAACCTGCGCCAGCCCGTGGGTCAGGATACCGGCGACGGAGCGCAGTTCCGTGGTGTCGCGCCGCTGTCCGGGTCGCCCGAATGCAAGATCGTGGCGGATGTCGTCGTGGGCGGCGTCCAGCAACCCGGATGCGGGCTCCAGACAATAGCCGTTCGCCGTTACGGTCAGGGAGACGATGGCCGTCTGCGGGTCGGCAATGCGCGCGGCCAGCCCCTGTCGGTCGTCGCGTGCGAAGATCACCTCGGACAGGCTGCCGATCACAATGGGATGGGTCCGCTCTGCGTCGCGTTGCAGAACGGTGAAGAGCCGGTCCTGACGGGCGAGCTGATGCGCCAGATCGGGTTTTCGCATGGTCGCCGACGCGATGCCCCAGCGTAGCCCGGCCTCTCCCTCGACCTCGATGGCGGCCTGTGTGGCGACCGCCTGATGCGCGCGATGAAAGTTGCCGCACCCCAGATGCACGATGCCGGTGCGGAGCGACGCCGGGTCGAAGCGCGGCACCCGCACGCGTTCAGCCAGCGGGCCGAGGGCGTGGCGGTTCAGAAAACCGTCCTGTGCCAGGCGTATCGTCCGTGTGTCTGTCATGCCTGCTCCTTGCGATGTGGGTAAGGTCTCCTCCGGGTAGCGTGTCCGGTGATCGCTGCTACCATCCCGGTCCGAAGGGGCCGGGACCGAAGCCCATCGGGCCGAAACCGGGCCCCCAGGGTCCCCAGTTATCCCAGTTCCACTGCTGGTCCTGATAGGTCTGGGCAGTCATTTCCTGTTCGTCGGCAAGATTCTGCGCTTGCACGTAGGCCTGGTAGCGCTGGTAGGCGCTCTGGTCGCCGACATACAGGCAGTCGCACACCAGCGGGTCGGCGTAGACATAATGGATGGCGTCACCGTGTTCGCGCCGCACGAAATGGTGGGGCGGCAGGCGGTTCAGCATCGCCTGACGCTGGGGCGTGTTGGCCGGGCGCACCACGAAACCGGCAGCGGCAAGGTGGTCCTCTTTCTGCGCCACCAGCGAACTGGTGCTTGCGCACGCCGCGAGCCCGACGAGCGGAAGCACGACCGCAAGCGCGCGGAGCCCACCGGACGCAGACAGCCGGAGCAGTAGAAATTGGCGATGGGACATGGCGTTCTCTCCTTGCAGGAGCAGCGCCGTCTCGCAGGCGCAGGCAAATGGTGTGGCAGGTGGTCCCACCACTCTCGGAACGCACGACGATAGCACATGTTTCGGACGATCGCCCGGTGCGGCTGGTAACGATTTTTTGTTCGAAAGAGAAACGCCCTACAGGCGCTGATGTGTAACCTGACGTACGCTGGTAGTTATGCTGTCTGTAATAAATATATATTTAAATATTCCTGAAATGTATTTTGTCATGAGGTATAATTACACGTCCTATAGTGCCTTCATAAGACAATCCGGTGTGGATCTGCCGCCGGGCTGTCAGGCCATAGGTTCGCCAAGCAACGGGTCGCTTCGGCTGGCGCGTCCCGTCTCGACATGTCCCGCCAGCCGAACGACGAAGCCCGGCATGTCGGACGAGGTGACGGAAACGTCGTACCAGTGGTCGGAAGACGCGAGATCCCATGCCACCGTCTGTACCGCTCCCGGCGTCAGCGTGATGGCCCGGGACTCACCCCCGTAAGCGGCATGCTGGGTCAGCGTAAGCGCACAGGTGTGTTCGGACGTTGGGTGAAGCGCGATCAGCAGTCGACCGGATGCCGCGTCGATGTCCGTCGCGATGCGCGGCCAGTGCGCGTGACCGCCCGTCGTCAGCGAGCACCAGAAGCCGTTGGGACCATGCACCTGCCCCCGATCGTCGCCCAATGGCAGGGTCGTCGCGGTGTGCGTGGCCAGCGTTACATGCAGCGGACCGGTGGGCTGCCCATTGAACACCAGAAAGGTCGCGCCCAGGGCGCCTGCGTTGTCGAGCGTGACCCGCCCGCCCGTCCCGGCGGGTTCGAGGGCGGCGCGCAGGGTGTAAGCCAACGGCCGCGCCGGCCTTTGACCCGGCTCCTGCACCGGGCGTTCCTGCGTGACGGGCAGCGTTGGAGGCATCAGCGTGCAGGACCGTCGCGTGTCCGCCAGCACTGTGTCCGTTTTCGGCAGGGAGGCGGGAAAGGACGCTGCCTTGTGCGTGAAGTCGAATGCCGATGTCAGATCGCCCGTCACGGCCCGTCGCCATGGAGTGACATGGGGGGCGGGAACGCCGAAACGTTTTTCCAGAAAGCGCAGCACCGATGTGTGGTCGAACAGTTCCGAATTGACCCAGCCACCCGTGCTCCACGGCGAGATGACGATCATCGGCACGCGCGGGCCAAGACCCACCGGCACGCCATGGAAATCCTCCCCCGTTGTGGCGACCGTGCTGACGCCCTGCGCGGGGTCGAGGGCGGGAACGGGGGGTGGGACATGATCAAAGAAGCCGTCATTCTCATCATAGTTGAGAATGAATACCGTCTTGGCCCACACCTCCGGATGGCGGACGAAGATGTCCATGATCCGGGAAACCAGGAACTCGCCATAGCCCGGTGGCGCGTCGGGATGTTCGCTCAGTGCCTGCGGCGGCACGATCCATGAGACGGGCGGCAGGGTGCCGTGGCGCACGTCGTGTTCAAAGGCTGCCAGCAGGTAGCGCGCCTCCGAATTCTCCATCGTGGCGGGGGTGGAGCCCGGCACGATCGCCCGTGCCGCCCTGTAGCGCGCGGAATTCGGATCGAGGTTGCGGAACTGCGCGAACGAGGCGAGGGGGTTGTCGGTGAAGTTGTCGCGTTCCTGATAGACTTTCCAGTCCACGCCGTGGGCCATCAGCGCATCGCCATAGGTCTGCCACGTAAACCCGGGGAACGCCGGATGGTCCAGCGCCATGTCGGCGGTGACGTTGCCGTCGTCGACATTGATCGTGACCTGTCGCCCGAAATCGTCCACGGCCAGACCGCTGGTGCCGGAAAAGAAATACAGCCGGTTGGGGTTCGTCGGCCCGAAAATGGAGCAATGATAGGCGTCGCAGATCGTAAAGGCGTCGGCCAGCGCATGGTAGTACGGCGTGTCGTTGCGGGTGAAATACCCCATCGTCATGGCCGTCTTGTGCTTGATCCAGACGTCCCAGTTGTTCCACTCGGTCTGCGTGCCCTTCCAGCTATGGTCGAGGCTCGGCAGACATTCGGCGCTGGTCGTCTGTGTGTTCAGACGAAACGGCAGCACCGTCCCCCCTTTGGGGTTCGGCTGGGCGAACACCGTATCGCCGTGCGGCAGGGGGGCGGCGCGCGGATCGCCATAGCCGCGCACGCCGCGCAGCGTGCCGAAATAATGGTCGAAGGAGCGGTTCTCCTGCATCAGGATCACCACATGTTCGACATCCATGATTGTGCCGGTGACGCGGTGCGCCGGTACGGCCAGCGCCCGACGCACGTTTTCAGGCACCACGCCGGACGCCGTGGCCGCGGCGGCCGCCATGAAACGGAGAAAAGCGCGGCGGGACGACGGGTTGACGGACAAGAGCGGCATCCTGTGCACGGGCGGGACCCGGACACTATGGCAGGCCGCCCCGGCCGGCCGTCAAGGGCCGTCCGGGGCGCGGCGCGGTTCAGCCGGCCTCCGGCACCACTACGCGGTTGGGGTTGTTGGGGTGCTGTGGCCATGTCAGCACGCTGTCGACCGGCTGCGGCTCCATGGTGATGCAGTCATCGATCGGGCAGACATGGGCGCACAGATTGCACCCCACGCATTCCTCGTCGATCACCTCATACCGGCGCTGGTTGCCGACCGTGGTCTTGGCGATCGCCTGATGCGAGGTGTCCTCGCAGGCGATATGGCACAGGCCGCATTTCACGCACGCATCCTGATCGATGCGGGCGATCGTCTTGAAGTTCAGGTTCAACTGGTTCCAGTTGACGAAATTCGGCACGGCGCGGCCCGTGACGTCGGGGAGGGTCGCAAAACCCTTGTCATCCATCCAGTTCGACAGACCGTCGATCATGTCCTCGACGATACGAAAGCCGTAATGCATCGCGGCTGTGCAGACCTGAAGCGCGCTTGCCCCCATCACCAGGAATTCCGCCGCATCCCGCCAGTTGGAGATGCCGCCGATGCCCGAAATCGGCAGGACTGACGTGTCGGGCGTACGGGCGATCTCGCCCAGCATCCGCAGTGCGATCGGCTTGACCGCCGGCCCGCAATAGCCGCCATGCGTTCCCAGACCACCCACGACCGGCATCGGCGCCATCGCGTCCAGATCGACCGCGACGACCGACTGAATCGTATTGATCAGCGACACGGCGTCCGCGCCCCCGCGCAGGGCGGCGCGGGCGGGCATCAGGATATTGGTGATGTTGGGGGTCAGCTTGACGATGGTCGGCATGCGGGTGTTCTGCTTGACCCAGCGCGTGACCATCTCGACATATTCGGGCACCTGACCGACGGCGGAGCCCATGTTGCGCTCGGACATGCCATGCGGACAGCCGAAATTCAGCTCAACCCCGTCCGCGCCCGTCTCCTCGACGAGAGGCAGGATGCGCTTCCAGCTTTCCTCCTCGCACGGCACCATCAGGCTGACGACGATCGCCCGGTCGGGGTAGTCGCGCTTGACGGCCTTGATCTCGGCCAGATTCACCGCCAGCGGGCGGTCGGTGATCAGCTCGATATTGTTCAGCCCGACCAGCCGGTCGCCGTTGTGGTTGAACGCGCCGTAGCGGCTGCTGACGTTGACGACGGGCGGATCCTCGCCCAGCGTCTTCCACACCACCCCGCCCCAGCCGGCCTCAAGCGCGCGGCGGACGTTATATTCCTTATCGGTGGGCGGGGCGGACGCCAGCCAGAACGGATTGGGCGAGCGGATGCCGGCCAGATTGGTGCGCAGGTCGGCCATGATCAGTTCTCCTTCACCGCGGACAGATCGGCATGGATCGTCTCGGCGGCATTGCGTCCATCGCGTACGGCGGCGACGGTCAGATCCTCGCCCGCCGTGCAGTCACCACCGGCATAGACGCGCGGTTCGGACGTACGGCCGAAGGCATCGACGGCGATCCGGCCGCCCTCGGTCCGGATCGCCGGGCCACCGATCTGGGCGGGCTCGTCCATCACCAGCTGTCCCACCGCTTTCAGCACCATGTCGGCCTCCAGCACAAACGGGGCACCGTCATAGACCGGGCGGCCATCGACGGCGCGGCCGCGGGTGAAGGTGACGGCCACCGCACCGTCGGGCGTCGCCGTCAGGGCCGTGGGCGCGGCCCAGGTGCGGATCAGAACGTCGTTGTTCCGCGCCCAGGTCTGTTCCTCGACGGTGGCCGACATCGTCTCCGTGCCGCGACGATAGAGCAGGGTGACGGTCTCCGCCCCCAACCGCTTGGCCTGCACGGCCGCGTCGATCGCGGTGTTACCGCCGCCGATCACCACGACGCGTCGGCCGACCGGCACGTCCGCCTTGGTGGGGGAGCGACGGATCTGGCCGATGAAGTCCACCGCGTTAAGCACGCCGGGCAGCCCCTCGTTGTCCAGCGCCAGCGCACGCACGCCCGATTGCCCGAAGGCCAGAAACACGGCGTCGAAGGCAGCCGTCAGCGAGGCCACGGTCATATCGCGGCCCAGTTTGTGTCCGGGCTGGACGGTGATGCCTCCGATCTGCTCCACGAACGCGATCTCGTGCTGTGCGAAGTCATCCGCGAGCTTGTAGGCCGCCACACCGTATTCGTTCAGGCCCCCGGCCTTGTCCTGCGCGTCGTAGATCGTGACGTCATGGCCCTTCATGGCCAGGCGGTGGGCGCAGGCCAGTCCGGCCGGCCCGGCGCCGACCACGGCGATCCGACGGCCGGTGGGCGCCGCGCGGGTGAACGGGTGGGTGGCCTGTTGCATCTGCC
>NZ_JABXXR010000155.1 GCF_013376175.1 Ameyamaea chiangmaiensis
TGACCCGCGCGCGCCTGCGTCGCGCGTTGCACCGGTTCGCCCCGCGCGTCGTCGTGGCCTGGATGAACCGGGCCGCGCGGTTCACGCCCACCGGCCCATGGGTTCTGGCGGGGCGGCTGGGGGGGTTTTACGATCTGGGCTATTATCGGCATTGCGATCATCTGATCGGCAACACGCGCGGTATCGTGCGGTGGCTGGGCGAGCAGGGGTGGCCGACCGCGCGCGCGCACTATCTGCCCAATTTCGCCATCGACTTCGGCGAAGCGGCACCGGTTCGGCCGGACTACGTGCCGCCCTCCGCGCCGCTGGTGCTCGCCCTCGGCCGGCTGCACACGAACAAGGCGTTCGACGTGCTGATCCCGGCGATGCGCCGGGTACCCGACGCACATCTCGTCATCGCGGGCGAAGGGCCCGAGCGCGCCGCGCTCGAGGCGCTGGCGCGGCAGTGCGGCGTTGCCGCGCGGGTGCATATGCCGGGCTGGGTGCAGCAGACGGCGGGATTACTGGCGGCGTGTGACGTGCTGGTCTGTCCGTCGCGTCATGAACCGCTGGGCAATGTCGTGATCGAGGCGTTTTCGGCGGGGCGCCCCGTGGTCGCCGCCCGCGCGCAGGGACCGGTGGAACTGATCACGCCGGGCGAGGACGGCCTGCTGGTGCCACTGGAAGACTTCGATGCCCTGGGAAACGCCATCGCATCGGTTGTCGAAGCACCTGATCTGGCCTGTCGGCTGGGGCGCGCCGGACGCCTGCGGTTCGAGGCCGAGTTCGCCAGTGCCCCGGTTTTGGCGCGCTGGCATGATTTTCTGACACGGGTCGGGAGGGGCTGACATGTGTGGGATCGCCGGTCTGTGCTGCGCGCGCGGGGCAGCCTGTGACGCGACGACCCTCGAACGCATGGCGCTGTCGCTGGCGCATCGAGGGCCGGACGGCACGCGCACCCGCCTGATGGGCAGTACGGGTTTTGTCCATACGCGTCTGGCGATCGTCGATCTGGCGGGCGGGGCGCAGCCGATCACGGTCGGCACGGGCACGATCGTCGCCAATGGCGAGATCTACAACGACCCGTCACTGCGCGCCGGTCCCCTGCAGGGCGAAACCTTCTCCACACACAGTGACTGTGAACCCGCGCTGCACATGTGGATGCGTGAAGGGCCCGGTTTCGCGTCGTCGCTGCGCGGGATGTACGCCATCGCGCTGGGCGAAGGCGGCCAGGGGCATCAGGAAGAGGTTCTGTCGCGCGACCCGTTCGGGATCAAGCCGCTCTATTACGCCGAACGGCCGCAGGGCGTGGCCTTCGCGTCCGAGCCGCGCGCTCTGCTCGACAGTGGCGTCGTGCCCCGCGCGGTTGATCCGGGGGTGCGCGCCGAATTGCTGGGCCTTCAGTTTACCACGGGCCGGGAGACGATCTTTCCGGGCATCCGCCGCGTGCTGCCCGGCGAGACGATCCAGATCGCCGACGGGCGTGTCCTGCACCGCCACCGGCTGTCGCCGATGCCCGAGGGGCCCATCGAGACGATCACGGAAGACGCGGCCCTCGCGCGGCTTGATCGGGCACTGGAAGACAGTGTGCAGGCCCATGAGCGCGCCGATGTGCCGTTCGGGCTGTTTTTGTCCGGCGGCGTGGACAGCGCCAGCGTTCTGGCCGTCATGGCGCGTCTGGGGCGGACGCGTGGTGCCGGTTCGCTCAAGGCCTGGACGGCATCCTTCGACGCACGCGGAGCAGCGGACGAGACGGCGCAGGCCGCGCATCTGGCCTCTGTTGCGGGGGCCGAGCATCGTGTGCTGCGCATCACGCGTGACATGGTCTGGGCGCATCTGCCCGCCATTGTCGCCTGCATGGACGACCCCGCCGCCGATTACGCCATCATCCCGACCTGGCTTCTGGCGCGCGAGGCGCGGCGCGAGGTCAAGGTGATCCTGTCGGGCGAGGGCGGGGACGAACTGTTTGCGGGATACGGGCGCTATCGGCGTGCGATGAAGCCGTGGTGGCGCGGCGGTCGACGCATGCGGCGGCGCGCGATCTTCGATGGGCTGGGCATTCTACGCGACGATCTGCCCGGCTGGCGGCGTGGTATCGACGCCGCCGAACTCGACGCCCGTCACTGGTCGTCGCGCCTGCAACAGGCGCAGGCGGTGGACATCGCCGAATGGCTGCCGAACGACCTGTTGCTCAAGCTCGACCGCTGTCTCATGGCGCATGCGGTCGAGGGGCGCACGCCGCTGCTCGATCCCGTGGTCGCGCAGGCAGTCTGGCGCCTACCGGATTCCATGAAAGTGCGTGACGGACGCGGCAAGTGGTTGTTGCGGCGCTGGCTGGCGGGCGCGATGCCCGATGCACGACCGTTCGCACCCAAGCAGGGTTTCACTGTGCCGATAGGGGCGTGGATCGCCGAGGATGGGGGCCGGTTGGGGCCACTCGTCGCCCGACAGCCCGTCATCCGGGAACTTGCCCATCCAGAACGGGTCGAAGCGTTGTTTCATGCCTGTGCTGGTCACCGGACGGCGGCGGCCGCGTGGTCATTGCTGTTTTACGCTCTCTGGCATCGTGCGCTGATCGAGGAGAGGCCTGTTACTGGAAACGTGTTTGACGTTCTGGGAGATCGGTAAAGGCACGAACCGTGCTGCGCGGATATGTGCCTTTATGGTTCTGGTAGTGGTTTGGGCACACCCCATGGTCGCCATGAATGCCTGAGATTCGCCCGGATGAAGGTATGCCGCGGTCTTGCATACCTTCCCAACGATTCTTCTCCGGTATCAGCGGGCCTTCAGTTTTTTCATCAGAACCGTTTTTGTTTTGCGCGCGGTTACGTTCACGCCGTGAGCGTAGGTCGGGTGCTGGCGTGATTGTCGGGACGCCAGAACGATCCGATGGTCTGGAACGTTGATGCGCCCAGTTCGCGATTGTGGGGCAGCATCGCCAAGGCGTGATGTTCGAATAAAGTCGGTTGCCGCACGAGTGCACGGAACAGCAACAAGAGCGTTTCCCGCAACTCCTCGATGCTGACCACGCCGATAAAGGGTTTGATGAAGTCGGCAAAATGATGCGTCTGGTCATGCATTTTTCTGATGAAAACACTTCTGACGAAATCGTAGTGTTTGGCATGATCGACGGTCACGAGACGCGCGCGGGCGCGCTCCTCGGCCTTGATCCGTTCATGATAAAAATTCTTTATCGCTGTCGTTCGCTCCATCATCACAAAGACGTCGGCAGGATTGAGAAATGGCCGGACCAAAACGGTGTCGAAGACATCAAACGAAACCACTGCGGCCCCGTTGATCAGGTCATAGAAATAGTCCGCGTTGAGGCCGTTGGCCTCTGTGGTATCGAGAACGTCAGATTTTTCATGCGTGGGCGTTTGTCGGCCATCAGGGAGGGCGAGCCGGAGTGCAGGTTCATGGTTGGTTCCTGGGTGGCTGAGGCGAAAGGCTGCGATGATGAGGTGAGAAGGCGATACATTTTGTTTCTTTGTTTGTCGATGGTGTTGCCCAGTGTCCAGGCTGCCCGGACGTGTCGTCGGCACTGGTTCGTTTATGCGTGGGAGGAGTAGTCGTGGCGCGTGGATGGGCGTATCGGTCGCAGTCAATATGCAAGAGAAGGGGCCACCATGCAGTTTGATCTGATCATCAAGGGGGGCACCTGCGCTCTTCCCTGGGGCGAGGTCGCGACCGATGTCGGCGTCCGCTCCGGGCGGATCGCCAGTCTCTCGGTCGCTGCCGCCGACACCGCGGACCAGGTGATCGACGCACGCGGGCTGCATGTGCTGCCCGGCCTGATCGACGCCCATGTGCACCTGCGCGACCCGGGCGACGCGGCGGTCGAGTCCATTCCCACGGGAACCCGCGCGGCGGCCCTCGGCGGAATCGCCTGTGTGTTCGACATGCCCAACACCGCGCCGGCGATCACGGATGCGGACATGCTGCGCTGGAAGCAGGAATATGCCTCTGCCCATGCCTGGATCGACATGGGGCTGTATGTCGGGGCGACGCGCGCCAACACCCCCGATCTGGCCACGCTCGAACAGTTCGACGGCGTCTGTGCGATCAAGGTGTTCGCGGGTTCCAGCACCGGCGACCTGATGATCGAGGACGATGCCGGGATCGAGGCGGTCCTGCGCAGCGGCCATCGCCGCGTCGCGTTCCATTCCGAGGACGAATATCGCCTGCAGGCGCGCAAGGGGATGTTCACCGAGGGGATGCCCTACGACAATCATCGGCTGTGGCGCGATGAGGAGTGTGCGTTCCTGGGGACGCGTCGCATCGCCGCGTTGGCCCGCAAGGCGCGTCGGCCGATCCACATCCTGCACACCTCGACGCAGGAGGAACTGCTCTGGTTGCAGGGGTATCGCGATATCGCGACGGTCGAAGTGCTGGTCAATCACCTGACGCAGGTGGCGCCGGAGTGTTACGAGCAGCTGGGCCCGCTGGCCGTGATGAACCCGCCGATCCGCGATCGCCGTCATTTCGACGCAAGCTGGGAGGCTGTGCGCAACGGCACGGTCGACGTCGTGGGATCGGACCACGCGCCTCACTCTTTGGCCGCCAAGGCACGTCCATGGCCCGCGACGCCGGCGGGGCTTACGGGTACGCAGACGATCGTGCCGGTCATGCTCGACCACGTGAACGCGGGTCGGCTGTCGCTCGGCCGAATGGTGGACCTGATGGCGGCCGGCCCCGCGCGCGTGTACGGCCTTCAGGCCAAGGGACGCATCGCCGCCGGATACGACGCCGATTTCACGCTGGTTGATCTGAAGGCGGAACGCCGGATCACCAATGACTGGATCGCCTCGCCGGTGGGGTGGACGCCCTTCGACGGCAAGGCGGTGCGTGGCTGGCCGATGGCGACGATCGTGCGCGGTAACGTCGTCATGCGCGACGATGAAATCCTCGGCGCGCCGGTCGGGCAACTGGCGGTGTTCACGCCATGATGCTGCCGCAATCGCACGGCTAGAGCACCGCTGGGTCGGGCATCTCGCCCGCTTCTGTCGAGGATAGAATCAGATCATGAGTCGTCTTCTCGGTGCCGCGATTGCTGCGGGACTGTGCCTGGGTGTCATGAGCGGACAGGCGCGTGCCGCGTCGTCAGGGTCGGCCTGCGGTGCCGAGCCGTCGGCCCCCAGGCTCGATGTGTCCAGTGTCGCCGCCTATAACGCCACGGTGGACAAGGTGACGGCCTATCAGAAGGCCGCGCGCACGTATGACACCTGCGCGACGAGCGCCGCCGCCAAGGAAGAGGCCGCGATCAGCGACGATGCCAAGGTTCGCATAGGGCGGGTACACGACGCCGCTGTCGCGTCACATGGCCGCATCGCCGCCAATTTCACCCAGCAGAGCGCCGCCCTTCAGGCGGCGAGCAAGAAGTTCGGGGGCCACTGAGCGGCTACTGAGCGGCGCGGCTTGGGGCCACGCCGCCACCGACCCTCAGGTGGGACGCCCGAAGGCCTGCATCCGCAGGGACTCGCGCTGTTTCGTGCCGTCTGGCCATTGCGGAGCCAGCGCCAGCACGCGCTGCCACGCTCTGAACGCCGCGCGCATGTCCTTTCGTGCCACCTCGGCCTGGGTCAGGATAGCCCATCCCTGCGGGTCGTCGGGCTCGGCCTGCAGATACAGGCCCAGATCGGTGATCGCGTCGTTGTCGTGTCCGCCGGCGATCGCGGCGGCGGCCCGGTCGCGGCGCAGGATCGTCAGGTCCGGCTGAAGCGCCATTGCGTCCCCCAGATCCTCGACCGCTGAATCCGGCTGTTGCGCCTCCATGTCCCGTGCCGCCCTGCGTTGCAGGAGGGCGGTCGCGGGGGCGGTCTTCGCGCGTCGCAGGGTGTCCATCTGCGCCACCAGCAGTCTGGTCCGGGTGCCGTCGACGGCGTGGAGCAGGGCCGCAGACAGATCGGCCAGCGTGGGCGCGTGGTC
>NZ_JABXXR010000156.1 GCF_013376175.1 Ameyamaea chiangmaiensis
CGACTGCGGCAAACCCGGCCGCCCGCGCGCGCGTCGCCGTGGCGTCGCCCACCGCATAAAACGGGGACCGCCGGTCCAGATCCGGGGGCAGATAATCCAGCGCCTGGCCGCTAGTGGCCAGCACGGCCTGCGCGGGTGCGGTCGACGTGGCGCGCCCCGCGGCCCTGACCCGCAACATAGGCGACGCGATCGGCCGCCAGCCCAAAGCCGCGACACGCTCCATCGTCCGGGACAACCCCGGTTCCGGGCGCGTGACGAGAACCCCGCGCCGTTCGGCCGGACCCGCGTGATGCTCAGTCGACAAAAATGTCCGCCGGACTGTCGGCGCGCAGGCTGCGGCCCAGCGCATGGCCGATGCGCGCGGCATCGGACGGCGCACCCGTGATGTGGCGCTTGAGCAGGAACGATCCGTCTTCCCGTGCAACCAGTCCGGTGAGGTGCAACTGGGGCGCCCCGTCGCTGCCGGTCTCCAGCCGCGCATGGCCGCCGATCGGCGTGCGGCAGGAACCGTCGAGTTCGGCCAGCAAGGCGCGCTCGGCGGTGGAGACGGCACGCGCCTCGAAATCCTCGATCGCGGACAGAAGCTCGCGCAGTTCCACATCACTCTCGCGCACCGTGACGCCGACGATACCCTGCCCGGCGGCGGGAACCATCACGGTCGGGTCGATGACGATATCGGCGCGGTCTTCCATACCCAGGCGCCGCAAGCCCGCCAGCGCCAGCAACGTCGCGTCGCACTGCCGCGCGGCGAGCTTGTCGAGACGCGTCTGCACGTTGCCGCGCAACAGGCCGAATCGCAGGTCGGGCCGCACATGCATGATCTGGGCCTGCCGCCGGACGGAGGCACAGCCCACCAGCGCCCCCGGCGGAAGCGCCGCATACGGGTCTTCCGGCAATGGCGCGCTGCAATCGGGCCCCAGGATCAGGACGTCGCGCGCGTCCTCGCGGCGCAGTGTGCAGGCCAGCACCAGACCGGGCGGCAGGGTCGTCTCCAGATCCTTCAGGCTATGGACCGCAAAGTCGATCCGGCCATCGGACAGGGCTTCGTGAATTTCCTTGGCAAACAGACCCTTGCCACCAATCTCCGCCAGGGCGCGGTTCTGCACCTGATCGCCGGTCGTGTTGATCTGGTGTTCCTGAAATGCCCCCATATCGCGCAGAATGGGACAGAAGCGGGTCAGCAACGTTAAAAAGGCCCGTGTCTGGACCAGCGCCAGCGGCGACGCGCGCGTGCCCACCCGCATCGGCAACGTGCGACGGTGGTCGTGAACGGTCCCGCGTCGACGCCGCGCATCGGCTTCGGCCGCGATTTTTTGTAGCACCGGCGAAGGCGAACCGCCGGCAGAGGGTGCGAAGGACATCGGCTTTCTCTATTACCGGCGGGGCATGAAGGAAAGACGACAATGACGCAGGGCGGCCCACAAATTTCGTCGGCTCTGGAAACACGGCGATCGGGTGCCATCGGGGCGCCGGTGCTGGCGATCGAATCGTCGTGCGACGACACGGCGTGCGCGATCCTGGATGCCGATGGGCGCGTGCTGGCCGAACGGGTGCACACGCAGCGCGAGCACGACGCGTTCGGCGGCGTGGTGCCCGAAATCGCGGCACGCGCGCATCTTGCCGCCCTGCCGGGGCTTGTGGAGGCGACCCTGCGGGACGCGGGCCTGAGTGCCCCCGATCTGGGGGCGATCGCCGCCAGCACCGGGCCCGGCCTGATCGGCGGCCTGATCGTCGGCAGCGGTGTCGGCAAGGGCATGGCACTTGCCCTCGGGCTGCCGTTCATCGCCGTCAATCATATCGAGGCCCATGCGCTGAGCCCCCGCCTGCCCGGGGTGGTCCAGGGCGGCGCGCCGTTCCCCTATCTGCTGTTGCTGGTCTCCGGCGGTCATTGCCAGTGCATCGCCGTCGAGGGGGTGGGGCGTTACCGCAAACTGGGCGGGACGATCGACGACGCGGCCGGGGAAGCGTTCGACAAGGTGGCCAAGATGCTCGGCCTCGGCTGGCCCGGCGGACCTGCGATCGAGGCACTGGCGCGCGAGGGACGAGACGACGTCCACCCCCTGCCCCGGCCGCTTCTGGGGCGACCCGGTTGCGATTTCTCGTTCTCGGGTCTCAAGACGGCGGTGGCGCAGCGTCTGGCACCGTATGGAGCCGGCGCCCTGCCACGTCGCGACGCGGCCGATCTGGCCGCCAGCTTCCAGACATGCGTGGCCGATGTGATGGTCGACCGGGCCGCGCACGCCCTCGATCTTCTGCCCGAAGCGACGACGCTGGTCGTGGCCGGCGGTGTTGCCGCCAACGGCGCGATCCGTGCACGGCTGATGGCACTGGCATCAGAACGGGGGCTGCCGTTCGCCGCCCCGCCGCTTCGCCTGTGCACCGACAATGCGGTGATGGTCGGCTGGGCGGCGATCGAAACCATGCGCGCGGCGGCCGGTCTGGGCCGGTGGCCTTTCGACGACACGGCCGTCCGCCCGCGTCCGCGCTGGCCGTTGGCCGAGATGGCCGAGCGTTTCGACGTGGTCCGGTGAACGCGGCGCCCGCGCCGATCCCGTTTGAATGACCACATTCGATGGTGGAGATGCTCGCGCAACAACGGGTCAGTGCGTTTGCACTGACCCAGGGTTCAGTGGACGTGTTCTAGGCGTTGATGCGGGCGATGAGGGCGAGGGATTCGACGCAGGCGGCCGCCGCCTCCCTTCCCTTGTTGTGCTCGTCGGACGCGGAGCGGCTTTGGGCCTGCGCATCCGAATAGGTGGTAAGAACCCCGAACGCGATCGGCACACCCGTCTGGAGCGACGCCTGCATGATGCCGACCGTGGCGCCAAGGCTGATGAACTCGAAGTGGGCCGTGTCGCCCTTGACGACGCAGCCAAGGCAAATCACGCCGTCATAGCGGCCGGTGCGGGCAAGCGTCTGCGCCAGCAACGGCAGTTCGAACGCGCCGGGCGCGTCGAAACTGTCTTCGTCGCGCACGACGATGTCGTGTTCGGCGAGCCACTGAAGCGCGCCGTCACGCAGACCGTGTGTGACGGCCTCGTTGAATCGGCTGGTCAGCAGCGCCAGCCTGGGCATCGTCTCGAACGACAGAACGGGCAAGGTCGAAGGGCGGTTGGTCGACATGATCAGAATAATCCTTGGAAAACATAATGCTCTGAAAGCGGGATTTCAGGACAGGCAGCCCTGCGCGAGTGCCGGCAGCGCGTGACCCATGCGGGCGCTCTTGGTCGCCAGATAGGCCCGGTTGAACGGATTGGGCGGCGTCTGGATCGGCACGCGACGCCGCACCTCCAGGCCATGGGCGGTCAGGGCGTCACGCTTGGCCGGGTTGTTGGTCAGCAGATCGAGCGTCCGCACACCCAGCGTCCGGAGGATCGCAACGGCAACACTCCACTCGCGCGCGTCGTCCGCAAACCCGAGATGCCGGTTCGCATCCACGGTATCCGCCCCGTCGTCCTGCAGCGCGTAGGCGCGAATCTTGTTCGCCAGACCGATTCCGCGCCCCTCGTGCCCGCGCAGATACAGCACGATACCGGCAGGCTGACCGGCGATCAGGCGCATGGCCTGCTGCAACTGGGCACCGCAGTCACACCGCAACGACCCGAGGGCATCGCCGGTCAGACACTCCGAATGCAGACGCACCAGCGGCACGCCGTCATCGACACACCCGTGCACCAGCGCCAGATGCTCCTGCCCGTCGGCATCGCGGAACGCATGCGCGCGCCAGCCGTCACCGCCATGCAGGCTCGGCAGCGCCGCCTCCGCAACCGCCACGACCCGGGGCTGTAAGGCAGCCCGGCCGTTCACCATGGTCGCGCGCGCGAACGCCACCAGCTCGGCAATGCTGACAATGGGCAGGTCATGCGCGCGGGCAAAGACGCGCAGGTCGTCCATGCGCGCCATGGTGCCATCATCGTTCATGATCTCGCAGATGACGGCCGCCGGGGAACATCCCGCCATGACCGCAAGCTCCACCGATGCTTCCGTATGTCCCGCCCTGACCAGTACACCCCCGGGGTCGGCGCGCAGCGGAAAGATGTGTCCCGGCCGCGCAAGATCGGACGGTACCGTGCCCGCCGCCACCGCGGTGCGGATCGTGTGGGCCCGATCGGCCGCCGAGATGCCGGTTGTCACGCCCTCCATGGCCTCGATCGAGACGGTGAAGGCGGTTCCGCGCCGGCACGTGTTGTCGCGGACCATCGGTGGCAGATCGAGCCGATTGGCCATCGCGTGGTCCATCGGCAGGCACACGAGCCCGCGCCCCTGCGTCACCATGAAGGTGATCGCCCCGGCGGTGACGTGATCGGCGGCCATCACCAGATCGCCTTCGTTCTCGCGGTCCTCATCGTCGACCACGATGATCATGCCGCCGCTTTTCAGGGCCGCGACCGCCGCGGCCAGCGCCGTGCCCGCCTTCGGCGCGGTGTCTGTCGTCAACGGGCGCATAGCCGCTCCACGTATTTTGCAATCATGTCGATCTCGACGTTCAGGATCGCACCGACGCCAGTCGTGCCGAGCGTCGTGTGCGTCCATGTGTGTGGGATGATGGTGACGCCGAACCGCGTCTGCCCGTCGTGGTCATGAACGCTGTTCAGCGTCAGGCTGATACCGTCCAGCGCGATCGAACCCTTTTCGACCAGATAGCGTCCGATACGATCCGGAACCGCAAAGGTCAGACAATGCGCCTCCCCCTGTTCGTCCTGACCAAGCAGTGTCGCCGTCCCGTCAACATGTCCCTGGACGATATGACCGGACAGGCGGGTCGCCAGTGTCACGGCGCGTTCGAGGTTAACGCGGCTTCCTTCGCGCAAGGCCCCCAGCGACGTTCGCGCCAGCGTCTCGGCGCTGATGAAAAAATCCGCGTCTCCCTCGGCATCGAACGATGTCACGGTCAGACATACCCCGTTGACCGCGATGCTTTCGCCCATGCTCAGGTCCATCAGCCGCGTTGCGACACGGATCCGGCGTTGCCGATCCTGGTCGACGATTCCGCGCACCACTCCAAGCGTTTCGATAATGCCCGAGAACATCTCATGCCCCCCCATGGTCAAAGGGAAACAGCGACAGGGGCGAGACGCCCGGCACGCGCGTTTCGGCGCGCACGCTCTCCGACCCGTCCGGCTGGACCGCGATCGTCAACCAGTCGTCCCATGCGTCATGTTTTCGAAGCGACGCAAGCAGGCGCGGACCGCCCTCAACCATCGCCCACAGCACGCCCGACTGCGCCAGACGCGCGGGCAAGGACGAGATATCGTTACAGAGAACGACGTCGCGGCCCTGCGCGTGCATGCGCTCTGCCCACGCCGCCGGCACGGCGTCCCCACGTGTGCAGACCCAGACCGCACGTGGTGCGCGCGCCAGATGATCGGGCACGTGCCGCACGTCCAGCCCTGGCTCGTCAGCCAGAACGGTGCCCGTCCCGGTCACGATGGCGTCGGTCGCGCGACGCAGCACATGGGCGTGGGTCAGGGCCGCGGCCGAGGTGAACACGCGCGCGCCCGGCGGCGGCCGCATGCCACCCGTGGCGTCCAGTGCCTGCTTGACCGTGATCCAGGCCTCTCCCCGGCACGACACTTTCGCAAAAGGCGCGATCAGGGCGGTACAATCCCGGGCCTGCCGCGCCGCATCCGCGCCGAGGTCGTGCAGAAAATGGACCGCGCACCCCGCCGAGGCCAGACGCGCCGCACCGCCACCCGCCACATGTGGGTTCGGGTCGGCAGCACCGATCCACACCGTGCGAACCGGCGAGGCCAGCAGCGCCACCGTGCACGGTGGCGTCCGGCCCGTATGATTGCAGGGTTCCAGCGTTACCACCGCGATCGCCGCACGGTGCATCAGCCCGCGTTCGGCGCACAGCGCCAGTGCAGCGGCCTCCGCGTGGGGCTGGCCCG
>NZ_JABXXR010000157.1 GCF_013376175.1 Ameyamaea chiangmaiensis
GTCCGCACCACGATCGAGGAACTGGACCGCGCGCTGGGTGGCGGTCTGGTGCCGGCGTCCGTCGTGTTGGTGGGCGGCGATCCGGGCATCGGCAAATCGACCCTGCTGTTGCAGGCCACCTGCCGGCTGGCGGCCGCCGGACGCCGCGTGCTCTATATCTCGGGCGAAGAGGCCGTGGACCAGATCCGCATGCGCGCGCGGCGGCTGGGGCTGGACGCGCCGACGCTCGACGTCGCGGCGGCGATCAACGTCACCGATATCGCGGGCACGCTGGAGGCCGAGACCGACCTGGCGCTGGTGGTCATCGATTCGATCCAGACGATGTGGCTGGACACCGTGGACAGCGCGCCGGGCACGGTCAGCCAGGTGCGCGCGACGGCGTTCGAGCTGATCCGGCTGGCCAAGCAGCGCGGCTTCGCCCTGATCCTGGTCGGACACGTCACCAAGGAAGGCGCGCTGGCGGGACCACGCGTGCTGGAACACATGGTCGACGCGGTGATGTATTTCGAGGGTGATCGCGGCCATCAGTTCCGCATCCTACGCGCGGCGAAAAACCGCTTCGGCGCCACCGACGAGATTGGGGTCTTCGCCATGACCGACCTCGGGCTGGTCGAAGTGCCCAACCCCTCGGCGCTGTTCCTGGCTGAACGACGCGGCAACGTCGCGGGCTCCGCCGTGTTCGCGGGCGTGGAAGGCACGCGCCCGGTACTGGTCGAGGTGCAGGCGCTGCTGTCCCCCAAGGGTGGCGACGGCGCGCCCCGCCGGTCGGTCGTGGGGTGGGACACCGGGCGGCTGAACCTGCTGCTGGCGGTGCTGGAAGCACGCTGCGGGTTGCGGCTGAACACGATGGACGTGTTCCTCAACATCGCGGGCGGACTGCGGGTGGGGGAACCGGCCGCCGATCTTGCCGTTGCGGCTGCATTGGTTTCGGCGGCCACCGGACGTCCCACCAACGCGGGCGCGGTCTATTTCGGCGAGGTGGGGCTCTCGGGCGAGGTGCGGCAGGTGGCGCAGGCCGATGCGCGCCTGAAGGAGGCGCACAAGCTGGGGTTCGGGCAGGCTGTGCTGCCGCGTCGCGTCGCCCGGACCAACGCACCGGCCAAAGCGCCCGACGGGCTCGAACTGCGCGAGATCGGCCATCTGTCGGATCTGGTCGCCATGTTCGGTGCCGCCGAAACGGAGGAACGAAAGGGGGCGGAATGATCCGCACAGCGATGGCCGTCGTGACCGTGATGGCCTTGTCCGGGGCGGCCTGTCGACCGGCCCACGCGGCGAGTTTCGACTGCGCCGCCGCCAATACCGCGCGCGAGACACTGGTCTGTTCCGATCAGGATCTGTCCGATCTCGATACGCGCCTCGGCGCGCTGTACCAGCAGCGGCGCGCGCTGCTCGGCCCGCAGGGGGTGCGCGACCTCGCCCGGTCCGAACAAAGCTGGCTCAACGCCTCGAGCACCCTGTGCACATCATTGCCACCGGCGATTCCGGGCGGTCCGGACAACGCCCCGTCACCACGCTCCTGCCTGCAGGATCAGTATCTCCGTCGGCTGGAGCAACTGGCACAGGTCGGCAGGCAGATCGGCCCTTACCGCTTCAATCGTCTCGATCTGTTCAGCGTCACGCCCATTGTCGGCAAGCGGTCCGACGATATGGGCCAGGTGCCGGGCCTCTCGATCGCGCATGTTGCCTGGCCGCAGATCGACGATGCCACGACGGCGTCGGCGATCGCGTGGAACCGGCAGATGACCCGCGCGATCCCGGTGGCGGGCGCGGACGACTGCCACGACCGCGACCTGTCGACCGAGTATGCGATCGGGCTGGCCAACCAGCAGGCGATCAGTGTCGCGTGGTCGAACGACGAATATTGCCACGGGGCCGCGCACGGCCTGTTCTGGGCCGGCGGCGATACGCGCGTCATGCAAGTGCCGCCCCGCGCTCTTGCCCCGGCCGACCTGTTCGGCCCCGGTGACGCATGGAAAGCGCCTCTGCGGCTCCTGCTGTTCCGCAGCGTCTGGGCGCAGGGCTGGCGTCCGACCGATGCGTCGGATGCCGTGCCCGAGGCCGATATTGCTCCGCTCGCCGCTGCGGTGAGTACGATACGCGCGGCTGGGCAGAGCATTCCCGCGCACTGGGAAGCGGGCCTGACAGGCGAGTTTATGAAAAAATTCGTCGACCCTGCCCAATGGTTCCTGACCCCGGATGGCATCGAGGTGCATTTCAGCGCCTATGACGGCGGGTGCCATGCCTGCACACCGGAGCACCCGGCGACCGTCCGCTGGGCGGATCTGAAGCCCTATCTCAAGGCAGGCGCACCCGTTCCCTGACAGGATCGGTTACGGTGCCTGACGCAAAAGGGGCAGCAGCGCGTCGGCACCGTCACGCACATCGCGCCACGTGACGCGGAAATCCTCAAGCGTGCCGTAATACGGGTCCGCCACGTCTTGCCCGGCGCGCCCCGCGACATGATCCAGCAGCAGCGATACACGCGCCGGACTGCCCGCGGGCGCCATGCGACGCAACGCGGCAAGGTGCGAACGGTCGAGCGCCACGATGTGGGTAAACCGCTCGAAATCAGACGGCGTCACCACGCGCGCCTGATACGCGTCGATGGTCAGTCCTGCTTCACGCGCCACGGCACGCGCGCGGCGGTCGGGCGGGTCGCCGATATGCCAGCGACCGGTGCCAGCCGAGTCGACTGTCACGTCCAGCCCCTCACGCGCGCACAGATCGCGCAGGGCGGCTTCGGCCAGAGGGGACCGGCAGATGTTGCCGGTACAGACGAACAGAACCGCTACCATCGCGACCTTTCCATATTACCTTCGGGATGGGGCCGTCCCCGCACATAACCCGCGCGGGGACGGCCCGTTTCCCGAGGGAGCCGCTTGTCAGGCCCCGCTGGCCAGCGTCAGCAGGCGCGTCAGGGTCTGGGCAAACGCCGTCGCATCGCGCGGGGCCTCCCCATCCTGCACGCGCGCCATGTCCAGCAGAACCGAGGCGAAATCGGCGATCGGCTCGCCCTTCGCCACGCGCGCCGCAAGATCGCGCACCAGCGCGTGCGCCGGGTTCAGCTCCAGGATCGGTGCGCTCTCGGGCAGGGCCTGCCCGCTGCGGCGCATCAGACGCGAGAGGGCAAGATCCGGCCCCATGCCCGAGGCCGTCAGGACCACCGCGCTGCTGACCAGTCGGCTGGTGCCGCGCACCTCGGACACGCTGTCGCCCAGCGCCTCTTTCAGGGCCGGGATCAGCGCGTCCAGATCGGCCTTGTCGGTCGCGTCCTCGCCCTCGGCCGGGAACGCGTCCAGATCGGCCACACCCTGCGTCACGCTCTTGAGGGGTTTCTCCTCGAACGTGCCCAGACGATCCGGCCAGAACGAATCGACCGGATCGCTCAGCAGCAACACCTCGAGCCCCCGGGCCCTGAAGCCCTCGAGCTGCGGTGACGTGGCGATCGTGTCCGCATTGTCGCCGGTCAGGAAATAGATCGCCTGCTGCTCGGGCTTCATCCGCGCGACATAATCGGCCAGCGTCGTCAGCCCCTCGCCATGGGTCGAGCGGAAGCGGGCGAATTTGGCGATGTCGGCGCGATGTTCGGAATCGTCCCACAGCCCTTCCTTCACGACGGCTCCGAAATTGCTCCAGAAGCCATCGAAGGAGTCGGCCTCTTTCGCGCGGTCGCGCAGTTCGTTGATGACGCGGCGCGTGACGGCCTTGCGGATACGCGCCAGAACCGGCGTCGACTGCAACATCTCGCGCGAGACGTTGAGCGGCAGATCCTCGGTGTCCACCACGCCCTGCACGAAGCGCAGCCAGGACGGCAGCAGGTTCGCCTCGTCGGTGATGAACATGCGGCGGACATGCAGGTGCACACGGCTTTCGCGCGTCTGCTCCATCATCTCGAACGGCTTGCTGCCCGGCACGAACAGCAGGGCGGAGAACTCCGTCATGCCCTCGGCGTGCCAGTGCAGCGTCGCCCATGGCGTATCGAAATTATGCGTCACATGGCGGTAGAAATCGTTCAGCTGCTCGTCGGTGATTTCCGAACGCGGCTTGCGCCACAGGGCCGTTCCTTCGTTGGCCGGCTTGTCCTCGCCGTCCTGATGGACCGTGATCGGCCACGTAATGTGGTCGGCCCACTTGCGAATGATCGAGGTCAGACGCCACGGTTCCAGAAACTCGTCCGCGTCTTCCTTGATGTGCAGCGTGATGTCGGTGCCCGGTGTCGACCGGCTGTCGGGCGTCAGCGTGAAGCTGCCCTTGCCGTCGGACGACCATCGCCATGCCTCGTCGGAACCGGCGCGGCGCGAGACGACATCCACACGGTCCGCCACCATGAACGCCGCGTAGAAGCCCACGCCGAACTGTCCGATCAGACTTGGCTTGTCTTCCGGCTTTGCATTCTCAAGCTGCTGACCAAAGGCGCGCGTGCCCGAGCGCGCGATGGTGCCCAGATTGCGCGCCAGCTCGTCCTTGCTCATGCCCACGCCGTCGTCGCTGAGGGTCAGCAGGCGGGCGTCCTTGTCGGGGTTGATGCGGATGCCCGCATTGTCCGGCAGCGCGCGCGCGCCGTCGGTCAGGGCCTCGAAACGGCGGCGGTCGGTCGCGTCGGCGGCATTGGCGACGAGTTCGCGCAGGAAGATCTCGCGCTCGGAATACAGCGCATGGACCACCAGGTCGAGCAGACGGCCGACCTCGGCGCTGAAGTCATGCTGCTCGGCACCCGTCTGGGTGGGCTCGGTCACGGGGTCGGACATGGAACGGGTTTTCTCCTTGACACTTCAGACACATACTCTCCGGCGCACCTCCGCCGGGCATCACGCGAATATGTAGGCGACCTGGCGGTTTTTCAACCGCACCCCGGCCATGCCCCGTTACGGTGCCGGGACGGATTGCGGTCCCTCGGCGGGGAAGATCGCGATGTGCGCCACGCCGTCGCGCCCGATCCAGCCGCGATACATGCCGTCGGTGTTGAACGGCATGGCGATATCGCCCTTCGCATCCAGCACGATCGCGCCGCCGTTGCCGCCAAGGGCGGGGATTTCGTGATTGATCACGTCCTGCGCGGCGGTGTTCAGGGACTGGTGCATCATGGTCACGCGCAGGCAGACCTCGTGCGCCGCAACCGTGCGGATATAGAATTCGCCCCACCCGGTGCCCGACATCGCGCAGCCGGCATTGGCGTAGGTCCCGGCGCCGATCAGCGGCGAATCGCCGACGCGCCCCCACATCTTGTCCGTCAGGCCACCGGTCGAGGTGCCCGCCGCCAGATGGCCCTGCGTGTCCAGCGCCACGGCGCCCACAGTGCCGAAATGCCGGTCCAGCGGCAGCGCCGCGTGCTGATGGGACTGGTCGCCGGCGGGCGCGGCGCGGTCGTCGTGAAGGGCCTTCTGCAACTGGTCCCACCGATACTGGGTCCAAAAATACGACGTGTCGACCAGCGGGATGTTCTGGCTACGGGCGAAGTCCTCGGCCCCCTGCCCGACCAGCAGCACGTGCGGGGAATGTTCCATGACCGCGCGCGCCAAGGTGATGGGATTACGCACATGCCGCACGCCCGCCACCGCGCCCGCCTGCAACGTCGCGCCGTCCATCATCGCGGCGTCCATCTCATTATGGCCGTTATGCGTGAAGACCGCGCCGCGACCGGCGTTGAAGTGGGGGTCGTTCTCCAGAACCCGGATCGCCGCCTCCACCGCATCGCGCGCCGGCTGTCCGGCGGTCAGGGCCGCGTAACCGGCCTGAAGCGCCTTGGCCAGCGCCGCGCGAACCGCCGCCTGCCGCTCGGGCGACATATCCGCCTTGATCACGCCCGCGCCCCCGTGAATCACGATGACCGGCGTCACCGTCCCGACTGGCGCGGG
>NZ_JABXXR010000158.1 GCF_013376175.1 Ameyamaea chiangmaiensis
CATCGTCGACCGCCTGTTCTCGCGCGTCGGCGCGGCGGACGACCTGGCGCGCGGCCGGTCGACCTTCATGGTCGAGATGACCGAGACTGCGGCGATCCTCAATCAGGGCGGCCCGCGCTCCATGGTGGTGGTGGACGAAATCGGCCGGGGCACCGCGACGCTCGACGGGCTTGCGATCGCGTGGGCCACGCTGGAGGCACTGCATTCGACGCTGCGCTGCCGCGCCATTTTCGCCACGCACTTCCACGAACTGGCGGAACTGGCCGAGACCCTGCCGAGGCTCTCGCCCCACACGATGGCCGTACGGGACTGGAAGGGCCGCATCGTGTTCGCGCATCAGGTGGTCGCCGGAACCGCCCGACGAAGCTGGGGTGTGCACGTCGCCCGCCTGGCCGGTGTGCCCGAACCCGTCGTACAGCGCGCCAACCGCCTTTTGGCCGCGCTGGAAAAGGAGCATGACCGCGCCCGCGCGCCACTACCCTTGTTCGAGACAAACGCGCCCGCGATGGACACGACCAGCGATCGGTTGCGCGTGACGCTGGCCGAACTCGATCCCGACGCGCTGACGCCCCGCGCGGCGCTGGAGGCAATCTACACGCTTCGTAAACTGGCACTTGAAGAAGACACGGGTTTGGGCCGATCATAGGTGTTCGCGCCGAACCCACGGCGTTCTCGTGTCTCTCTTGCGACAAGGCCCGCACGCTCCGGTGATGCCAACCGATCCTGACCCGCTGACGTCCGTCAACGACATGCGCCGCCATCTCCGGACAGCACTGACCGAAGCGGAGGTCGACGGCGTCGTGCCCCGCGACGTCGCCGTGGGCCTGTTCCGCCGTCATCTGGGCCGCTACCAGGGCGATATCCGGGAGGCGTTCGAGGCACGTCGCATCAAGGGTGCCGTCGCCGCCAAACATCTCGCCGGCCTGGCCGACGGGCTGATCGAGTGCCTGTGCCTCCATGCGCGCAGCGCCGTCGGGCAGAACGATCCGCTCCAGAACTCCTCCCTCGACGCGCCGTTCGTGGTTGCGGCCACAGGCGGCTATGGGCGCGGGCTGCTGGCCCCGTTCAGCGACATCGACCTTCTGTTCCTGACACAGGACGAACCGGGCGACGACATCATCCGCCTGGTCGAATACATCCTGTATTTTCTGTGGGATCTCGGCCTGCGCGTCGGGCATGCCACGCGCTCGATCTCGCAATGCATCGCCGAGGCCGACTCGGACACGACCGTCCGCACGACCCTGCTGGACGCGCGTCTGCTGTGGGGTGACTCGCGTCTGTTCGCAATGTTCGAGGCCCGGTTCATCCTGGCCTGCATCGACGCGGGCGCGCCCCGTTTCATCCACGACAAGCGCGAGGAACGCCATCAGCGCCACCTGCGCTTCGGCGAGAGCCCTTATCTGGTCGAACCCAACGTCAAGGAGGGGCGCGGCGCGCTGCGTGATCTCCAGACCCTCTACTGGATGTGCCGCTATACCTTCGGCGCGCGGCATGTGTCCGACCTCATGGCACCGGGTTTTGCGACCTTCGGCCTGCTGACCGACCACGAGGCCGTGCGCGCGCGCCGCGCGTGGGACTTCCTGTGGACGGTTCGCCTGCACCTCCATTACGTCGCCGGTCGCGCCGAGGAACGCCTGACCTTCGACATGCAGCCCGTGGTCGGCGCGCGCATGGGCTACACGCATCACGGCCGTCAGGCGGGCGTGGAGCGTTTCATGCGCCATTATTTCCTGACGGTGCGCGAGGTCATGCGCCTGACGCATGTGCTCGAACCGGCCGTCCTGCGGCGTGCGCTGGGTCCGGTGCAGAATTCGGCGCCGCCGGACGCGGTGATGCAGAACGAGGGGTTTACCCTGATCGACGACAAGGTGCTGCCGATCCGCGCCGACGCGTTCGAGAAGGACCCGATCCTGATGCTCGAACTGCTGCGATGGTCACGCATCCGCCATTGCCCCATCCATCCGCTGGCCATGCAGCAACTGATCCGATGGGAACGCGGTGCAGGCGCCCTTCGCGACGATCCGACCGCGTCAGAGCTTTTTCTCGATCTTCTCTGCGGGCCACCGCCGCTTCAGGAGCTGGCCGCCGCCTCGTCCGCCGAACCCGCCGCCCAGCGCACCTTTGGCGAGCACCGCGACGACGACAGCACCCGTGTGCTGCGTATTCTCAACGAGACCGGAATCATGGGGCGGCTGCTGCCCGACTGGTCACGCATCGTCGGGCAGATGCAGTTCGACACCTATCATATCTTTACCGTCGACGAGCATACGATCGAGGCCGTGCGCCTCATGCACTGCCTCGAACACGGCACGATGGCCGACGAAATCCCGGTGGCCTACGAACTGGCGCGTGATCTGCAATCGCGACGGGCGCTCTATATGGCCGTGGTGATGCATGACATCGCCAAGGGACGCGGCGGCGACCACTCCGAAATCGGGTCCGAACTGGCGATGGACGTATGCCCTCGCCTTGGCCTGAACGGCGAGGAAACGGAGACCGTGTCGTGGCTGGTGCTGCATCATCTGCTGCTCAGCCACACCGCGTTCCAGCGCGACATCGACGACCCCAAGACCATTCTCGATCTCGCCGATATCATCCAGTCGCCCGAGCGGCTGCGGCTTTTGCTGTTGCTGACCATCGTCGATATGCGCGCGGTCAGCCCGCGCGTGTGGAACGCGTGGAAGGCAACGCTGCTGCGGGAACTCTACACCCGGGTCGCCGAAGTCCTCGAAGGCGGCCTTGCCACGACCGAGCGCGACCTGCGCGTCGCGCACGCGAAGGACGGCGTGGCCGAACTTCTGGAAGCCGACGATTTCGTACCGCGCGATATCGAGCATTTCCTGCGCCTCGGCTATGCCGGTTACTGGCTCTCGTTCGATCAGGACACGCATCACCGTCATGCGCGCCTGATCCGGGATTCTGAGGCCCGCCATGCGCCGCTGACCGTCGAGTGCATGCCCGTGCCGCTGCGCGGCGTGACGGAAATGACGATCTACACCACCGACCATGCCGGCCTGTTTTCCCATATCGCGGGTGCTCTCGCCGTGGCCGGCGCATCGATCGTCGATGCCCGGGTTCACACCCTGACCAATGGCATGGCGCTCGACACATTCTGGATCCAGGACGCGATGGGCGAAGCGTTCACCGAGCCACAGCAGCTCGCCCGGCTTGGCCATCTGGTGGAACAGACGCTGGCCGGTCGCATCAACCTGACGCAGGAAATCGCCAAGAACACGCGCGCGCTGTATGCGCGCCGGATGCGGGCCATTCACGTGCCGCCACGCGTGGTCGTCGATAACCGCGCCTCGAATTCCTACACGGTGATCGAGGTCAACGGCCGCGACCGGCCCGGCCTGCTGCACGATGTGACTGACGCCATGAACGGGGAGAGCCTTCAGATCGGCTCCGCCCACGTCACGACCTACGGCATGCGCGCGGTGGACGTGTTCTATGTGCGCGACCTGTTCGGCCTGAAGATCACCGACGAACGCCGCCTGCGCGACATCCGTCAACGCATCCTGACCGTCCTGCGCGACGCGGAGGAGCGGATCGTGCCGGAGGGTCTGGCGCGGGAGAGCATGATCGCCTGACGCGCCGCAGGCGTCGTCAGCTCAGGACACGACGCAGCGCCTTGAAGAAAAGCTCGCTCTGCATCCGGTCACCCTTGGCATCTTCAGCCACGGTGGCGGCCATGTTGTCCGAGCACGGCACGAGCGGCAGACCGGACGAGCGGGCGATCACCTCAGCCTGACAGGCGCGCTCAAGGTAATACAGGTCGTCGTAGGCGTAGTCGACGCGTTCGGCGCAGACGACCACGCCATGGTTGCCCAGAAACGCGATGTCCGCGCTGCCCATGGCGCGCGCGATGCGCTCCCCTTCGGTCGAATCGAACGCGAAGCCGTTGTAGTTGGTGTCGAGCGCGATGCGACCGTGAAAGCGCATCGCATTCTGCGACAGTGTCGTGTCCGGTCCGCACGCGGCCGTCAACGTCAGCGCGGTGGCATAGGGCATGTGCGTGTGCAGGACGCAGACCTTGCCCGTGATGCGGTGGATGGCGGCGTGAATGAACATGGCCGACCGCTCGACCTCGTGCCGTCCCGCCAGCTTTCGGCCCTCACCATCGACCAGCACGATATCGTCGGCCTGCACCTCCTGCCACATCAGGCCACGCGGATTGAGCAGGAAGACGTCGCCCGCGTCCGGGATCATGACCGAGAAATGGTTGCAGACCCCTTCGCCCAGTCCGTGATGGGCGGCCGCCCGCAAGGCGAGCGCAAGATCGGCGCGCAATGTGGCAACGGCGGGCGCGTCGAACAGCAACGCCGCGTTGGAAGGCTGGGCAGACATACGGGGCTCCGACATCGTTCATGATGACCGACATTCTGCCGTAAAAAGTGCGCAACCGAAACAGTCTAGGGTTCGGCGAGGCGGGTCAGCGCCTCGCCGACATCGCGCAAAAGACCCGTCCAGGCCACACGGGGTTCGACCGGGGTCTCTACCGGCCAGATTCGCAGGGATGGATACCAGACGCTCCTCCCGTCGGAACGCAGCGCCGGAAACCAGCGCCAATCCCCTCCGAAACGGTTCAGCAGCCACACCGGACATCCCATCGCGCCGGCAAGATGCGCCACCGCCGTGTCGACGCTGATCACCAGATCGAGACCGGAGATAATGTCGCGCAGGGATGCGAAATCGTCGAAGGGCGGCTGTTCCATCGCGAAAGGCAGTGTCGTCACGCCATACTGAAGGGAGACGAACCGCACGTGATCCACCGTTTGAAGGCAGGCAAGAAGCGCCGGATCGATCGAGCGACGTCGATCGAAGCGATAGGACGGATTGCCCCCCCAGCACAGCCCGACACGCAGCACGCCCGAACGGACCCGAACGCGATGAGACCCGAGATAGGGCACAAATATTGGGGGTTCCGTCTGCTCCAGCCGCCCCGTGAGGCTGCCGAGCGCACATCTGGCCACGCACTGGTCCGGCACACCGTCCGGAACACTGACTCGTGTGGCCAGGCCCTCCACCCGCAACCAGTCCCGGACGAGTCGTCGGAGCGGACCCGCCACGATCAGGCACAGGGGCACACGCCGGGCGGCCGCCGGGATGGCGCGCAGGAACTGGATCTGGTCTCCCAGCCCCTGCTCGGCTTCGACCAGCACGCGCCCTGCCCCGGCTGAGCCGTCCCAGTCGGGCAAATGGGTAGTCCCCTCGGGCAGCAGCGCGTGCCTTGCCTCGAAGTCCTCCCAACCACGGTGCCAGTCGCCCTGCGCCAGCCGCACCGTCGCGCGGTTGAAACGGGCTCGCGCGGCGTCCGCGCGCTCCAGCCCCGTCCTGTCCAGAATCGCGTCGTAGACGGCGCTCGCCTCGTCCAGACGGCCGTATTCCATGAATAGGGTCGCCTGGTTGAGGCGTATCCTCGGGTCGTCCGGGCGCAGGGCAACCGCCCGCTCCAGGGCCTCGGCCGCCGCGCCGAGATGTCCGAGCGCCATCTCCACCAGCCCCAGATTGACCCAGCTTTCCGCCGCATCGGGCGCAAGCCCGACCGAACGCGTCAGCACCTCGCGCGCTTCGTCAAGCCGCGTGAGCGCGAACAACGCGGCCCCATGATTGGACAGGGCCGCCGGATGATCCGGACAGCGTGAGACCACTGCGGCGAACGCGCGCTCCGCATCCGACTCCAGACCGAGTGCCGCGAGTGCCGCCGCGCGTTCCTGCAACGCGTCCACTGTGACGGGCGCGCACGCACAGGCACGGTCCGCCGCGTCCCGTGCCGCAGCCGGATCCCCGCACAGACGACAGGTTCGCGCCACGCCGACCCAT
>NZ_JABXXR010000159.1 GCF_013376175.1 Ameyamaea chiangmaiensis
ACACACCACACCCCGTCGAGTTCGAGATGTATTACTCCGTCTGATCGCGCAGTAGACACCCGATACGACGAAAAGGCCCGCCTCCCAGACAGGGGGCGGGCCTTTTTCGTGGGGTCCGGTTACAGCGCGCCCGAAGCAGAATACACAGCACGGACACCACATTCGGGCCCGGGCCTCATGACAATTTTTCTGTTCGTCAGCGTTGTTTTCCTCTGGGGCCTGACCTGGTTCGCCATTCATCTGCAGGTGGGGGGCGCCCCGGTTGACGTCGCCATCTTCTGGCGCTTTGCCCTCGCGGCCGCCACGCTGGGCACGGGGCTGGCCCTGACCGGACGACTGCGCGCGCCGCCGCGCGCCATCCTGCCGTGGCTGATCGCTCTGGGCGCCTGCCTGTTCTCGTGCAACTTCCTGGCGATCTACGGTGCCGAAACCTACCTGCCGAGCGGCATCGTCTCCGTGGTGTTCAGCATGGCGACCGTGCTGAACGCGCTGAATCAGTGGTTGTTCTTCCGACAGCGGCCCGACGCCCGAATCCTTGCCGGTGGCATCATCGGTGTCGCCGGGGTGGCGCTGATGCTTGGGATACCCGCGACACACACAGGTGACGGAGCCCCCGCCGCGTGGCCCGGCCTGCTGCTCGCGCTGATCGGCACCACCCTGTTTTCGTGCGGCAACATGATCTCGCGTCGTCTGGCCCGCTTCCAACTCGGCCTCGTCAACACCGTGTTTTACGGCATGACCGCAGGTGCACTGCTGATGGCCGTCGTCGTCCGGGCGCTCGGCCATACGTTCACACCGCCCCTGACCGGGGCGTGGCTGGGCGGACTGCTCTATCTGTCGCTCTTCGGTTCCGTCGCGGGCTTTCTGGTCTATCTCGACCTGATGCGACGCATCGGCGCGGACCGCGCGGCCTATACGACCATCCTGTCACCCGTGATCGCCCTGGCCGTCTCGGCCGTGTTCGAAGGCGCCGTCTGGTCAACCGGGATGATGGCCGGCCTCGGGCTCATCCTGCTCGGCAATGCGATCGCCTTCATACGGCGTCGGCCCACCCCACAACCTGCCGAGGTCGAACAGGGCTGACGTTACGACGAACGGTGCCCCGCCGCGATTACAGATCGCGCCAGGTCTTGCCCTGCATCCCCGGCGGCAAGGTGGCCTCATACACACCACGGGCGACCGACCGCGACAGAACATCGGCGGCCAGAGCCCCGAGGCGCGCGACCACAAAGGGACGCGGCGCGTCCGTGGGAACCTCGCGCTGGGCTGTGGACAGTGCGAAGATCACGTCGCCGTCGAACGGGGAATGGATCGGGCGGATCGCGCGCGCCAGACCATCCTGCGCCATGATCGCCACGCGGCGCAGTTCATCCGCATCCAAGGCGACGTCCGTTGCGATGCAGGCGATCGTCGTGTTTGCCCGCGCACCGGGATTGATCTTGGCAAGGCCCCAGTCTTCGCCGTCGACATGGGCGCTGGACGGGCCGAGTCCACCGAACTCATGCCCATGCTCCAACGCACCCGCCCAGAAATTGTGTGTCCCAGGCACCACGACCGAACCGAGGCTGTTGACGCCCACGACGGCCCCCACCGTCATGCCATCGCCCGTGCGCCACGATGCCGAACCCAGACCGCCCTTCAGAGACCCCGCTCCCGCGCCGTAACCGGCGCCAACGGTACCCAGAGGAAAAGCCCCGGCCGCCGCGTGTTCGATCGCAGCCACACCTAGTGCGCGATAGGGCGGGTCCATACCCCACGCCTTGTCACCGCCATTGGCCAGATCGAACAGGATCGCAGTCGGCACGATCGGCGACGGCGGCACGCCAGGCTGCTTTGCCATGCTGAACCCCCGGCCCCGCGCACCCAGCCACGCCGCGACACCGTCCGCCGACGCCAGACCATAAACCGATCCGCCCGACAGCACGATCGCATCGACCGACCGCACCAGATTACCTGCGGTCAACGCGTCCGTCTCCCGCGTGCCCGGACCGCCGCCGCGCACGTCGACCGCCGCGGCGGCGCGCGCGTCGGGCACGATCACCGTCACGCCTGTCCGGGCATGGGCGTCATTCGACAGACCGATCTTCAGGCCGGCGACATCGGTGATAAGATTCAACGGTCCCGGTGCGCCGGGGCCAAACGGACCCAGACCGGGCTTGGGCGCACTCCAGGCCGGCGCAATCGCTGCCCATGATGCAGCCCCCAGAAATGACCGCCGCTTCATGCCGCTGTCTCCGCGATCGTGGGCCAGTTGGTTATCGGTCCGCGTTGTTGCTCGTACCAGAATGCGAGTTGCATCGCCTGAAGATCCTCGAAACGCCGCGTGACGATCTGCAGACCGATTGGCGTGCCGCCGCGCGAAAAGCCGCAATTGATGGAAAACGCAGGCTGCTCGCCCATGTTCCACGGCAGGGTATAGGCGATATGCTCGAACGGTCGCGCGGGATCGTTGACGGGCGACGCCCATGTCGCGGGAAAGGACAGATTGGGCGTCGTGGGAGACAGGACGACATCCACCCCGTCAAAGCACGCCGCGCACGCGGCCCGCATGGCAAAGGTCTGGTTGAAACCCTTGACCGCCGCCACACCGTTCACGTCCGCGCCTCCCTGCGCCCATTGCAGGATATACGGCAGAATTCTGCTCCGCCGTTCGTCGGACAAGGCCTGCATGTCGCCCCAGAAGCGCGCGCGCCAGAAATCGTCGATACCGTCGAGCATCGCGCGGTTCAGAACCGGCCCCACGTCCACCACCGTCGCGCCGGCCTGCTCGAACACGCGCGCGGCGTCACGGACGGCGGACGCGATTTCGTCGTCCAGCGCCATGCCGCATCCAGCCTCCATCATCAGCCCGATCCTCAGGCCCGCAACCCCCTCTCCGGGCGCGTGCCAGTCGATCGGCTCGTAACGCACGCTGGTGGCATCGCGCGAGTCCGGCAGACTGAGCACCGACATCATGCGTGCCGCATCGTCGACGGTGCGTGTCATCGGACCAGCACAACGACCGGTATAGTAAGGGTCGATCGGAATACGCCCTAACGTCGGCTTGAAGCCGACCAGCCCGCACCAGGCGGCCGGCAAACGCACGGACCCGCCAATGTCCGTGCCGACGTGCAGCGGGCCATATCCCGCCGCCGCCGCCGAGGCTGCCCCCGCGCTTGACCCACCCGGATTGGTCGCAAGATCCCAAGGGTTGCGGGCCAGCGTATGAAAACTCGACAGGCCAGACGACAACATGCCGTAATCGGGCACGGTCGTGCGAGCGAAGATGATCGCGCCGGCTTCGCGCAGGCGCGCGGCAATGGGCGAGTCCTCGGTGGCGGCTGCGCTTTCACTCGCGGCCGTTCCCATGGGCACGCGCATACCTTTCGTCGCGATCAGTTCCTTGACCGTGACCGGCACACCATCGAGAGAGCCGACAGGGGCACCCGCACGCCAGCGTGCCGTGGAGCGATCGGCCTCGGCCCGGGCCTGATCAGGCTCGTAACCCCACAGTGCTCCAACCTTTGGCTCGCAGGCTTCAACATAGGCGAGCATTACATCCATATAATCACGCGGCGTAAACGCACCGCTGCGATATCCGGCCAGAAGCGACGCCGTATCGAGGTCGTGGCGAAGCGGCATCAGAAGTTCACCCCTGCCCGCACGCCCCACGTCGCCGGCATGCCCGCCATGGCAATGTTGGTGCCATTGACGAAGTAGTTGCGCTCCACATCATACTTCTTGTCGAAGATGTTGTTGCCGAAGGCCGAAATCGACCATTTTCCGTCACGCGGTCCGAACGACATGGTGGCACCCCACAAAGAATAACCCGCCACGTCATACAGCGAACCGAACAGCGAGCGATAGGTCGAGCGGATCGAGTAGTTCATGCCGGTGGTCAGATCATACCGACCCATACGCCATTTGTAGCTGACGCTGCCATTGAACGTCAGCTTGGGTGCCGGAAGAGAGTCCCCCTTGCGATTACGATACTCGCCGACAAAGACACCGTTCACGAGATTAGCTTTGACAATCGAACTGAACCGGTCGAACTGGCCGACGGCCCAGCCACCGCTCTGGCTGACAAGAAGACCCGGCAGCGGTGACCAGTCGATTTCATATTCGCCCCCCGCCAGATGAGACCGGGGCGCGTTGACGATAGCGCCCACAAGACCGGTCTGGGGGTTCACCGTCGCCGACTGTATCTGCTCATTATGATAATCGTAGTAAAAGGCGGAGAGATTAAAACGCAGATGCTCGCGCGGCAGATCGAACTTGTTGCCGATTTCGTAGGCCCAGAGCTGTTCGGGCTTGAACGGCGTGGTGGAGCGTTGGACATCAGCCGTGTTGTAGGTCGTGAAACCACCCGATTTCACACCATGGCTGGCCGAGATATACAGCATATCATTATGGATCGGCCGGTATTGCAACTCCACCTTGCCGGACGGCTTCGCGTAGTCATAATTACGCCGTGCCTGATAAGCCGTCATCGTTCCAGCAGCAATGGAATCCTGAAAGCTATAGGCACGGAAATTATCCAGCTGTCGATGCTCGTACTCGCCGCGTATACCACCCGTCAGGGTCCATTTATCGTTGATTTTCCAGCTTAGCTGGCCGAACCCGCTGACCGTGTCGACCTTCTGCGAATAGAAAACGCCACGATTGAAGCCGTACACGCTTTCAAAGCCGGAAATATACTGATCCGACAGATATTGATTTGAGTAATAGATGCCCGCGACCCAGGTCAGCGGCCCCGGCGCCCGAGACGTCAGGCGCAGTTCGTTTGAAAACACATTGGCCCGCGTGTTGAAGTACACGTCGGCGATATTCAGCGACGATCCGTCAAAATTATCGTATTCCTGCCGGTTCGCAACGTCGTAACTCGCCAGTTCCGTCAGGGTCGCGAACGAAAACTGCTGATCCAGCCGCAGGCTCATGCCACCGACGTCGATATGATGAAATGGCTTCTGGTTACGGCTGATGCCGATCAGGGAGGCATATTGCGACGATGTTCCCCAGTGGGTGATATCGCGGTTCGTATCGGCCGGATACACGGGGGATGTCGGCGAGACATAGGTCTGAAGCGATGTCAGGGGTGTGAAAAGATGGGTGCCCCCGCCGTCGGAATGATCGATGCTGCCATGCAGGTTGAAACTGACCTTCAGCGTATCGGTCGCCTGCGCCTCGACCAGAAGACGCAGTGCGCCCCGCTGAACGTCGCCCAGATGGCCGCCCATGCCGTCGAACTGCCACGCGCCGCCGCTCTGTTCCTCTCCCGACAGGCGCACCTTGATCTTGTCGGTGATCGGGCCGGAAATGTAACCATCGACCTTGGCGGCGTTATAACTGCCATACTGCCCGTTCACTCCAACGGAAAAATGGTCGGTCGGCTTGTTCAGAATGTAGTTGATCGCACCCCCCGTCGTGTTGCGCCCATAAAGCGTCCCCTGTGGACCGCGCAGTACCTCGACGCGGGCAATATCGAACATCAGCCCGTTCGTCGCGAACGGGACGGGGCTTGCGACCTCGTCCATATAGACACCCACGGTCGGCGCGTTGTCACTGGCATAATCGTTGAACCCGACACCACGGATCGTGAACGCGGGCTGTCCGCTGCCGAACTGGGGCGTGACCTGCAGGGACGGCGTCAGGTACTGAAGGTCGAAGACGTTGTTCACATTACGCGCCGCCAGTGTCTGCGCGCTGATGACGCTGACCGAACTGCCCAGACTCTGTGCGCTCTGCGAACGGCGTTCGGACGTGACGGTCACTTCTTCCAGCCCGCTGGCCGTCGTGCCGGCGGTTGTGGCGCGCGCCGCCGGGGCCGCGCGCGTGACG
>NZ_JABXXR010000160.1 GCF_013376175.1 Ameyamaea chiangmaiensis
GACCGTGTCGCCGACCCCCGACGATGCCGCCGCCGTCGTGCCGGCCGCTCCGGTCGACGGGCAGCCGGGCACGGAGATCGAACGCGACAAGCGCGCCGAGGACGTACGGCGCGGGCAGGACACGATGCGTTTCCTGCGCCGCGTGCCGTTCGCGCTGGGTCACTTTCTTCTGAAGCTGGTGCCGGTCGCGGTCTGCGTTGGTATCGGCAATCTCGGCGTGGCGTTGCTGCCGCAGACCGACGAAGCCGAGGTCGTGGGTCTGACGACGGTCAATGCATATGTGATCGCACGCTGCCTGTATCTGGTCGTCGAGACGATTTTCGCGCCGTCCTCGCCGGGTCTGCGGTTGTGGATGGTCTCGACCGCGATCGCGCGCCGGATCGTGCGGTGGTGGGCCGTGCTGGTGGCCGCACCGGCGATCATCGTGTGGCTGACCACCGTCGGCAGCACCTTCGACATGGCACCACGCGGCGTTCAGGCGCTGATCCGCGCCATCGTGCTGATCGAGCATCTGCTGCTCGCCATGTTCATCTGGCGTCTCCGCGGGCCGGTGGCCGATGGTCTGCAACCCTCCGCGGCGCGGCAGAAGCAGCCGTTCTGGGCGTTCATGGCGCATCTGGCCCGGATCTGGTGGCTGCCCGCCATTTTCCTCGACATCGCGTTCTGGGGGGTCTGGGCGACCCAGCGCCATGACGGCTATCGCTGGATCTGGCAGGCCACCGGCCTGACGGTGGCGGTGCTGGCGCTGGGGCGGCTTCTGGGCATCGCACTGTTCAGCCTGCAGGATCGCCTGTTCCGCCTCGGCGGACGTGGGGTCGAAACGACCGAGTCCACGCCCCTTCAGCGGCGGCTGGACCGGTACTATCCGCTGGCGCGGCGGACGACGAACGCCATGGTGGTCGTGCTGACGGCGGTGGCACTGCTGCAGGTGTGGGGCGTGCCCAGCGTCGCGTTCTTCACCGGCAACCCGGTGGGCGTGCGGTTGCTGTCGGCTGTGGTCACGATTCTGGTGGCCATCACCATCGGTATCGTGGTGTGGGAAATCTCGAACACCATGCTCGACCGTCGCGTGGAGCTCTATTCCAGTGGCGACGCGGTGTCGCGCGCGGTGAGGCTGCGCACTGTCCTGCCGATCATCCGCACCGTGCTGGCCGTGTTCATCATCATCATCGTGACGGTCACGACCCTGTCGCAGATTGGCATCAATGTCGCGCCGCTGCTGACGGGTGCCGGCATTCTGGGTGCCGCGATCGCGTTCGGTTCGCAAAGTCTGGTCAAGGATTTCATCACCGGGTTCTTCATGCTGGTCGAAAACGCGATCCAGGTGGGCGACGTCGTTACGGCGGCCGGGGTGACCGGCACGGTGGAGCATCTGTCGATCCGCACGCTGCGTCTGCGCACGTCGGCCGGCGATATCAATATCATCCCGTTCTCGTCGGTGACGTCGGTGTCCAACCAGTCGCGCGACTACAACTACGTGACCGTGACGTTGACGCTCGATCTGGGCGAGGACCCCGATCGTGTGGCCGCCTTGATCGATCAGGTCGTGGGCGAGATGCGCGACGAACCGGCCTTCGCCACCCGCGTCCAGAGCGGCTTCAACAATCTGGGCGTCAATTCGGCGGACGCGGGCGGCGCGGTGCTGATCGGCCGCGTGCGTGTCGAGGCCGGCGCCCGGGCCACGATCGAGCGCGAGCTGTATCGCCGCCTGCGCGGGCTGTTCGTCGCCAATGCGGTACATTTCCCCGGCTGGGCGCCTCCGATCATGCGTCTGGTGACCGAAGCGCCGATCGACGTCGCGTTCACCGGCGAGGCGCCGTCCGCGCCGCCACCCCCCCTGCCGCCGTCTCCTACGGCGGCTCCTTCCGGCGCCGCGCCGGCCGAGGTCCCGACCGATGACGCACCCCGTCCCGCCGCTTCCTGAACTCGAACACGCCCTGCGCGATCAGGGGTTCGTCTTCGTGCCCTCCGAACGCACGCGGGCGCTGCTGGAGCCGTTCGGCCTGACCGACTGGGACGGGTTTGCGGCGAGCTGGGGTCGGCTCGGCCTGGACCGTTACATGGCGGATGGCGGCCGCTACCGCCGACGGCGCCACGCCACCTACGTGCTGAGCGACGGGCAGGTGCTGCGCCGCCGCCACCAGCCCCATTACCAGAGCCGCGACTATAACGAGCTCAATGGCGGGATCGAGCGCTGGTTTCGCCCCGTGGAGCCGGAGATCGGGGCGCATCCCGCCCTGATCGCGGTGCTGCGCGCGATGTATACGCTGGCCACCGATCTCACCCCGCCCGAAGCGCTGCCCGAGGCGTGGCACACGGAGATCCATCAGTTCCGGATCGAGGCCAGCCTGGACGAGGCCGGGCAGCCGACGCCCGAGGGCCTGCACCGCGATGGCGTCGACTGGGTAATGGTCCTGATGATCAGCCGGGAAAACATCGCGCAGGGCGAGACGTCGATCCATGGCCTGCGCGGCGAGCCGCTGGGCGGCTTCACGCTCGACCGGGCGATGGACGCCGCCATCGTGGACGACAACCGGGTGTTCCATGGCGTGACGCCGGTTCGCCCGCTCGACCCCACGCGCCCGGCGTTTCGCGATGTTCTGGTGGTGACGCTGCGCCATCAGTGACGGCAACGGCACCAGGCCGTCCGTTCAGCGCACCAGACGGGCGAAGCGCGTGCCCTTTGCCACCGGGGCCTGCCACAGGTCGAGTGGGCGAACCCAGATGGTGCCGTGCGCCTCGGCGCGATAGGTGACAAGCCACTCTTCGGTCTCCGAATGGCGACCCACGGCCAGCACCGTATAGAGACCGCCCTTGTAATGTCGATAAACGCCGGGTTCTGGCGATCCGGGGGGCAGTTCGTGCGTTGTCATGTTCTGGTGTTCCCGACCTGTTCATGCCCATGGTCACCGGGCATAGTAGTTCCTGTCGATAGCCCGCGCGGAGTTCCGATGCCACGTTCGTTCTTCCTGATCCGGTTTCTGGCCCCATGGGCCGTGGCGGCGTTCATGGCCATGTCCGTCGCGCAGGCGCAGACGGGCCCGGTGATCCTGACGCAGCAGCCCGGCACGGCGCTGGACATCTCGGCCCGTCAGCTGATGGCGGGCGACCTCGCACGCGCCAAGGCGCGGGGGGAGACGCCGATCGTGCTTATCGGTTCCGCGCCGTTGTCGTCGCGCAAGGGGGATGTCGCCCTGTTCGTGCAGGTCCAGTCCGCCAGCCTGTGCGGGTCGGCCGGATGCTCCACCTCCGTCTATCTGAAACACGGTGAACACTGGTCCAAGGTGCTGGATTCGGTCAGCGGGCCGGTGACGGTGATGCCGAAATCCCATGGCGGGATGCGGGATCTGCGCATCGACTCCCACGATGTCTGGCGCTGGCAGGGCACCGCCTATCAGGACACGGCCCCGAGCATCGGCAGCGACGAGGCATTGCGCCGTTCGGTCGAGGCGCACCAGGCCGCCGTCCGCAAGGATTCGGCCCAGACGTCGGGCGATGCCGGGCAATAGCACGCCATTCGCGCTGTGCCGGGTCTGACCGGCCCGCAGGCGCGGCCCATGTGGTTACGCTCGCTGCACGAGCTTTGGCGACGGAGATTTCCCGATGACTCGCTCTGGCCGATCGGCCCTGATCATCGTCGACATGCAGATCGACTTCATGCCCGGTGGCGCGCTTGCCATTGCAGAAGGCGATCGCCTCGTGCCGTCGATCAACACGCTTGCCCATGCGGGGTTCGGCGCCGTGGTGGCCACCAAGGATTGGCACCCGGCCGATCACTGTTCGTTTCGCGACCACGGCGGTCCGTGGCCGGCCCACTGCATCGCGGGGTCACGTGGGGCCGATCTCTGCCCGGGTCTCGATCCGCGGCCGGTGACACATGTGCTTCACAAGGGCCTTCACGCGGACTGTGACAGCTATTCCGCGTTTTTCGACAATGATCACGTGCGGTCGACCGGCCTGACGGGGCTGCTGCGCGATCTGTCGGTCGACCATGTGGTCGTGTGCGGGGTGGCTCTGGACTACTGCGTCGCGGCGACCGCGCGGGACGCGGTGGCCGAGGGCTTTCGGACCACGGTTGCGTCTTATGCCTGTCGGGGTGTCGCGCCGGACCCGACCGCCGCCCTCGCCGCGCTGCGCGAAGGCGGCGTGGAGATCGTCGGGTCGGCGGCCTGACGGCCGGGGTCGCCCCCAGCGTGGGGCGACAGGCGCAATCGGACCCGGCGTCAGTCCTGGAACGGGTCCCGCATCAGGATCGTGTCGTCGCGTTCCGGGCTGGTCGACAGAAGCGTGACCGGCGCGCCGACCAGTTCCTCGATCCGGCGGACATATTTGATCGCCTGTGCCGGCAAATCCGCCCACGAGCGCGCGCCGTGCGTGGTGTCGGTCCAGCCGTCCATGGTCTCGTACACCGGCGTGATGCGTGACTGCGCGGCCGGCGCGGCCGGGAAGTGGCGGACGGTTTTGCCGTCAAGCTCGTAACCCACGCAGATCTTGATTTCGGGCAGCCCGTCGAGCACGTCGAGCTTGGTCAGTGCCAGACCGTCCACGCCACCGACGCGCACGGCGCGACGGACCAGCATCGCGTCGAACCAGCCGCAGCGGCGCGGCCGACCCGTCACCGTGCCGAACTCGTGCCCACGCTCGCCCAGTGTGCGGCCGGTGTCGTCGAACAGCTCGCTGGGGAACGGGCCTTCGCCCACGCGCGTGGAATAGGCCTTTGCGATGCCCAGCACGAATCCGGCCGCGCGCGGGCCAAGCCCGGTGCCCGTTCCGGCATTCGACGCCACGGTGTTCGAACTGGTGACGAACGGGTACGTGCCATGGTCGACGTCGAGCATCACCGCCTGCGCGCCCTCGAACAGGATACGCTGGCCGTTGCGGCTGTTCTCGTCGAGCAGTTCGGACACTTCGGTCATGTAAGGCAGCAGCTTGGGCGCCAGATCCGTCAGATGCTTCAGCAGGTCGGCCTTCTCGAAGGTCGGCGCGCCCAGACCGGCCAGCAGGGTGTTGTGATGGAGCAGCAGCTCGTCGAGCTTCCAGTCCAGCGTCTCGGGCTCGGCCAAGTCGCACAGGCGGATGGCGCGGCGCGCGACCTTGTCCTCATAGGCCGGCCCGATGCCGCGCCCGGTCGTGCCAATCTTGCGGTCGCCGCGTGCTTCTTCGCGCGCGCGGTCGATCGCGCCGTGGACTGGCAGGATCAGGGGGCAGTTCTCGGCGATGCGCAGCGTCGCGGGCGACACATCGAGCCCCTGCGCGCTGACGCGCCCGATTTCGTTCAGCAGCGCTTCGGGATCGACGACGACACCGTTGCCGATGACGCCGGTCTTGCCGCGCACCAGGCCCGACGGCAACAGCGAGAGCTTGTAGACCTGCTCGCCCACGACAAGCGTGTGGCCCGCGTTGTGGCCGCCCTGGAAACGCACGACGATATCGGCTCGGCTGGCCAGCCAGTCGACGATCTTGCCCTTCCCCTCGTCGCCCCACTGGGCGCCGATGACGGTAACGTTGGCCATGACCTGCTCCTTGCATGAACCGCCCGGAGGGGCGGGGTAGATGGTTCTGAACGAAGATGTGCGGCCCGCAGGCCGGTCAGTCGAGCGCGACCAGATGGTCGGCGTGCCACACGTGCGCGCAACCCAGACGGCGCGCTTCGGCGGCGTTGTCGGCAACGGGCTCCAGCCCGCCCACGGTGGCGTAGCCCTCGGCGCGCAACGCCTG
>NZ_JABXXR010000161.1 GCF_013376175.1 Ameyamaea chiangmaiensis
CGCGGGCGGTGTGCTCGAAGCCACGCTGGCCGCGATGGAGGGGATCGGCGCGCGTCTGGCGGGCGCGACCGCCGTGGTCGGACCCTGCATCGCGCAGGTCAGTTACGAGGTCGGGACGGACATGCGCGATGCCGTGATCGCGGCCGACGGGCGGGCCGAGGATTTTTTCATGCCGGCCATGCGTGCGGCGCATTTCCGGTTCGACCTCGCCGGCTATTGCGTGGACCGGCTGCGCCGCGCCGGCGCGGGCACGGCCATGGCGCTGGGCGTGGATACGCTGAGCGATGAGGTCCGCTTTTTCAGTCATCGGCGACGGACGCTGGCGGGCGGTGGGCAGATCGGACATCAGATATCGGCGGTGGCCGCGCATGGTTGAGGGGCGTTATGGGGGGGCGTGTGCCGGGCGTGCACTGCGCCTCGGGGTTGCTGCGATCCTGCTGGCGCTGCCCGGATGTATCGATATGCCGCATCCGTTCGCCGACCCCGGCGGAGCGGCGCGCAGTCTTGCCGCTCATCCGCCGCCGGCGCGCCTGTCGGTGCCGGTGCCGGTGCCACGCGACGCGTCGCTCGACGCCCCGGGCGCGCATGTCTGGGCCGAGGACGTGACGCACGCGCTTCTGGACCAGTCGGTGCCCGCGATCGTACAGGACCCTCGTCCGGGCGATTGGTGGCTGCGCCTGCGGACGGAGCGCACCGGTGGCCAGGTGGTGCCGGTATACAGCGTCATGACGCCGCAGGGCACCGTGCGGGGCGAGTGGCGCGGGTCACGCGTGCCGGAGGGCACGTGGCATGCCGCCACCAACGACATGATGATGCTGGCCGCGCAGGAGGCGGCGCCGCATGTGGCCGATGCCCTGACCGGTATCCAGGCCGACGTGATGGCGCATGACAAGTCCAGCCTGAAGAACCGGCCGGCGCGCGTGTGGTTCAAGGGCGTGACCGGGGCGCCGGGCGACGGCAATGCCGCGCTGGCGCGGTCGTTCGTCGCTGCGTTCCGCGACACGCGCGACCAGGTGCAGGACACGGCCAGGGGCGCGGATTTCACTGTCGTCTGCGTTGTGACCTTGTCCGACGGCCCGGCGGGCGCGGCACACAGTCCCATGCAGCATATTGAACTGACGTGGCGCGTGACCGATCCGCAGGGCAAGGAAGCGGGCGCGGCGACGCAGCTGCACGATATTCCGGCTCACTCCCTCGACCATGACTGGGGCGACGTGGCCGAAGCGGCGGCGACGGAGGCCGCGGGCGGGGTGCAGCAGATCATCGGGCGCTATTCGGGGCGCGACAACACCCCGTTGCCGCCGCCCGGTCTGGCCATTCCGGCGACCGCTGGGAAATGACGTCGCCGGGGGCGGGTGCGCGAAGTCGCTGCTTGTTTCGGGGGCAGACGGAGGATGACAGATTTGTGTCCTGTTGCTAGAACCCGCCCGCCGACCGGAAAATCCGCGCGGGCTGCGGATCGGGTCATGTGGGAATAACGCGCGCATGAAGATCGTCGCCTGTAACAGCAATCTGCCACTGGCCGAGGCCGTGGCCACCGAACTGCGCGTGCCGTTGTGCAACGTCACCGTCCGGCGCTTCGCCGACATGGAAGTCTTCGTGGAGATCCACGAGAATGTCCGCGGCGAGGACGTATTCGTGATCCAGAGCACCTGCTCCCCCACGAACGACAACCTGATGGAGCTGCTGATCATGCTCGACGCGCTGCGGCGCGCGTCGGCGCGGCGTATCACGGCGGTGATGCCGTATTTCGGCTATGCCCGTCAGGACCGCAAATCGGGCTCCCGCACGCCGATCAGCGCCAAGCTGGTGGCCAATATCCTGGTTGAGGCCGGGGCGAACCGGATCCTGACGATGGATCTGCACGCCATGCAGATCCAGGGATTCTTCGACATCCCGGTGGATAATCTTTACGCGGCACCGCTGTTCACGCGCGACATCATGGCCCGCCATGCGGAACGGCCGGTTATGATCGTGTCGCCCGACGTGGGCGGCGTCGTGCGTGCCCGCCAGTTGGCGCAGCGTCTGAACACCGATCTGGCGATCATCGACAAGCGGCGTGAGCGCGCGGGCGTGTCCGAGGTGATGAACGTCATCGGCGACGTGCGCGGCCGGTATTGCGTTCTGGTCGACGACATCGTCGACAGTGGCGGATCGCTCTGCAACGCGGCGCAGGCTGTGATCGACCAGGGGGCCGAGGCGGTCGAGGCATACGTCACCCACGGCGTGCTGACCGGTCAGGCCGTGCAGCGCGTGGGGGATTCCCCCCTGAAGATGCTGACGCTGACCGACAGCATTGCCGCGACCCCGGCGGTGATCGGTGCGCGAAACATCCGTCAGATCAGCACGGCGAACCTTTTGTCGCGCGCGATGCGGGCAGTCGCGGACGAAAGCTCTGTGTCCTCACTGTTCGACTAGCGGCGTCCGGTATTTGACCGCGTCCCGACCGGCGACCTATTGCTGAGGGACCGTCAACCGGAGATCAGCGCATGGTTCTGAACGCACGCCCCTACTGGTATCTGCGCCACGGCGAGACCGACTGGAATGCCGCCGGCCTGTCGCAGGGGCGAACGGACGTGCCGTTGAACGACAAAGGGCTGGAGCAGGCCCGCTCGGCGGGCGGTATTCTTGCCGGGCACTGGCATGACTATGCCCCGATCGCGCGCGTCGTCTCGTCCCCGCTGGGGCGTGCCTTGCGGACTGCCGAGATCGCGCGCGATGCGATCACCGCGGCCGGCGGCCCCGCGCTGGACATCACGACCGACCCCGGTCTGGCGGAGGTCTGCTTCGGGGAGCAAGAAGGCCAGCCGATGGGTGACTGGTACGATGCTTGGATCGCGGGCGAGTTCTGTCCAAGCGGCGCCGAACCGTTTGCCGATCTGCGCGACCGCGCTGTCGCCGCTGTCAACCGCGCGACGCATGGCGAGGGCGTCCCGCTGATCGTGTGTCATGGCGCCATGTTCCGTGCCCTGCGGTCGGCAATGGGTCTTGCGGCCAATGTGCGTCTGCCCAATGCCGTGCCGCTATTCCTGACGCCGGGCGAACCCTGGGCGCTGACACAGGTCGGATAGGGCGCGGCGGCGACCACGCGCTTTTCGGCGGCCACCGCGGAAAACCGAGGTAAAGATTGCGTTCTGCCGCGATTTCCGTTAAGTCGCGCGCTCGCACAGGCACCCCTGGAGGCCTGTGCCGATCAATCAGGAGCAGACAGTGACCGAATTCACGACCATTCAAGCTTCTTCGCGCGCGAAGGCTGGTAAGGGGGCAGCGCGCGCGACGAGGCGTGCCGGGCTGGTCCCCGCCGTCATCTATGGTGCCCGTCAGGACGCCGATCTCATTGCCCTGGATCCGCGCATCATCGTGCGCGAGATGCATCGTGGCGGCTGGCGTTCGCGCCTGTACGAGATCGATGCCGAAGGCACGAAGACGCACGCGCTGATGCGCGAAGTGCAGCTTCACCCCGTGACCGACGCGCCGATCCACGTTGATTTCCAGCGCCTTGCCGCTGGCGAGCGCGTGCACGTGACGGTGGCGATCACCTTCACCGGTGAAGACAAAGCCCCGGGCATCAAGCGCGGCGGTGTTCTGAACATCGTCCGTCACACGGTCGAGGTGATGGCTGATCCGGACAATATTCCGTCCGGGTTCGAGGTCGATCTGTCGGCGCTCGACATCCACGACAACGTGCGCTGGGACGATCTGAAGGGCACGCAGAGCGTGACCCCGCTGCTGCAGATCCCCAATTTCGTCATCGCGACGGTCGCGGCGCCGACCACCGACGACGAACAGACGCCGGCCGCCGAAGGCTGAGGTCTATGGCCCGGGTCGGCTTCGTGTCGGCCCGGGCCTTCCGCCTCATGATCGAGGCGCATGTTTCAGGTCAGAACAGAGAGAGACGATGTTGCTCTGGACCGGTCTCGGCAATCCTGAGCCGGGGATGAGGCGGCAACGTCACAATATCGGCTTCATGGCGGTCGATCGCATTGCCGAGCGCCATCACTTCAGCCCGTGGCGCAAGCGCTTTCGGGGCGAGGTGGCCGAGGGCATGATCGGACGGCACAAGATGCTGCTGCTCAAGCCCATGACCTATATGAACCGTTCGGGCGAAAGTGTTCAGGAAGCCCGGGCCTTCTACAAAATCGATGCGGGCGACATCACCGCGTTCCATGACGAGCTCGACCTCGCGCCCGGACGCGTGCGGGTGAAGCGCGGCGGTGGCGCTGCCGGCCATAACGGCCTGCGGTCGATGGACAGGATGATGGGCACCCCGGACTATGTCCGTGTGCGCCTGGGTATCGGCCATCCGGGCAGCAAGGACCGCGTGACGGGCCACGTGCTCGGGGATTTCGGGAAAACCGATCAGGACTGGCTGGCGTCCCTTCTGGATGCCGTGGCCGATGCCGCGACGATGCTGGCCGAGGGTCAGCCGGAACAGTTCATGACGAAAATCGCGCTGGAAATGGGAGACAAGGGCTGATGGGCTTTAACTGCGGCATTGTCGGTCTGCCGAATGTCGGCAAATCGACGCTGTTTAATGCGCTGACGGCCACGGCCTCGGCCCAGGCGGCGAATTATCCGTTCTGCACGATCGAGCCCAATGTCGGCCGCGTGGCCGTGCCGGACCCCCGCCTGTCGGCCCTGGCCGAGATCGGCAAGTCGCAGAAGATCCTGCCGACCAGCCTGGAATTCGTCGACATCGCGGGCCTTGTGCGCGGCGCGTCGAAGGGCGAGGGGCTGGGCAACCAGTTCCTGGCCAATATCCGCGAGGTGGATGCCATCATCCATGTGCTGCGCTGCTTCGAGGATGACGACGTCACGCACGTCGAGGGTGGCGTCGACCCGGTGCGCGACGCCGAGATCATCGAGACCGAGCTGATGCTGGCCGACCTTGATTCGCTGGAGAAGCGGATCGTGGCTCTGCAGAAAAAGGCGCGCGGCAACGACCGCGAGGCCGCGGCGCAGGTTGCGCTGATGGAGCCGCTGATCGCGACACTGCGCGAGGGCAGGCCAGCGCGGACGGCCGTGCCGGCGGGCGACGAAGCCGCCGCCGCCCGGTTGCAACTGATGACCACCAAGCCCGTGCTGTATGTCTGCAATGTCGAGGAGGCCTCGGCGGCCACGGGCAATCGCCATTCCGAGGCGGTGCGTGCGCGCGCGGAGGCCGAGGGAGCGGCTGTGGTCATCGTCTCCGCCGCGATCGAGGCCGAGGTCAGCCAGCTCGACGCCGAAGAACGCACCGAATTCCTCGAGGGGCTGGGACTGTCCGACAGCGGGCTGGATCGCGTCATCGCGGCCGGATATGCGCTGCTGGGATTGCGGACCTATTTCACGGTCGGCCCGAAGGAAACCCGGGCCTGGACGATTACGGACGGCACCAAGGCGCCACAGGCTGCAGCGGTCATTCACAATGACTTCGAGCGCGGATTCATCGCGTGTGAAACCGTCGCCTATGACGATTATATCCAGTACAAGGGCGAGGCGGGCGCCAAGGAGGCGGGCCGGATGCGCGTCGAGGGGCGCGAGTACGTCGTGCAGGATGGTGACGTGCTGCTGTTCCGCTTCAACGTCTGAACACAACGCAGCCACGGGAGGGTGACGATGAACATGCTGTCGAAACAGGATCAGTCCGCTCTCCCACCGATCGAGGGGCTGGCCCGCGCCGCCCGGGACGCCGCCCGCGCCCTGGCCCGCGCGTCG
>NZ_JABXXR010000162.1 GCF_013376175.1 Ameyamaea chiangmaiensis
CGTCCCGGTCGGCGCGCGCCGATCGCAGCGGCCGCTCCGCTCACTTCGACCACGCGCACCGCGCACCGTCGCCGCAGACCACAGGGATCATCATGGGACTGAAACCACGCCACATGCTGGCCCTGGCGCTTCTGGTCTTTGCGCTGTTCCTGCCGGGCCGGGCCAGTTTGCCGCCCTTCGACCGCGACGAACCGCGTTACATGGAAGCAACCGCGCAGATGCTGCGCAGCGGCAATTTTGTCGACGTGCGCTTCCAGGACAAGCCGCGCTACCTGCAGCCTGCCGGAATCTACTGGCTGGAGGCCGTGGCGGTGAAGGCCAGCGGCGTACGGCGGCTGAACCTCACCTGGCCCTATCGGATCCCGTCCCTGCTGGCGGTGGTGGCGGTCGTCGTGCTGACGGTGCGGACCGGAACGGTGTTGTTCGGCGTCCCGGCGGGTCTGCTCGCGGGCGGTTTCCTGGCGACCAGCGTGCTGCTGACCGCCGAGGGTCGCATGGCGACCATCGATTCGATGCTGCTTCTGACGGTGATGCTGGTCGAATGCGCGTTGCTTCGCGCCTTCGTCGATCGGGAGCACAAACGCCCCACCTCGGTGCTGACCGCCCTGACCTACTGGGGTGCGATCGGGTGCGGCCTGATGCTGAAGGGGCCCGTGATCCTGATCCCGGCCTTCGGCACGCCGCTGGCCCTTGCGGCGGTGGAGCGACGTGTGGCGTGGTGGTCGCGCCTGCGCCCGGCGTGGGGCTGGCTCATCGCGATCGCGATCGTCCTGCCGTGGTGTATTGCGATCGGCGTCGTCAGCCATGGCCAGTTCTTCGCCAACGCCGTCGGGACGAATTTTCTGGGCAAGGTGGCCAGTGGCCAGCAGGCCCATGGCCTGCCTCCCGGTTATCATCTGGGCGTCTTCGCCATTGCATTCTGGCCCGGCTCTCTGTTCGCGGTCGCGGCCCTACCGGCCATCGTCAATCGTCGGATGCTGGCGCCGGTGCGGTTCCTTCTGTGCTGGATCGTGCCGCACTGGCTGGTATTCGAGGCGATCGCGACGAAGCTGCCGCATTACGTATTGCCGACCTATCCGGCGATCGCGATCCTGACCGGCGCCTGCATCGCGACACTGCCCAGCACGCGCTTCCGCCCGGCCTCTCTCTGGGGTCGGGGGTTGCTTGGGGCATATGGGCTGGTCTGGCTGGCCGTCGGGCTGGCGCTGAGTGCCGCCGGGCCCGTGCTGTTGTGGCGGCTGGAGCATGTGGTGTCCGCTCCGGCCCTGATCGCGACCGGCGGCAGTCTGCCCCTGATCCTGATCGCGGCGTGGCTGTTCTGGCGACAGCACATCCGGGAAGCGGCGTGGAGCGTCATGGCCGCCGCCGTCGTGATCTACACAGGGCTTTTCGTCGGCGTTCTGCCCAAGCTTGAGACCCTGTGGCTCAGCCCGCGCGTCGCCGCGCTGGTCGACGACTATCGCCTATGTCCGGCCACGACCGTTGCCTCCGCCTCGTACTCCGAGCCCAGTCTGGTGTTTTTGGTGGGACAGGACACGAAACTGGTCAATGCCGTCGAGGCGGCCGCCTTTCTGGCGCACGACCCGTCCTGCGGTCTGGCACTGGTCGACCGGCGGGACGAGGCGGCGTTCATGGGCTCGCTCGCACAACGTTCGCTGCGTCCCATCGAATACGGGCGCGTGCAGGGGCTCAATTATTCGACCGGGCGTCACCTCGATCTCGGGCTCTACGGACTGACGCCGCCCTGACGGGCACTCGCCTTGACAGCGGAGTCGCCACCGGGTCTGGATGGCCCGTGACATGCGTCACGTGTCTGGCAGGAGTACTTGGTCATGGCCGTCAGCGGCATCGGTCCCTACGACCGGGAGAATATTTTCGCGAAGATCCTGCGCGGCGACATCCCGTGCCGCAAGGTCGCTGAGAACGACGTGGCGCTCGCGTTTCACGATATTGCGCCGGCCGCCCCAGTCCATGTGCTGGTCATCCCCAAGGGTGCCTATGTCTCCCTGGCCGATTTCTCTGCGCGGGCCACGGATACGGAGATTGCCGGCTTCACCCGGCTTGTCGGTCAGGTCGCGCGCGATCTCGGTCTGGACTCAGAAGGCTACAGGGTTCTGAGCAACATGGGCGAGAACGCAGGACAGGAAGTGCCGCACTTCCACGTGCATCTGTTCGGTGGACGCGCGCTGGGGCCGATGCTCGCGCGCGTCTGATGTCGTCGCGTCAGTTGGCGCGAAGCACAGTCTGCAGGGCGTCGATCAGGTCGGCGGCTGCCGCGACATCGCCATAGGCGGGCGACTCCTCCGGCAAATGACTGAGCGCGCGCTCCAGACGGTTGATGATCTCCTGCGCCAGCGCGCCGGCTTCGTCGCCCGCCTCCGAGCGTTCCTGCTCCATGTCGCGTTCATCGAGGCGCATTGGTCCGTCCTTTGCCACAAGCGTCGCCGTACAGCGGGGCGTCACTGAATATGGATATATTTCTTCGCGCGCAGTGTCAGCGAGATCCCGATCAGGATGAGCAGAAAATTAATCCATGTGGTATAGACGATGTCATAGTGCGCACGCGCGACATAGCCGAACTGGCCTCCACGGATCATTTCGATTCCCTCAACACTGGGGGACAGAAGCAGAATCCAGCGATAATGCTGCGGTATCCAGTCGACCATGGCAAACGCTCCCGAGAGGGGTAGCGACAGGTACATAAGAATTGTCAGCGATTTCTCGACAAATTCGCTGCGCTCGGACAGCGGTGCTATAATCAGCGCACACCCAAAGCAGAAAGCAATCTGGTAGAAGAGGCCGAGATACAGAAGCCCGTAATTTTCTGGCGGCTTCATGAAACCGAGGATAATGGCACCCCCGCCGACAAGCAAACCTGCCCATAGAGTGCCCACCACTTCGAGGATAATGCGGGCGATAATAATATCGAGCGGGATAACCTGCCGATGAAACAGAAGGCTGCCATTTGCCTCGAACGCCAACACGGACCGGGCAACACTGTGCCTCCACATGGTCAGGGGCACATAGCCCGTGATGACAATGGCTGTTGTCGGCAGTCCATGCTCGTGTGCAGGTCGGATTGCGCTCCATACAATCGCGACACCGGCACAGAACAAAATCGGCTCGCCGACAATCCACAGAAAGCCGAGGTTGTCGCGCCCGAACCGCGTGTGAAGCTCGCGCATCATCAGGGCCCAGATCACACGCCCCTGCAGCGCGAACAGGGCGGGGAGAGAGTCGGATTTCATGCCTTAGCAGCCATCACAGAAAATCATGCCCGGTTGTCTCACGGGTTCTCGCGATTACCAACCCGAAACTCGTCGATCGCCTCGATGATGGCCCGGTGCAGGCCCGCGGGACTCAGGCATTCTGCGGGAACGGCGACATCACGGTCCTCACGCCCCGGCCGGTAGGCGCGCAAGACGAATGGCGTCTCCCGGTCGCCGCCCGGATCGGTCACGCCGGGCAGCGACGGCCGGTGATCGCCGAAAAACACCAGCAGTGCCGGCCGCTGCGCAGCGACCAGCGCCGTATCGAGCATGTCCAGTAGAGCGTCGCTGTTATGCGCATGGGCCTCCCAGGCCCCTAGCCCGTCCGCCGCGCCCACACGACCGGCAGACCATGGACCGTGATTTTCCATCGTCACCGCGTAGATCAGTTCGGGCTCCCGCGCGGCCGTCACACGATCGCAGAGATACCGGCCCAGAGCCCGGTCCCCGATATAGGGCCCGTGCGCCACGGACGCGGAGAAGGCCTCGGGAGACACAAGTGTCGTGAAGCCGAGCGCGGGCATCAGCCTCTCCCGGTCATAGAAGCGCAGGTCGTGCGGATGGACGAACACACGGTGCGCATACACGCCGCCCAGACGGCGCGGCAGCGCGAAAGAGGCCTCTCCCCGCGCGGTCAGAAACGGATCGCAGGCCCGGAACCCGAGAGACGCCTCGTCCCGTCCGACCAGAACGCCGTATTCGGTGCGCATAGTGTAAGCACCGAAACCGCTGACGGCCAGCGCGCCGTGACGATCGGCTTGACGCCGGAGTCGTTCCAGCGCCGGTAAGGCGGGTCGCGGGTGTCCGGGCACCAGCGTTGTCGGGTCGGCAAAGGACTCGCACTGCACGATGACGACCAGGGGCGGAGAACCGGCGCTCCACGGCACGACGGGCGACAGGGGCGTTGGATCGACCGTCGCCCGCCAGCGCATAGTATAGACCGCCAGCGTCAGCAGGATACCGAAGCGCGCCCTGTCGCGCCGTATGTCGGGTGTCGTCATCAACCTGTCGCGCCAGCGGACCCGCCACAGCCACCACAACGCCACGGTCGCGGCCAGGGCGAGCACGCACCCTTCGGCATGGGGACGCCACGCACCCGACACCCCGCGCAGCGCCACAAGCAGCATGAGCACCGCGCAAAGCGGCATTGCAAAGCGGGCAGGCCATGGGACGGCCGCCAGATAGAAGCGCGGATACCGCAGAAATGACGCCGCGACGGCCAGATCGGTCATCACCAGCGGCTCGCCAAGGGCGCGCGCCTTCAGGATCGAGACGACCAGAAGCAACAGTACCAGCAGATCGACCGCCATCACGGAGAGAAAGGCACCGCCCGTCACGGCCAGAACCACCCCGAACCCCGCCAGCACCAGCAGAGCCCGCGGCACGGTTCCCTCCCGTTTAAGGGCCGCGGGCGCCACCATGCGTTCGGCCAGATCCGCCAGCACGACGGTCAGCGCAGCCGCGATCAGCACGGCGATCACGGCAGACGGCACACAGGGACACGGGACATGGACCGAACGGTGTCTTTCTCTGGACAGGGAAACTGGGTAAGGCTGGGCGTCGATGACATCTGCGTCACAGTTGCCGGAAGACGGCTCCGTTCTGCTGAAACTGCCGCCATCACGCAAGGGGACGTCGCCTTGCCTCGGGGTACGGCGGACGGGTGATCGGACTTCGGGCGACCGGACGACCGCGACGGACGAGGCCGCCCGGGCATTAGCACGCATACGCGCGCTGCGGATCGGCGGTGCGTTCTGGCGCGCGCCTGCCACCGTGCCGCCCGCTTTTGCCCGGGCGGGTTGGACGCTGGTCTCGCTGCCCGCCGACGCCGATGCGGCGACATGTCTGTGGCACCGCGCACAGGACATGGCGCCCGGTGAAAACCTGCTCGGGCTGGCGGAACCGGGTGCCGACGTCGCGGCGATCACCCGGCTCGGCGGCACTGTCCTGCGCGGTGTCGAACCGCACGCGCTGGTCGACGGCGCGACCCGCATCGTTTCGTCCGGCTGCGACGACGCGGCATTGCTGGGGGTGGCATACGGTCGGCCTGTCAGCCTGCTGGGGGCCGATGGTCGCGCCACGACACTGTCTCATGCCCAGGCCTGTGCATGGCTTGCCGACGGGATCGTGTGGCGGAGCCCGTTTCACCCTGGCCCGGCGACGCTGTCCGACATGGTGCAAGTCGTCGAGGATGCGCGGCGGACCTGGGCGCGACTGCATGACATCGCCGTCTGGGTCGGTATCGCCTGGTGGAAGCGCCGGCGTATCCGCGAGTTCTGCGGGAGCGTGGGCCTCGACGCCGTGTTTCGCCGGTCCGCGCGCGGGGCCGTCCGCGCGGCGCTTGGGCGCGGTGGCCCCGTGG
>NZ_JABXXR010000163.1 GCF_013376175.1 Ameyamaea chiangmaiensis
CAGCCTGCTCGCCGCGGACACGGCGCGCGGCCGTTGGGCGGTGCTGCACGGCCGCGGCGGCATGCGTCGGGTCGATTTCCTGTCCGACATCCGCGCGGCCGGCCCGCAGGCGCTGTTGATCGTCAGCGTCGTCAATGTGCTGATCGGTGCGATCCTGGCCTTTGTCGGGGCGGTACAGCTGCGAAAATTCGCCGCCGACATCTATGTGGCGAACCTAGTGGGGCTCGCCTGCGTGCGTGAGATGTCGGCGGTGATGACCGCCATCATCATGGCCGGTCGAACCGGGGGAGCCTACGCCGCCCGAATCGCGACCATGCAAGGTAACGAGGAAATCGACGCACTGGAGGTCTTCGGCATTCCGACGTCGGGCTACCTGCTGCTGCCGGCGGTGTCGTCGCTGATGCTGATGATGCCGCTGCTCTACCTGTACGGCTGCGCCGTGGCGATGATCGGCGGCTTCGTGGTCACGGCGGCGATGCTCGATGTCACGGCGCTGAGCTACTGGCACCAGACCATCTCTGCCGTCTCGCTCGATCAGTTTGTGTTCGGCTTTTGCAAGACGGTGTTTTTCGCCGCCCTGATCGGGATCACGTCCTGCCGTATCGGCCTTCTGGCGGGACGGCGAGCCGCCGACGTTGGTATTGCCGCCACCCGCGCCGTCGTGGTCGGGATCGTGGGCGTCATCGCTTTGGATGCCCTGTTCGCTGTTTTCGCTGATGTGGTGGGGTTCTGATGGCAGCTCCCTCGTCACTCGGCGCCGACGCGGTGATGCGTGTCGAGGGGCTGACGCTGGGTTTCGGCAGCAAGATCATCCAGCACGACCTGTCGTTCGACGTTAAACGTGGCAGCATCTTTGCGGTCATGGGTGGCTCGGGCTGCGGCAAAAGTACCGTCCTGAAATCGATGATCGGCCTGCTGCGTCCCAAGGCCGGTCAGTATGACGTGCAAGGCGAGAGCTACTGGGACGCCAGCGCCGAACGTCGGACCGAGATCGGACATCGCTTCGGCGTCCTGTTCCAGAGCGGTGCCCTCTGGAGTTCCATGACGGTCGGCGAGAACGTCGCACTGCCCATGCAGATGTTCACGCGCCTCGATGATCACACGATCCGGCGCATGGTCACGCTCAAGCTCGCGCTGGTGGGCATGCTGCATGCCATCGACCTGTATCCGTCCGAAATCAGCGGCGGGATGCGCAAACGCGCAGGCGTCGCCCGCGCCATCGCGCTGGACGCCGACATCCTGTTTTTCGACGAGCCCTCGGCGGGCCTCGATCCGATTACCTCGGCCCGACTTGACGAACTCATTCTCACGCTGCGCGACGGCCTTGGCGCTACGATCGTGATCGTCAGCCACGAGTTGCCGAGCCTGTTCGCCATCGCTGACGACGGCGTTTTCCTCGACGCCACGACGCGCACCGCCATCGCGCACGGCGCGCCCCGGGAGCTGCGCGATCATAGCGACGACCCGCAGATCCATGCCTTCATGAACCGCAACGCACAGCAGACCGACGGGAACGCCTGAGAGATGGACAAGCATCAGACCACGATCGGCGCCTTCGTGCTCGGCAGTATGGCGCTGCTGCTCGCCTGCCTGATCTTCTTCGGCAAATTCCAGCCCTTTCGCACCACGCAGCACGCCTTCTCCGTCTTTCCGGGCTCGGCTGCGGGCCTGACGGTCGGGGCGGCGGTCACGTTCCGGGGCGTGACCGTGGGGTCGGTGCGCTCGGTGTCCATCGCCTACGACCCAGCGACGAACACCGCCTTTATCCCCGTCGAGATGGATCTGACGCCCGAGCGTCTCAAACTCACCCCGGATGCAAGCGGCGGATCGACGCCCACCATGGCCGGCATGGTCGCGCGCGGCCTGCGCGCGGAGCTCAACGTGCAGAGTTTCGTCACCGGCCAGAGCAACGTGAACCTTGATTTCGCGCCCAAGTCGGCGGCGATCCTGCACCCGAACCTGGGCAGCGGGATCGAGATTCCCTCACGCGCGTCCGACATCGAGCGCATGAAGCAGACGTTGACCCAGCTTCCGCTCAAACAGACCGTCGACGAGGCGCAGGCCGCGATCGTCAGTGTCCGCGCGCTGGCCGACGAGTTGCGGAGCACGGTGCCCCCCCTGACCAACAGCCTCAAGGAGACGTCCGACTCGACACGGGCCGCGATCGAGGATCTGCGCGGGCATCTGGACGAAACACTGGCCAGCGTCGCGCGTCTGGCCGATCACGGCACGACGCAGCTGGATGCACGTGGGGCCGATCTGCACACCTTGCTGGCGCGCACGGACGCATCCCTCCAGCGCGCCGACGCGATTCTGGCCCATGTTGCCACCATGACGTCTCCGCGCTCGTCCGAACGCGCGGACCTCGCCTCTGCGCTGCGCGACATTGCCGCGAGTGCTGCAGCCCTGCGTGGTTTCGCCAGCGATGTGGAGCGCAATCCGCAACTTCTTCTCACAGGTCGACGCCCATGACGCTTCGCTGCCCCCTGACTCGCGCGGGCCTGGCCCTGGGTCTCCTCACCGCGCTTGCGGGCGTGACCGGTTGCGCGTCTCCGCCCCTGCAACTCTATACGCTCGGCTACGGCGGCGCTGACGTCTCCGTGCCGACGACACCCGACCAAAGGCCCCTGGTCTATGTCGCGCGCGTCGCACTGCCGGATTATCTCGATACACAGGACATGGTGACGCGCGACGGACTAGCGCTGAACCGTAGTCCCAGCGGGCGCTGGGCGGCCCGGCTGTCAGAGCAGGCTACGGCGTTGATTGCCAGCGTGCTGCGCGAGCGGACACCGGCACTCGCCATTACCGATCAGCACCCGCTGTTACCGCCGAGCGCCCGGCTCGAGGTTGTGATCGAAAAGCTGGATATGACTGCGGACGGTGCCGCCACGTTAGCTGCGAGCTGGACCCTGATCCCGAGCGATACCGGGGCACCGCTCACACGCAATCGCACGGTGATCACGCGTCCCACCACGGGCACGGGGGACGCGGCACTCGCGGCGCAGACACGCACCCTGCTGACGGATCTTGCGCAGCAGATCGTGCTTCCCGCCACGATCTAGATATCAGGGGAACAGAGCCCGGGTGCCGTCGGTCAAGCGGAGGACATCAGTCCTCCAGATCGCGCGCTACCTCGGGCTGGCGCAGGAGGGCATCGACCTCCATCGCATAATCCAGCGCGGTATCGGGCTGGAAATGAAGCTCGGGCACTGTGCGAAGCCGCAGGGAATGCGACAGCTGCGTGCGCAGAAACGGAGCGACACGCTTCAGTCCCGGCAGAATACCGTCGATATCCGAACGTCCCAGTCGCGCGACGAACGCCGTCGCGTGTCGAAAGTCGGGAGAAATCCGGACCTCGGTTACCGTGACGCGCGCATCGGCGAGATCGGGGTCACGGAACTCGGTCCGCGCAAACACTTCGGCCAGAGCACGGCGAACCTCCTCGGCCACACGCAGCTGGCGCTGCGACGGCCCGGACGCACCGTGACCGGCGAGTTTCCCCGCCGGCCCAACGCCGCCACCCTTTTTTACCGACGCGCCGCGCTTCATGCCGGAACGAGTTCCATTTCGAAGCACTCGACCACGTCGCCTTCCCGCAGGTCGTTGTACCCGGCGAAGGACAGACCGCACTCATAACCACGAGCCACTTCGCGGACATCGTCCTTAAAGCGCTTGAGCTGGCTGAGATCGCCCTCGTGGATGACCACGTTGTCACGCAGCAGACGCACGCCGCAGCCACGCTTGACCAGCCCTTCGGTGACGTAGCAACCCGCGACCTTGCCGACCTTGGTGATGTTGAACACCTGACGGATCTCGGCGTAGCCAAGGAACTTCTCCCGGTGCTTGGGCGCGATCTTGCCCTTCACCAGTTGCTCCACGTCGTCCGCGACCTGATAGATGATCGAGTAATAGCGGATATCGACCCCGTCGCGCTGCGCCAGTTCCCGGGCCTGCGACGTCGCACGCACGTTGAACGCCACGAGCACGGCGTTGGACGCCTTGGCAAGCTGCACGTCGCTTTCGGTAATCTGGCCCACGGATGCGTTGAGAACACGCACCCGAACCTCTTCATGCTCGAGCTTGAGCACCGTGGTCTGAAGGGCCTCGGCCGAACCCTGAACGTCGGCCTTGATGATGATCGCGACTTCCTTCTGCTCGCCCGCCTGAATGCGCGCCAGCATCTGGTCGAGCGTGCCACGAGCAGCGCTCTGCCCGGCCGCCATCTTCTCCTTGATCTTACGCTGGCGGAATTCAGAGATTTCGCGCGCTCGATTCTCGTTGTCCACCACCACGAACGGCTCGCCCGCCCCCGGGACACCCGCGATACCGAGAATTTCAACCGGCATCGACGGACCAGCCTCGGACAGCTGACGCCCCTTGTCATCCAGCATCGCGCGCACGCGGCCCCATTCGGCGCCCGCCACGACGATGTCGCCCTTGTGGAGCGTTCCCTTCTGGACCAATACGGTCGCAACCGGACCACGGCCACGATCGAGACGGCTCTCGATCACCGGCCCCTCTGCGACGCGATCAGGATTGGCCTTCAGATCCAGGATTTCCGCCTGAAGCAGAATGGCTTCCTCAAGCTTGTCCAGTCCCGTGCGCTTGAGGGCGGAGACCTGGATTTCCTGCGTGTCGCCACCCAGGCTCTCGACCACGATCTCGTGGCTCAGCAACTCCTGACGCACCCGGTCCGGTTTGGCATCGGGCTTGTCCATCTTGTTGATCGCCACGATGATCGGCACATCCGCGGCCTTCGCATGCTTGATGGCTTCGATCGTCTGCGGCATCACGCCGTCGTCCGCCGCAACCACCAGCACCACCACGTCGGTGACGGAGGCACCGCGGGCGCGCATCGACGTGAATGCCTCATGGCCCGGCGTATCGATAAAGGTGATCCGCGAGCCAGAGGCCAGCGTCACCTGATAGGCGCCGATATGCTGGGTGATTCCGCCGGCTTCGCCGCCCGCGACGTCAGTCGTGCGCAGGGCATCCAGCAAGGATGTCTTGCCATGGTCGACATGCCCCATGATCGTGACGACGGGTGCGCGCGGAAGCAGCTCGGCCGCCTCGTCCTCGACGCCCTCGATGCCGATCTCGACATCACTGTCGGAAACACGACGAACGCGATGACCGAACTCCTCGACGACCAGTTCGGCCGTGTCGGCGTCGATGACCTGCGTCACGGTCGCCATCACGCCCATCTTCATCAGGGACTTGATGACCTCACCCTGACGGGCCGCCATGCGGTTGGCCAGTTCCTGCACCGTGATCGTCTCCGGCAGGATGACGTCGCGTACCACCCGGACCTGATCGGCGCGCAGGCGCTCGAGTTCGGCCTGACGGCGCTCACGTTCGCGCTGACGGCGAACCGACGCGAGCGAGCGTGTCTTGTCGTCGTCGCCCTCGATCGCCGCCATAACGTCGATGCGGCCGCCGCGACGGCTATCACCACCTTTTTTCGGAGCCGGACCAGCACTCTTGCGTGGCGGCGTCTGGCCACCGGGACGCCGCGCCGGTGCGCGCCGATCGTCGTCGCCATCGCTGCTGCGCAGGCGAAGCGTCTCAGCCGGGGCTGCCG
>NZ_JABXXR010000164.1 GCF_013376175.1 Ameyamaea chiangmaiensis
CTATTTCCTGTCGCGTTTGGTGCGCGACGTCGTGCTGGGCGAGGCCTTGCTCGTCGCGCAGGCGCCGGGCCGGTATCGCCGGCGACGCACGATCCGCGCCATAGCGGTGGCCGGGATTGCGGCTGTCACGTTGTTCGGTGTCGGCCTGATCTGGCGCGGGCACATGGAAGCCCGCACGATGATTCAGGGCCAGTTCGCGCGCTTTACCGCCTACCACGACGCCGTGGCGCCCCTGGCGGTCAGCGTGGTGAACGATGATTCTGATCTTCCGGCCGTCTCGGACGCACTGGATCGCGCGCGTGCGCTGGCCGATGCGGGTCCAGCGGGGCTTTCGGGATGGCTGGGGCTCGCGTCGCGTCAGGCGGTGGCCGAGGCGGGGCGGGGGGCGTACGAAAACGCGCTTGACCGGCTTCTCTATCCGCGCCTGATCTGGCGGCTGGAGCATGACATGCGCGCGCGTTTTCAGGACCCGGCGTTTCTGTACGATGCGACCCGCGTGTATCTTTTGCTGGGCGGTATGGGACCGCATGAGCCGGGCATCGTCCAGTCCTGGTATGCCGGGGAATGGAGCCGTCGGTACGCGGGTGCTTTGAACCAGACGCTGCGCGCGCGCCTGATGGTGCATCTCGCCGCTCTTCTGGACCGCCCGACGCCGCCGGGGCTCGTACTGGATGGCGAGCTTGTGCGCAGGGCGCGGATCGCGTTCGGTCATGTGACGCCGGCGCAGCGCATTTACGGCCGATTGCTGGATCTGCCGGTGCCCGACACCGTAGCGAACTGGACCCCGCAGGCCGCCCTTGGCAACGGTGCGGTGACGGTGTTCGCCCGCCGCAGCGGCGCGCCCCTGAGCGACGGCATCCCGGCGTTTTTCACCGGCCCCGGGTATGCGGCGGTGGTGCGGCGCAACCTGCCGGATGCGGCCCGCGCGGTGGCCAACGAATCCTGGGTCGTCGGACGTGACACGGCGGTCGAGGTGCGTGGCGCCGACGCATCGCACCTCGAGCATGAGGTGGCCGAACTCTGGGTCGGCGATGCCCGGAAACGCTGGGCCGACACACTGGGCGACCTGACGGTCGAGCTGGGGCCCACGCCATCGGATGTGACCGGGTCGCTGTATCTGCTGTCGTCCCCCCAGTCGCCCCTGCGTGACATGGTAGTGTCGATCCTGCACGCGCAGACGATCCCGTTTCCGGCCACCGTCGCGTCAGGCCCGGGCGACCAGACGCACGAGGCCGCAGGGAGCCAGGGTGCTGGGCGCCCTGACGATGTCGCGCCCCGTGACGGGAGCGCCAGCCTCGATCCCGTCGAAAGCGTCGCCGCCGCGTGGAACGCCGGGCTTTCGCCGCTGGCGGCTCTGCTGAAGGCGCCGAATGGCGGTGCGCCCCCGATCGAGGCGGTGACCGCCCAGATCGGCGCGCTCGACACTGCCGTGGCCGGCGGCGGTGTGATGCAGGGCGCGGGGCTGACGGCCGGGGCAGGTGTCCCGAATCCGGGCGAACGGCTGCGTGCGGAAGCGTCGCGGCAGGCGGAGCCGGTTGCGACGTGGCTGCGCGAGATTGCCGACCATGGCGAGGCCTCCCGGGGGCAGGAAGTGCGTGCCGCCGCGACGGGAAGCTTCAATGGTGCCGATGGACCCGGTGCCGCCTGCCGCGCCCTAGTCAAAGGGCACTATCCCTTCGACGAGGCATCGCACGCGGACGCGCCGCTGGATGATTTCGTGCGTGTGTTCGCACCCGGCGGACAACTGGACCGCTACACCGAGCAGGCGGTGGCACCGTTCGTCGACCGGTCGGGCGCGGTGTGGCGGATGCATGACGCGGGCGGCGTCCATTCGCCGTTCACGGCCGCCCAGTTGGCGGCGTTCCAGCGCGCCGACGACATCCGCCGCACTTTCTTCCCGGCGGCTGGGCCACCGTTCCTTACCTTGACCTTCACCTTTCGGGGGACGCCGGACATGACCCTGGCGCTCGGCGGCACGACGGTACGGCCGGACGTGCCCGCGACGCTGACGTGGCCGGGTTCGGACGGATTGTCGCCCGCCGTCGTCGCGCGGCAGCGCAACGGGCAGACCGCGGTGCTGGAACGTGGTGACGGGCCGTGGGGGCTGGTGCGTCTGCTGCGCCAGAATGTCTCGCAGAAGGATGTGGGGTCGAATGAGGTGGACGGCCTGTATGCCGATGGCGAGACCGTGGGCGTCACGGCTGGCGGCAGTCATGGAGGCGCCTTCCCCTTTGACCTGCTCGTGGGCTTCACGTGTCCGGACGTACAATGATCGAGCCATACGCCGGGTACTGGGGAAAGCTGCCCGCCCATGGCGACTTTGTGCGCGGGGGGCTGTCCGATGGCATCGTCTCGCGCCTCGATCGATGGGTGTCCGTGGAGATGGCGGCGGCCCACGCGCGGCATGGGGAGCGGTTCGAACGCCTGTGGCATCGGGCGCCCACATGGTCCTTCACCATTCGCCCGGGCGTGCTTGAACACGGCCATGCCGTCACGGGCCTGTGGACGCCCAGCATCGACGCCGCGGGACGGTGTTTCCCGTTCATCTTCACGATCCTGCATGACCCGGCGCGCGCGTTCTATCGCGGTCTTGCCCCTTTCGACGCCACGATCCGCACCGCCATCCAGACGACACAGCCTCTCGAGGCACTGGAAGTGGCGCTGGAGGCGGCGGGTCGCCACCCGATTCCCTCGGCTGCGCCGGTGCATGATGTCTGGTGGCGTGTCGGACAGGCCGATGGCGGCACGATTCACGGTGCGCTGCCGGTCGCCGATGCGTTCGACTGGCTGATCGAGGGGAGACCGCAGGGCGACAGCGACACGACGACGCCGGCCGCCAGCGACGCAGAGGGTGCGGCAGACAGGCGGGTCGAATGATGCGGGGGCCGACGTAACTAGGTTTTGCAAAGGGCCATAAAGTCTTTATGTGTTTAAAATCGGGTCCTGGGGCACCCGCGATCGTCGACGAAACGCCAACTGGACGGGGAGTTACTCTTCTGGTTCGATCAGGTTCAGAAACGGTGATCGAATGATCGACCAGCGCGATGCGGAGAAGCGGATTGCGCCCGGGTCTGGCCTCGCGTGCGACGGGATTTTCGATCGGGTCGCGTGCGCGTTCGCCTCGTGCACGTCGCACGACATTCGCTCGACGATCGGCCACGTCCTGACCGAGATTGCCACGGCGTGTGGCGCGCAGTCGGCTGTTCTGATGGAGCGCGGCACCACACTGTTTCATATTGCCGTCAATGCGCCACCGGGCCACGCGGCGGTCGGTCCGGACGACGCGTGGCTGCGCGGTGTGACGGGTGGCTGTGTCCCGGCAAGCATCGTGCCCGCGCAGGACTGGGAGGATCGCGGTGGCACGGTTCTTGTCCACCCGTTCAGTTCTGGTGAGAGCGGCTCCGTTCTCGCATTGCGATGGGACGCGCCTGGTCCGCGGTGCGGAGAGGGGCCGGTCGAACAGGATGCGGGGCGGGTGACGGAGATGATTCGGCGCATCGGCACCGTCATCGAGGCGTCCCTGCAGCGCGAGGATCTTGCCGAGGAGCGCCGGGCGCTGCTGCGCCGCCTGAGCGAGAGCCAGAATCTGGACATCGCAAGTGCGACGGCGGTCGCGCTTGCGCACAATCTGAACAATATTCTTGCCGCAATGCTCGGGCACACCGAAGTCGCGCTGGAGGCCCTGCGCAACCTGCCGCGCGGTTATGACGCCGTTATTGCCATCCGCAATGCGAGCGAGCGCGCGGCGGAACTGATTGAAAGCATCCTGGGCTTTGGTCAGCGCGACGTGCCGCCCGCGCCTGTGTCGATGGCGCGTCTGGCCGCCGAGACGCTGGAGCTGATACGACCCGCCGTTCCGGACAGGATCACGCTGTCCTGCGACGACGCGACGGGCGGTCAGCAGACTCTGGTGTTCGGTCGCGCGGCCGAATTGCAGCAGGTCCTGTTCAATCTTCTGCGCAACGCGGTTCAGGCGACCCCGGGGGAGGGACAGGTCGCGCTCAGCCTGACGCAGCGGCAGGGGGACGAGCGTCTGACGATGCAGCTCGGCGCGCTGACGACCCGGCCCTATGTCGTGGTGGCCGTGCGGGATGACGGCATCGGCATCGAACCGGAACTCCGCGCCACGATTTTCCGTCCGTTCTATACGACGCGCCCTGCCGGCACGGGGCTCGGCTTGTCGGCGGTGGCCGACATTGTCGGCGAGCACGAGGGGGCGATCCGGGTCTTTTCGTCCGGCCGGTCGGGCACCACCTTCGAGATATGGTTTCCACAATCCGGGCCGAACGCACAGGACCTCGTTCTTGCGCGCGGTGTGGGCCAGCCCGTCGTTCTGGTGGCCCCCTTGTCCATACGCGAGCATTTCGAGGATATCATCGCGGCGTTGGGCTACGAGCCGGACGGGTATGAAACGATCGAGGAGGCGCTTGAGACGCTTCTTGCGACGCCGTATCCTCCGCATGCCCTCGTGCTCTGCACATCCAGCGGTGATCTTGACCGGTGCATAGTCGCGGCCGAGCGTTTTCGTGTGGTGACGCGCAGCGTGCCGATGACCATCGCCGTACCCGGGCGCATGTCTGCGACCCCGCTCGGGCGTATCGCGGGACGCCAGACGTGGCTTGCGGGTGCGGACAACAATAGCGCCATCGCGGCATGCATGAGGCTTATGGCCGATGCCGGCCATGTTTCTACAAGGGGAGCGACAAGGTGAGGTCCATCGACGAGGTGCGGAAACCTGCTGGCAGGGTCGAACGTGCGCGGGCAGGTCTGGCGGGCGTCGTCGTGCTTGCCGGTGTCATCGCCGCGTGCGGGGTCGCGCAGGCGCGGCCTGCGCTTGTGACGTTGATCGATCTGTCCAGCCTGAAGGACGGTCCGACGATCCCGTCCTGCGCCCCGGCTTTGGCGACGTTGCGCGATGCGCTCGATACCGTCGGTATTCCGACCCAGCGCATGAGCGTGCCGAACGCTGATACCTTGCGGCTGACGCTGGCGCAGATCGGCGGTCAGGGCGGCGGGGAGCGCATGATCGTCGTCTGCGGCTATGCCGCCACGTCGAACGACCGGCTGTTCGTCGTCCCGCCTGACCTGCCGGGCGGGAAGGCCGACATCAGCCGCTCGGGCGTCAGCGCCGACACAATCGCGCGGGTGGCCGGCAGTGGCAGTCTGGCCGCACTCGAACTTCACCCGTTGCCGGGGGGCGACGTATCGGACGACGTGGTCGGCAGATGGCAGGCGGCCGCCGATCCCGCGACGTTGCGCCGTGCCAGTGTCGACCGGAATGCCGGGGACGCGACGCTGCTGACCCATCTGACGTCTGCGTTGAAAGGGCAGGGGGACGCGGCGCTTTCCACGTTCTTCGGGGTGCAGCCGCAGGTCGAACCGCCTGCTCCTGTTGTGCCTGCATCTGCCGTGCCTGCCGCTGCTGCGACCGCCACGGACGTTCCGCATCCGGGCGTCGCTCTGCCCGCCGCCCTCGACGCCCACGCGAAGGCGCACGACGGCGCGGCCGCGCCGTCTCCAGTCGCCAAGACGACGGTGACCGCACCGGGCGCCCCCGTGTCCGTCGTGGTCCCG
>NZ_JABXXR010000165.1 GCF_013376175.1 Ameyamaea chiangmaiensis
CCAGCAGGCAGACCGGCGCGACCGCCTGATAGCGATGGAGCAGGGTGCCCCCGCCCAGCAGCACGAACCGAACACACGCCCCGTGACGGGCGATCATGGCGCGCGCCACGGCGAGCAGAAGCATCTGCGCGCCGGAGGGAAACGCGTCGTGTCCGACCAGAAGAACCTTTCCGCCGGCGCGCGGCGGCCGGAACGCGGTGCACGCGCGCGCCGTCGCGTTCAGATAGGCGCTGCCGAAATGCTGGTCGGGCTCCAGATAGGCGCCCTCGGCCCATTCGTTCCATGCGTTGACGCACACGATTGCCTCGCCAAGGAACGGGGTCTCGCGGGCCTGTTCGATCAGGCCACCGAGCCATTTCTCATACAGGGCCGGCGTGCTGCCGTGCAGGACCAGCCCGCGCCCCTCGCGGCGGGCATCGTTGTCCCAGGACGGGCTGGCGGTGCGGATCAGGGGAAAGGCGGGGTGCGGCGTTGCGAGCGCATAGTCGACGACATCGCGATAGTCGTAGGCCTGACCGTCAAATTCCGGATCCAGAAGCTCCAGGTTGGCATTGATCTGCGGCACGCGGCTGGCAATGCCGTGGGGAGGGAACTCCACCGCCGCATCCAGCCCGAACGGCGCGGGATCGTCGTCACCGAACGCCTGCGCCATGACCAGGACCGGCGCTACTCCCAAGGCGGCCGCGAGACCGGCCCGCAACCGCGCGAGATAGGCGCGGGCCTCCGGGATGGCGCCGGGCCGATAGATCATCAGCAGCGGTCGCCCCGCCACGCGGATGTAGCGCGGATCGGCCATGTAGGCCGCAAGACAGGCGCACAGGGCGTCCAGATCGCCCGGTTCGTCGTAATTCTGCGCGATCAGGATTTCCTTGTCCGACCCGTCCCAGGTGCGCGTCCAGTTCTCATTCGCCCACATCAGGCAGAACGGCGCGGCGATGTCGGGGGTAGCCATCAGCGCGTCGAGCGGCTTTTCCAGAAGCCGCCGCCCGTTGAACCAGTAGAAATAATAGACGAAGCCTTCGATTCCGCTGGCCTGCGCCATGGCGATCTGACGGCGCAGGACATCGGTGGTCAGGGTGTAATGGCCGAGGTCGCGCGGAATTCGGGGCTGATAATGGCCGACGAAACGCGGCAACCCGCGTGCGACGTTGTGCCATTCGGTAAATCCCTTGCCCCACCAGAGATCGTTCTCCGCGATCGGGTGGAACTGCGGCAGGTAATAGGCCAGTACCCGCGCACGGGGCCGGATGCCCGGTGGCAGCGGTTCGTGGTCCTCGAACAGGGGGGACGGGCGTGTGTTGCGGGCGACTTCGCGCGGGATGGAGTGTTCGTGCGCGGGCAGCGCCGGGTGAACCCCAGGTTCGTTACGGTGGGCGACGTAATGCAGCAGGGGGTTTTCGTCGGGCGCGTTGGCGAGATAGCGCGCGCGATAGAATTGTGGATCGAAGGCGGGGAAAGGTTTGCGGACCTCCCGGAATCCCTGGATCATGTAATGCTCGGCCGGGTCCAGGCCGGCTTCGGCCACGTCGGGATAGGTGCGAAGGTAGAAGGCCGGGTCGAATTCCGGCACCGGGCTGACATCGCCGCGATGACGGTTCGTCAGGTAATGCGTCAGCAGCAGCATGCCCTCGGGCACGGCGTAGGTCTGGCGGTACCAGGCCGGGTCGAACCACGCGACCGGCCGCAGGCCCGCGGCCTCGCCCGTGACGATGTAATGGTAGAGCGGGTCGCCCACCACGTCGGGGTTCTGCTGGATATACCACAGCGGGTCGAAGCACGGATTGGGCCGTCGCCCCTCCCGCCAGCCATTTTCGTGGTAGTGGGCCAGCGCGCGCGGACCCAGCGGCAGAAGGTCGACATTTTCGCGCAGATAGAACTGGATGTTGAACAGGCCGGAATGGCCCAGGATCAGCAGACGGCGCTCGCGGCTGTCGTCGTGCTGGGCGAGGGGGACGCGGAACGAGGCCTGCGGCAAAGTCATTTTTTTACAAATATTTCTATCTGGTTAATGGCTAGCCGAGCCGCGCGAAAAAGCAAGGTGGATTTGACCCGGTTCCGCACTTTCAGGCCCGTCTTGCGGGTGTTGGTGTTCTTCGGGCGACACAACGGCCGGCCGGCCGGACTGCCCCGATTGCGTCCGAACCCGTGAAATGCGATACGGGACGCCCCCTGCGGGCGGGCAGGTCGCCGTCCGCCGCGACGGCACGACAGTCTCCTGCGGGATACGAGAAACCGATGACGCAACCAGACGGCGACACCCTGACGATGGAGCACCAGCACCTGGTGCTGGACGACGGGCTGGTGCTCGAATGCGGTGTGACCCTTGCACCCGTGCAGATCGCCTATCGCACATACGGCACCCTCTCGCCCACGCGCGACAATGTCGTCCTGATCTGTCACGCCCTGACCGGCGACCAGTATGTCGCCGAGACGCATCCGCTGACCGGCAAGCCGGGCTGGTGGTCGCGCCTGGTCGGTCCGGGGCGCCCGGTCGACACCGATCGTTACTACGTCGTGTGCATGAACGTTCTGGGCGGCTGCATGGGCACGACCGGGCCCAGCACGCCGCGCCCGGCTTCCGGTCAGGCGTCGCCCGAACCATGGGGCACTGACTTTCCCCCGATCACCATCGCGGACATGGTCCACGCCCAGGCCCGCGCGCTCGATGCTATGGGCATCGGGCGTCTGTTCGCGGTGATCGGCGGCTCGATGGGCGGGATGCTGGTGCTGCAATGGGCCGCGTCCTATCCCGAGCGTGTGTTCGCGGCCCTTCCGATCGCGACGTCGCCGTTTCATTCGGCGCAGAACATCGCGTTCAACGAGGTCAGTCGACAGGCGATCTTCGCCGACCCGGACTGGAACGGCGGCCGCTACTGGGCGCGCGGGGCCATCCCGGCGCGCGGGCTGGCGGTGGCGCGGATGATGGCCCACATCACCTATCTGTCCGAGGACGCGCTGACCCGCAAGTTCGGCCGCCGCGTCCGTCAGGACCCTGTGGGGCCGGCCGCCGGGCCTCTGGCGCCGGCCCCGCTGTTCGGCGAGATGTTCGAGGTCGAGAGCTACCTGCGTCATCAGGGGTCGAGCTTCGTGCGGCGTTTCGATGCCAATTCGTACCTGACGATCACCCGGGCGATGGATTATTTCGATCTCGGCGCCGAGCATGATGGCGATCTGGCGCCTGTCTTCGCGGGTACGCCCACGCGGTTCTGCGTCGTGTCGTTTTCCTCGGACTGGCTGTTTCCCACGTCGCAGGCGCGGTTTCTGGCGCGCGCGCTCAACAGCGCCGCGGCCAACGTCTCGTTCGTGGAAATCGACAGCGACAAGGGGCACGATGCCTTCCTGCTGGACGAGCCGGACCTCGATCGCACGGTGCGCGGCTTTCTGTCGGGTGCGGCCGAACATGCGGGACTGATCTGAACGATGCGCCTCGACCAACGCCTGATCGCCGAGATGATCCGCCCCGGCACCCGCGTGCTCGACGTCGGTAGTGGCGACGGCGCGCTGATCGATCATCTGTACCGTAATCGGGACTGCGATGCGCGGGGGATCGAGATCGACATGCGTGCGGTGACGCAGTCGATCGCCCACGGGCTGCCGGTGATGCATGGCGACGCGGACCACGATCTGGCCAATTATCCGGACAACTCGTTCGATTATGTCGTCCTGCAACGCACGCTCCAGGCGGTGGAAAAACCGCGCGAGGTGCTGCGTCAGATGCTGCGCATCGGGCGTTTCGCCATCGTCTCGTTCCCGAATTTCGGTCACTGGCAGCTCCGTCTCAAGCTGCTGACAACGGGGCGGATGCCCAACACCATCGTGTGGAACACGCCGTGGTACGAGACGCCGAACATCCACCCCTGCACCATTCGTGATTTCTTCGCGTTGTGCGCGGAGGAACATTACGTGGTCCAGGAGTGGATGGCGGTGGACGAGGATGGGGAACGCGCGCCGTGGCGTCGTTCGCGCCGCTTCGCCAACCTGTTCGGGGAGCAGGCGCTGTTCCTGCTGCGCCGGGCCTGATCGGTGCGCCGTGCACGATAATCGGGCCGAATCCGCTGATTTTGTCGGGAATTTTGTTGCAGCACGGGCGCGAAGCCGCTAGAAGCCGCCGCACGGACGGACCGCGCGTTCCGGTATCACATGCCGTTCAGGGCTTCGGACGCGGCCGGCAGCCCTGAAACAGGAACGACCACGCGCCTTGCCTGCCCCGTCCCTCGGACCCGTGGCCTTCGCCACGCCGCCGCGATTTTTCGATTGTTCTCTCTGCTGCCCGCTGGCGCGCCCCCGTGTGTCGCCCTGCTTGGCCGCGACCGCGCCAGGAGGCGCTCCTTCATGACGAGTTTCGCCGATCTCAAGCTTGCCGAGCCGCTTCAGCGCGCCCTGCACGAGGAAGGCTATACGACGCCGACGCCGATCCAGGCCGGTGCGATTCCGCATCTTCTGGGTGGACGCGACCTGCTGGGTCTCGCCCAGACTGGCACCGGCAAGACGGCCGCCTTTGCGCTGCCGATCCTCCATCATCTGCTGACCCATCGCCGCCCCGCCCCGGCGCGCGGCGCGCGCGCGCTGGTTCTGGCCCCCACGCGTGAGCTGGCCGCCCAGATCGACGAGAGCTTCGTCGCCTATGCCCGCCACATGCGCCTGTCGCACGCCGTGATCTTCGGTGGTGTCGGCCAGGGACGGCAGGTCGAGGCCATGCGTCGTGGCGTTGACGTTCTGGTCGCCGCCCCCGGCCGTCTGCTTGATCTGATGGGCCAGGGGCATATCGACCTCTCGGGCCTCGAGATTTTGGTCCTCGACGAGGCCGATCGCATGCTCGACATGGGTTTCGTGCGCGACATCCGCCGCATCGTGGCCCAGTTGCCGCGCGAACGTCAGACGCTGCTGTTCTCGGCCACGATGCCCAAAAGCATCGAGGAGCTGGCGCATTCGCTGCTGCGCGATCCGGCCACCGTGCAGGTGACACCGCCGTCGAGCACCGTCGACCGGATCCGTCAGGCGGTGATGTTCGTCGAAGGCGCTGACAAGAAGGCCGCGACGCTGATGCTGGTCGAAAGCCCAACCGTGGTCCGGGCCGTCGTGTTCACGCTGATGAAGCACGAGGCCAACAAGGTCGCGGAGTTCCTTAACAAGAACGGCATCACGGCCGAGGCCATCCACGGCAACAAGTCGCAGGGCGCGCGCGAGCGCGCAATGGCCGGCTTCCGCAGTGGCGCGGTGAAGGTGCTGGTCGCGACCGATATCGCCGCGCGCGGCATCGACGTCGACGATGTCTCGCATGTCTTCAACTACGATCTGCCGAATGTGCCGGAAAGCTATGTCCATCGTATCGGCCGCACGGCGCGCGCCGGTCGCGATGGCTGGGCGGTGTCCCTGTGCGACGCGGAACAGCGCGCGTGGCTGCGGGATATCGAAAAGACGATCGGCAAGCCGATCCCGGTCGTCGACGATCACCCCTATCACTCCACCGCCGCGCAGAATTCGACCATGCGTCCGCCCGTGCTGGGCGGCGGTGGCGGCGGTCGTGGACGCGGGGGCCAGCCGCAGGGGGGTC
>NZ_JABXXR010000166.1 GCF_013376175.1 Ameyamaea chiangmaiensis
GCGCGTCCTCGCGCGATACAGCGAGCGACACGCTGAGCGCGCCTTCGTGCAGCCGTGCGCCCTCGACGGGGGCGATCGCGGTCAGCGACGGACCAGACCCGCCTTCGCGCACGGTGGCGAGAGCCTGTTCAACGGCCGCGCGCAGGGCCGCGTCATCGGCCGGTCCTGTCGGTCCGGACATCGGGGTTGAGTTCGTCATGGCGGCCCGCTCCCACGGATAAGTCTGGCGTCCTGTCCATGTCACAGGACGCGCGCCTGTGCTAGGCGCAACGACCGGGCCTGTCCACCGCGCCGCGCGGTGGATGGCCTTGCCATTTTCCTGCCGGGGTGGTCGGGTTATAGCGGGAGGTCTTCTCCCGCCCGGGACAGGGATCGCCTGCCGTATGACGCTTTCTCCGTCGGTCGAACGTGATAACGAGGCCGCCACCCGACGGGGCGGCGAGGTCGAGGTCAACCCGCCGCGTCGCGGGCGCGACCATCGTGTGGATGCGATGCGGGGCCTCGCGCTGCTGATGATGTTCGTCGACCATATCCCGCAGAACCTGCTCAACCGGCTGACGCTGCATAATGTCGGTTTCGCCGACGCGGCGGAAATCTTCGTGATGCTGGCGGGTTTCGCGTCGTGGATCGCCTATGGCAACGCAATCGAGCGCCACGGTTGGCGCGAGGGCGTCAGCCGCATCGTGCGGCGCTGCGCGGTGCTCTATCTCTATCAGTTCGGCCTGCTGTTGCTGACCGTTCTGACCATCCGCCAGTGGCGGCGGATCTGGCCCCTGCCTCCCGACGCGGTGGAGCCGGAACTGGCTCACGGCAGCACATGGCTGTGGAAGGTGCTGACCCTCGACGCGCTGCCGAACTACCTCAACATCCTGCCGCTCTATATCGTGCTGCTGCTGCTGTTTCCGGTGATCTATGCGCTGTTGCGACGCAGCCTGCCGCTTGGCCTGGGGATCAGCGCCGCCGTCTGGTTGCTGATCAATGTTGATCCTGACGTCAATCTGCCAAACTGGCTCGACCCCGACGGCTGGTATTTCGACCCGTTCGCCTGGCAGTTCCTGTTCACGCTGGGCGCATGCGGCGCGATCCTGACCAGCCGCCATGGCGGCAGCCTGCCGCGGCGGCGCTGGCTGACCTGCGTTGCGTGGGTCTATCTGGCGTTTTCGGCACTCGAGAGTTTTCCCTGGACCGCGTGGGGGCTGCCGGACCTGCGGCTGTTCCCGATGGGGCCGCCGGAAAAGACGTCGCTCTCGCCCGTGCGGCTGATCGACGTTCTGTCGATCTTCTATCTGGTCGAATCGTCGCGGTGGGCGCGCCGTGCGTCCGAAGGCCGCCTGGGACAGCTCTTCGCGCGGTTCGGGCGTCATTCGCTGGAAATTTTCGCGACCGGCACCGTGCTTGACCTTTATGCGCGGCTTGCGTTCAGCCTGCTCGGCGCAAGCTGGTGGATGCAGATGGCGGTGAACGTCGTCTCGATCGCGCTGCTATACGGGCTCAGCCTGATCCTCGACGCGCGTCGCAAACGCGCAAGCGAGCGCGCGCGGGTCAAACGTCAGGCCCCAACCCCGACTGTCTCCGGCACCATGGCCTGACCCGCGCCCTTGTCTGTCCTACGGGAATACGTACCATGACCCCACCCACGTCCGTTCGTCCACTGCCGCGTCTGGCCGCCCGGATCCGCGCCCGCGCGCCGGTACGGATCACCCTGTTCGGCTCCTCCACCACCGAGGGGATCGGCGCGAGCAGTCCGGAGCACGGTTATGCCGCCGTGCTGGAGCGCTCCCTCCGGCCGCACATCGCGGGTTCCCTGACGGTGATCAATCGCGGCGTTGGCGGTGATGGGGCGGCGGAGATGCATCGCCGCCTGCCAGACGTCCTGGCCGATGACGCCGATCTGGTGGTCTGGCAGGGCGGCACGAACGATGTTTCACAGAAGATCGGTGTGGAAAGTTTCGTTGCGTGCAGCCGGCAGGATCTGGCGGCACTGCGCGACGCGGGCGCGGACATCGCCCTCGTCGGGCAGCAATGGTGCCGGGCCATGGACGAGGAACCGGCCTTTCCGGACTATCGCCATGCGGTCGAGGCCCTGGCCGGGGCCCTCGGCGCCCCGTATTTTCCGCGTTTTGCCATCATGCACCACTGGTGCGAGGCGCGCGGCATGACCCGCGACGAGATGTCGCCCGACGGCCTTCATATGAACGACGTGGGCTACGCGCTGCTGGGCGAGGCGGTGGCACACTGGCTGATCGCCTGCGCGGAAACCGTACGCTGAACAGGGCGCGGCCGGGGCACAGCGGCCCGGCCGGGTATGGTGGGGGGACGACACGGCGCCGGGACGGCTGCCGCCGGCCCCTACATCGTGACGGGTGGTTTGGGTACGAGATGGAGATGCGGCGCGGGGCGGAACAGGCTGCGTTCGCCGCAGTCCCGATACGTCTCGCTCCGGGCGCCGTTGGCGGAGATCAGCACGTGGCGCGCGGTTTCGACGTGAAACACCTCGAACTCGGCGGTGCGCTCCTCAAGGACGATCGAGCGATGGTTGACCAGCATGCGCACCGGGATCAGCACGCCGTTGAGGTGGAAGCCGAGGTCGGGAAGAACGACGAGGTCCGCTGACGGGACGCCGTCGGCGAATGCATCCCGCAAGATACGCACCGGCACGGGGGCACCAGGCGTGGGGCGCACGATACGGCGGCCGACCCATACGACGGGATGAGGCATCAGGTCGTCGTCGCCGGCGCCGCCCAAAATAACATCTCCCACACGTAGCTCCGCGATTGCACGGTTGCCGGTCGGGGTTGCGATCTGGGTTTCAGCCAGAAAACCTACTTCGTTGCCGCTAAATAAGGATTTGTCTCGACGCAGATCGCTAGAATGCGAAGAACTGTCAGAAGAAAACCTTTTTACGCCTGTATTTTCCATCTTTAGTGTGTCCGCGTCCCCACAAAATTATTCGGTCCCCTTGCTCGATTACATAGGGCATCGTCAAGATAAATCAGGAAAGATTAATATTCTGTTTTAGAAAGGTGTTATTTTCTTAACAAAGCAATATTTTCTTGTCCCGTACGGTTGCGGGCCGCCGCTCGGCACTGCCCGGGCACAGGTTTGGCGGCGCCCCTCGACCTGTGCGATACGGAGAGACAGCAGACTTTCACCGCGACCATGAAAGCCCCGTCTCCGATGCGCCTGTTCTCGTCCATTCCTGTCCTTTCGCTGGCATCGGTCCTTCTGGCGTCCGGTGCGCACGCGGCCGCACCGGCGCCCGATACCGCGCCGGCCTCCTCACCTGCCGCGCATCCGCCGGCAGGTGCGCCCGACAGCTTCGCCGACCTGGCGGCCCGGTTGCTGCCGGCGGTCGTGAACGTCTCGACCTCCGAGACGGTCAAGCCCGGCAGCGACGACGACGACGACGATGACGACGGCCAGACGCCTCAGGTCCCTAACTTCCCACCCGGCTCGCCGTTCGAAAAATTTTTCCACGACTTCATGAACCGCCAGAACGCGCCCGATGCGCCGCCACGCAAGATGCAGGCGCTCGGATCGGGGTTCATTATCGATCCCAGCGGGGTGATCGTGACCAACAATCACGTGATTCATAACGCTGACCAGATCACGGTGACGCTTCAGGACAACACGGTGCTCAAGGCCCGGCTGATCGGGCACGACGACCGGACCGACCTGGCCGTGCTGAAGGTGGACGCACCGCACCCCCTGCCGATGGTGGGTTTCGGCGACAGCGACCATGCCCGCGTGGGCGACTGGGTGCTGGCGATCGGCAACCCGTTCGGTCTGGCCGGCACCGTCACGGCCGGCATCGTGTCGTCGCGCGGACGCAATATTGACGCGGGCCCCTACGACGATTTCATCCAGACCGATGCCCCGATCAACAAGGGCAATTCCGGCGGCCCGCTGTTCAACATGCGTGGCGAGGTGATCGGCATCAACACCGCCATCTACTCGCCGTCCGGCGGATCGATCGGCATCGGGTTCTCCATCCCCTCGAACGAGGCGCAGGGCATCATCGCCCAGCTGCGCGCCAGCGGCCACGTCACGCATGGCTGGATCGGCGTCCATATACAGGACGTGACGCAGGACATCGCCGACGGGCTGAACCTCAAGCCCGCCCGCGGCGCGCTTGTGGCCGAGGCCGAGCCCAAGGGGCCGGCGGCCGCGGCCGGGATCAAGACCGGTGACGTGATCCAGACGCTCAATGACAAGGACATCGAAGGGCGCTCGCTGCCGCGCCTGGTCGCCCAGCTGCCGATCGGCAAGGACGCGACCTTCGGTGTCTGGCGTCACGGGCAGGTGCTGTCGGTCAAGGTGCGGATCGGGCAGTTGCCCGATGACAAACCCGACGACAAGGCGGCCGCACCCGCCAAGAAAAAAGACGGCAACGGCGCGGTGGCGATGCGCGATCTCGGCCTCAGCGTCGCGACGCTGGACGACGTGGCGCGGCAGAAGTTCAACCTGCCCTCCGACCAGCGCGGCGTGCTGGTGACCGACGTGACGGACGGCGGTCCGGCCGCCGAGCGCGGGCTGAAAGCCGGCGACGTGGTGACGGAGGTGTCGCAATCACCCGTCGCCACCCCGGCCGATCTCTCGCGTCGCATCGACGAGGCGCGCAAGGCGCATCGCCATTCCGTCCTGTTTCTGGTCCAGAATGGCGACGGGCTGCGCTGGGTGCCGTTCCCGCTCGACGACACGCACTGAGGGAGAGCCTTGACCTCGCACGGACGCCCGCCAGCCCACGCACGGACGGTCCCCGAGAGCGCGATTGCACGGCTGGCCGCGCGCGAACACGCCGTGTGGACGCGCCTGGGCGGCGGCCCGGTGGTGCGACAATGCGTCCGGCTGCTGATCGCCCTGACCCTGGCGGACGGCATGGCCCGGCTGGCGCATCTGCGCGAGCCAGTCTGGAGCCTGATCACCGCCGTGATCGTGACCCAGGGCAGCATCACCGAAACCATGAGCACCGGTCGCGACCAGATCATCGGCACGCTGATTGGCGCGGGGGCGGGGATCGCGGTGATTGCGCTGGGCCTGACGGTAATGCCGTGGCAGGTGGCGTTCCTGGTGGCGCTTCCGCCGCTGGTCTGGCTGTCCGCATGGCGAGGCGCGCGGCGGTTCGCCCTGATCACGCTGATGATCATCGTGCTGTTTCCCTCCGAGGGCGGGGCGTTCGCGCGGCCGTTCGACCGGCTGCTGTCGATCCTGTGCGGTGTGGTGGCGTCCGTCGTCGTGTCGTATCTGGTGCTGCACCGCCCTGCCCGACGCGAGGCCTTCGCGACGGCGGCGGCGATGTTCGGGGACATCGCGACCATGCTGGGCAAGGCGCTCGAGCGCCGCGCGGATCAGGCGGAGCTTGTCGCCATGACCGAAGCCGGCATCACGAAGCTGCTGCGCATCGATGCCCTGCTGACCGAAGCCTCGCGCGAAGGGCGCGCGGCGCTGGCGCGGCGGGACCCGATGCTGGCACGTCTGCCCGGCGTCCTGCGGCGCGTGCAGGGCGATGCGTTTCTGGTGGCGCGCGCGGTCAACGCGGGCAAG
>NZ_JABXXR010000167.1 GCF_013376175.1 Ameyamaea chiangmaiensis
CGTCTGGCTCTCCACAAGACCGCCCATCCGCGCCATGATCGCACGGAGTTGCCCCAGTTCCTGTTCGTAACTCTTGACCGTGTGCGCGCTCTCGCGGTTCATCCGACCCTCTTGTGCTTCAGCCGAAGCGTCCGGTGATATAGTCCTGTGTGCGGCGCTGGCGCGGCGCGGTGAACATCTGTCCCGCGCTGTCGACCTCGACCAGTTCGCCGAGATAGAAGAACGCCACCTGATCGGCGCAGCGTGCGGCCTGTTGCAGGTTGTGCGTCACGATCGCGATCGTGAAATCCTGCTTCAGTTCGTCCAGAAGCTCCTCGATCCGGGCCGTCGAGACGGGGTCGAGCGCGCTTGTCGGCTCGTCCAGCAGTACCACTTCGGGCCGGGTGGCGATGGTGCGCGCGATGCACAGGCGCTGCTGCTGGCCGCCGGACAACGCCGCGGCGGGCGCGCGCAGGCGGTCCTTCACCTCGGTCCAGAGAGCCACGCGTTTGAGCACGTCCTCGATCCGGGCATCCATGTCGGCCCGGGACAGGCGCTCATGCAGCCGCACGCCGAACGCGATGTTCTCGTAGATCGACATCGGAAAGGGCGTGGGTTTCTGGAACACCATGCCCACGCGCGAGCGCAGCACGTTCAGGTCGACGCCCGGCGACAGGATGTTGCGCCCATCGAACACGACCTCGCCGGTGGCGCGCTGGCCGGGATACAGGTCGTACATCCGGTTGAGCACGCGCAGCAGCGTCGATTTGCCGCAGCCCGAGGGGCCGATCATGCCGGTCACCTGACGGCGCGGAAAGTCGAGGTCGATCGCCTTCAGCGCCCGGTGTTCGCCATACCAGAAATCGAGTGCGCGTACCGACAGGGCGATGTCCGTCGAAACGGTGGACGGCGCGTCGTGAAGGACGGACATGGAGGAAGGGAGCTGGTTCATCGCAAGGGGCCCGTGCTCACGTTCCGCGCCGGAAGCCGAAGCGGACAAGAATGTTGATCAGAAGCACGCCCGCGGTAATCAGGAGGGCGGCGGTCCAGGCAAGCTGCACCCAGTCGTCGTAGGCTGAGCCGGCATACTGATAGATGGCCACCGGCAGGCTGGCCATCGGGGCGTTCAGGTTGAGCGACCATGTCATGTTGCCCAGCGACGTGAACAGCAGCGGCGCCGTCTCGCCCGCCACACGCGCGAGAGCGAGCAGGATGCCGGTCAGCACGCCGCCGCGCGCAGCCCGCAGGCACAGGAACACGATGACCCGCCAGCGCGGCGCCCCCAGCGCCATGCCTGCCTCACGCATCGACACGGGCACGAGGCGCAGCATGTCCTCGGTCGTGCGGACGATGATCGGCATGGCGAGGATCGCCAGCGCGATGGCGCCGGCAAAGCCCGAGAAATGGCCCTGCGGCGCCACGATCACCAGATAGACGAACAGGCCGATCAGGATCGATGGCGCCGACAGCAGCATATCCGACACAAAGCGCACCAGGGTCGAAAAGCGGCTTTCCTGCCCGTATTCGGCCAGGAAAATCCCCCCCAGCAGACCGAGCGGCGTGCCGATCAGCAGCGCCAGCCCGGTCTGTTCGAGACTGCCGACGATGGCGTTGGCCAGACCGCCATGCGCCCCGGGCGGGGCGGAGGAACGGAACAGCGCCCCCGGCGTCAGACCCGGCAGCCCCTTGAGCAGCAGCGACAGCAGGATCGAGGCCAGAATCACCAGCACCAGAGCCGTGGCCGCCCAGCTCAGGCCCGTGGCCAGCCGGTCGCGCAGGCGGCGCCGGGCGGCGAGAAGGCCGGTGGTCTGCCACCCGCGCGGGGGGGCATCGGACAGGGCGATGGGGGGTGTGCTGGTCATCGGCGCGTCAATGGCTGGTCGCGGGCTTGCGGCGCAGCAGCATGCGCGACCCGGCCAGCGTCAGGAAGGAAATCGTCATCAGGATGAAGCCCAGGGCCAGCAACGCCGCGAGCTTGAGGCTGCCGGCCGGGCTCTCGGGGAATTCCAGCGCGATCAGGGAGGCGATGGTGTTGCCGGGCGCGAACAGTGACCAGTTGATGCGGTTGCTGTTGCCGATCACGAAGGTGACGGCCATCGTCTCGCCCATGGCGCGGCCCATGCCCAGCACCACGCCGCCGATCACTGCCTGCCGCGACCAGGGCAGGGTGACCTGTCGCATGACTTCCCAGCGCGTCGCGCCAAGGCCATAGGCGCTTTCCCGTAGTACTGCGGGCATGGAGACGAAGACGTCGCGCATGACCGCGCACATGAACGGCGTGATCATGATGGCGAGAATGATGGCGCCGGTCAGCAGCCCGGTCCCGTAGGGCGCGCCGCTAAACAGCGTCCCGATCAGCGGGAGATGCCCGAATGTGTGGGTGGCGAAGGGTTCCACATGCGAGGCCATCAACGGCACGATGACGAAAAAGCCCCACATGCCGTAGATGATGGACGGCACCGCGGCCAGCAGCTGGACCGCCGTCGCTACGCTGCCCGCGATGGCTGCGGGCGCCATTTCGGCCAGCCAGAAGGCCACCCCGAAGGCAAGCGGTACCGCCATGACGACGGCCAGAAACGTGGTGACCAGCGTGCCGAACACAGGGGCGGCCGCGCCGTACACGTCCGTGACGGGATTCCAGATCCTAGAGACGAGGAAATGCGCGCCGAACGCGTGGAACGCCGCGACACCGCCGCGACACAGGACCGCGATCAGACCGCCGACGATCAACAGGATCAGCAGGCCGCTGAGCCGCACAATGGTGCTGAACAGGGTGTCTGACAGGGCGGAGGTCTTGGCGGCGCCGGTCATCGGGCGGAACTCTCTCGTCTGCGGGAAGCCGGTGAGGGCCGAGTTACCCATAATGCGGCGTGGACACAACAGGGCACCGACAGGCTCTCCGATGAAACTTTCATGACATGCTCCGACCGTCCCGGGCGCTGCGGTCAGAGGCCCAGGGCAATCGCGGCCCGCGTCGCGATATCGTGGCGCAACGCCACAACGTTCCCCTTGCCGTCGGGATGAACGCGGTTGGTCAGGATCAACACATAGCTGTCGCTGGCCGGGTCCAGCCAGAGCGACGTGCCGGTAAAGCCGGTGTGCCCGAAGGACCCCGGGCCGAACCGGTCGCCGCGCGGCGATGAATAATGGGTCGCGATGTCCCAGCCAAGCCCGCGCAGGTCGCCCCGCCCGGCGGGCTGCTGCGGCGTGGTCATCAGGACCAGCGTCTGCGGCTTCAGCGGATAGGCGCTGGGTCGACCGGAGCGCCGGTCGAGCAGGCTCTGGGCATAGACGCTCATGTCATGGGCGTCGGAAAACAGACCGGCGTGGCCCGCGACACCGCCCATGCGGCGTGCAGTCGGGTCGTGCACGACGCCGCGCAGCAGCGTGCCATGGTCGTCGAACTGGGTCGGCGCGATCTCCGGTCGCAGGGCAGGCGGCGGCTGGAAGAGGCTGTCGCGCAGGCCGAGTGGGGCGAAAAGCGCCTTGCCCGCGTAGGCGTCGAGCGTCGTGCCGGAAAAATGCTCGACCAGCAGGCCCGCGACGATGAAGTTGATGTCGCTATAGATGAAACGCGCGCCGGGCGACGCGATCAGCGGCGATGCCATGGCCAGTCGCACCGCCTCCGGCTTGCCCGACCAGGGTGTGTCCAGCGGCAGGTCCGGCGGCAGGCCGGAATAGTGGGTCAGCACGTGGCGAATGGTGATGCCGGCTTTGCCTTGGCCGCCGAACGCGGGCAGGAATCGCGCCACCGGATCGTCCAGCACGAAGGCCCCGCGCTCCCAGAACTGCATAAGACAGGGCGCGGTTACGGTCGGCTTGGTGAGGGATGCCATGTCGAACCGCGTCGTCAGGCGCATCGGCTCGCTCTGCGGCACAAGCGCCTGTTGCCCCAGAGCACAGGCGTGAACGGGTGTGCCGCCATGGCCGATCACGACCACGCCGCCGGGCGTGCGACCGGCGGCGATCGCACCGGCCAGAGTATCGTCCACAGCGGTGAAACGGGCGATCGGTGTAGTGGCGCGCGGCGCGCAGGCCGTCGTAGCGGCGAGGGCGCCGAGGCCCAGGATCTGTCGGCGGGTGGCGGCCGTCGGGTGCACGGTGGCTCCTGCTCTGGAGGCGGAAATCGCGGGCGGTGGCCTTGGGCCGGGTTTCCTGTATTGGCGGGTTCGTGCCGTTTTGCAAGCAGACACGGGTGTTTCGAAAACGCATCGAACTTGCGCGACGACCGGCGCTGGGCTGAACTGCGCGATCCGGTGCGGCCATGGTCGCTCGTGCGCGGTCCGACAGAGGTGGGTATGAACGTCAAGGCGCTGGACCTGTTCGTGGTGGTGGCGGCCAGCGCGTCGCTGCGGCAGGCCGCGCAGAAGCTTGGCATGACCCCCACGGCGCTTTCGCGGCAGATCGACGCGCTGGAACATTACTTCAACGCCGAACTGATCGACCGGAACGCCAGCGGCATGCGTCTGTCCGAAGCGGGCGCAATTCTCGCGCGCCGGGCGCCGGGACTGGTGAACGATCTGCGGGCGACACGGGCGCTGCTCGACGATCTGCGTGGACTCCAGCGGGGCACGGTGACGGTGCAGGCCGGGGGCGCGATGCTGGCGGAGTTCCTGGTGCCCGTCGTCACGGCACTGCATCAGCGCTATCCTGGCATCAGGTTTCATATCCGCGAAAGTCGCGTCAGCGACCTGTTCACGGCCCTGACGGATTTCGCCGCCGATCTGGGCGTCAGCATCTTCACACCGGAGACGGCGCGCGGGTTCGTGCAATGGGGATGTGCCGTGGATCACGCGGTCATCGTGGGCGCGGATCACCCGCTGGTCGGCGGTGGTCCGGTGTCCATGGCGGCGTTGACGCGCCATGCGCTGGCGCTGCCCGACGAGACCTACGGCGTGCGCCGCAGGCTTGATCGCGCCGCGGCCGAGGCAAGGACGACGCTCGATCCGGTGTTCGTCACCGGATCGCTCGTCGCGCAGAAGGAACTGGCGATACGCGGGATCGCGGCGCTGGTGTTGCCGCCGATCTGCTGCCGGCGCGAGATCGCCAACGGGCAGCTGGTCGCGGTCCCCCTGTCGCGCGGGGCGGCCATCGAGACGTCGATCGATCTGTGCGTGGTGCCGGGCCGGGGGATGCCGTTCGCGGCGCGCGCGCTGCACAAGGCCCTGCGCCAGTTCCTCGAGGAGCAGGGCCGGATCGGACTTTAACGGGTGTTGCGTTTTTCGTTACAGGGTGTCCCATGCTTTGTGCTTCGTGATGGCGGACCACACCGTTATCGTTTCGAAACGGAAATCGGACGGTAGTTGAGGGGGACGACGCGTGAACGACATGGACCATCTGGACAAAAAGGCGCGCGTTCTGCTCGATCCCGCCGGGCGCCGGACCTATCGTGGTCGCACGGCTCTGGCCACGGCGGGCATGGTTCTGCTGGCGCAGCTGCCCCTTCTGGCGGCGGCGGCCGAACCGCGTCACAAGGCAGTCGCCCCGGCCCGCAAGCCCATGACCGTCGCCGCCCCCACGGCAG
>NZ_JABXXR010000168.1:0-2500 GCF_013376175.1 Ameyamaea chiangmaiensis
TGGTTGCGGGGACAGGATTTGAACCTGTGACCTTCAGGTTATGAGCCTGACGAGCTACCGGGCTGCTCCACCCCGCGGGGGTGATTGTGTGTAGTATGAGTGGGTTTGAAGACCTGGCGGCGACCGACTTTCCCGCATCTTAAGATGCAGTATCATAGGCGCTGGGGCTTTTCACGTCCGAGTTCGGGATGGGATCGGGTGGGGCAATCCCCGCCAGAGCCACCAGGTCGTCGAACCCACTCACTGAGTGAGTGTGTTTTGGTTGGTGCGTATTGTTATGAGTGTGAGGTGTGGATGATTACTGTGCATGTGTGTGCCACGCTAGGTGGCTGTAATTGAGCCTATTGGGCGATTAGGACCAGTTAGCTGCACGCGTTACCGCGCTTTCACACCTGGCCTATTGACGTGATGGTCTATCACGGCCCTTGGGGAGACCTAGTTTTGAGGTGGGTTTCCCGCTTAGATGCTTTCAGCGGTTATCCCGTCCATACTTAGCTACCCGGCTGTGCCACTGGCGTGACAACCGGTGCACCAGAGGTATGTTCATCCCGGTCCTCTCGTACTAGGGACAAATCCTCTCAAGTCTCCAACACCCACGGCAGATAGGGACCGAACTGTCTCACGACGTTCTAAACCCAGCTCACGTACCACTTTAATCGGCGAACAGCCGAACCCTTGGGACCTGCTCCAGCCCCAGGATGTGATGAGCCGACATCGAGGTGCCAAACCTCCCCGTCGATGTGGACTCTTGGGGGAGATCAGCCTGTTATCCCTAGAGTACCTTTTATCCGTTGAGCGATGGCCCTTCCACGCGGGACCACCGGATCACTATGGCCGACTTTCGTCTCTGCTCGAGCTGTCACTCTCGCAGTCAGGCGGGCTTATGCCATTGCACTCAACAGTCGATGTCCGACCGACTTGAGCCCACCATCGCGCGCCTCCGTTACACTTTGGGAGGCGACCGCCCCAGTCAAACTGCCCACCATGCAGGGTCCCGGACCAGGCTTACTGGTCTCGGTTAGACATCAAAGAAATTCAGGGTGGTATTTCAAGGATGGCTCCACCGGAACTGGCGCCCCGGGTTCATAGCCTCCCACCTATCCTACACAGAATTCCTCTGATGCCACTGCAAAGCTGCAGTAAAGGTTCATAGGGTCTTTCCGTCTGACCGCGGGTACCCCGCATCTTCACGGGGAATTCAATTTCGCTGAGCCTATGCTGGAGACAGCGGGGAAGTCGTTACGCCATTCGTGCAGGTCGGAACTTACCCGACAAGGAATTTCGCTACCTTAGGACCGTTATAGTTACGGCCGCCGTTTACCGGGGCTTCAATTCAGTGCTTGCACACCTCCTCTTAACCTTCCGGCACCGGGCAGGCGTCAGGCCGTATACGTCGTCTCTCGACTTCGCACAGCCCTGTGTTTTTACTAAACAGTCGCTACCCCCTGGTCTGTGCCACCCACCGATGGTTGCCCAACGATGGGTCTCGTTTATCCCGAAGTTACACGAGCAATTTGCCTAGTTCCTTCAGCATAGTTCTCTCAAGCGCCTTGGTATGCTCTACCAGTCCACCTGTGTCGGTTTAGGGTACGGTCTATATGCCAGAGCTATTTCCTGGAATGGTCAAAAAGCCGGATCAATCCGATAAGACCCGACAACATGTTCCATTCGTCACTTCTGGCAGGCCCAGGAATATTCACCTGGTTTCCATCGACTACGGCTTTCGCCCTCGCCTTAGGGGCCGGCTCACCCTGCGTGGATTAACCTTGCGCAGGAACCCTTGGACTTTCGGCGACAGTGTTTCTCGCACTGTTTATCGCTACTCATGTCAGCATTCGCACTTCTGATATCTCCAGAGAGGGTCACCCCGTCTCCTTCACAGACCTACAGAACGCTCCGCTACCGCGCACACAATGTGTGCACCCACAGCTTCGGCACGTGGCTTGAGCCCCGTTACATTTTCGGCGCAGGGTTTCTATTAGACCAGTGAGCTATTACGCTTTCTTTAAAGGATGGCTGCTTCTAAGCCAACCTCCTGGTTGTTTTGGAATCCCCACATCCTTTCCCACTTAGCCACGATTTGGGGGCCTTAGCTGGTGGTCTGGGCTGTTTCCCTCTCGACGATGGACCTTAGCACCCACCGTCTGTCTGCCGCGCTCATACTTCCGGGTATTCGGAGTTTGGTTAGGTTTGGTAAGACTTTGGGTCCCCCTAGCCCATCCAGTGCTCTACCCCCCGGGGTAATACGCGACGATCTACCTCAATAGATTTCGCGGAGAACCAGCTATCTCCGAGTTTGATTGGCCTTTCACCCCTAGCCACAGCTCATCCCCGACTTTTTCAACAGGCGTGGGTTCGGCCCTCCAGTGCGTGTTACCGCACCTTCAGCCTGGCCATGGCTAGATCACTCGGTTTCGGGTCTTCTGCCAGCAACTGAACGCCCTGTTCAGACTCGCTTTCGCTACGCCTACACCTAACGGCTTAAGCTCGCTGCAAACAG
>NZ_JABXXR010000169.1 GCF_013376175.1 Ameyamaea chiangmaiensis
GGACGCCCGGGCGCGAGCCGGCGCGCACGGCGGAACAGCGCTAGCGCGGAACCGTCAGGGGCGCCCGACGCCCCGCAGACGGTGCAGCACCATCACCAGAATGCCCAGCAGGATCGCGGCGAAGGTCTGGTGCACTGTGCCGGCCCAGACGGGCACCACCAGCAACAGGGTCGTGACGCCCAGTGCATACTGGATCAGCACGGCCCAGCCCATGATCATCAGGCCGTCCTGGGCCGACCGGCCGAGTTTGGGTTCGCGCAGACCCATCACCAGCGCCATGCCGATGGTCAGAACCGTCAGCGTGGCCAGGAGCCTGTGGTCGAACTGCACGGCCGCGATATTCTCGAACCAGTTACGCCAGAACGGTTCAAGCTGAGCGTATTGCGCGGGCACGACGCGCCCTTCCATCAGCGGAAAGGTGTTGTAGGCAAATCCCGCATGCGTGCCGGCCGTAAAGCCGCCCGCGACGATCGTCGTCGCCAGCAGCACGGCGGCCAGCCGCACCGCGCGCCGCACACGCAGCACGCCGGCCACGGCGGGGATGAACGTGGGTTGCGGCGTGCGCACCGACAGCGCCGTCCACAGAATGGCGACATAGAGCACCAGTGCGAAACACAGATGCAGCACCAGCCGCACGGGTTCGACCGCCGTGCTGTCCGGGTCGAAGCCGGAGGCGACCATGAACCAGCCGATCGCGCCCTGCAGGCCGCCCAGCACGAAGAACAGCACCAGACGCGCGATCAGGCCACGCGACAGCGCACCCGTCACGGCGAACCAGACCAGAGGGATGAACAGCACGAAGCCGATCATCCGGCCCCAGAAGCGGTGGGTCCACTCGGCCCAGAAGATCTTCTGGAAGCCGGCAAGACCGAAGCCGTCATGCAGAATGCGGTATTGCGGGATGGTCTTGTACAGTTCGAACTGGCGCACCCACTCCGCATGCGACAAGGGCGGGATCATCCCCGTCACCGGGCGCCAGTCCATGATGGACAGGCCCGATCCGGTCAGGCGCGTGAAGCCGCCCAGACCGATCATGCCCAGCAGCATGACGCAGATCGCGAACAGCCACGTCGAGACGCGGCGGCGGTTGCGCAACACGACCGGATCGGTCGCACCACGCGTAAAAGTCGACGAGGAGGCGCTCATGTGCGGGATGTAGACCGGGGTTGCGTCGGGGAGCAAGGCGATGATACGCGGCGGAGATGACAGCCTCGGCCTCCGGACCCCAAGGGCGCGGCGCACTGGCGCGGTGGCGCCAGCCGATCGGGCTTCTGGCCGGGCTGGCGCTGCTGGTCCTCCTGCTTCAGCGCATGCCCGCCCTGCAACATCTGCTGGCCGATCCGCACACCCTGCGTGGCGGCTGGAGGGGGGCGCTGGTCCTACTGGCGATGGGGTGCGCGTATTGCGCGTTCGGGCTGCCGCGCCAGATCCTGTGTCTGGCCGCCGGTGCCGTCTTCGGCCCGTGGCTGGGCCTCGCACTGGCCACGACCGCGACCATGGTCGGCGCGCTCGCGGCGTTCGGATGGGCCCGCTGGGTGGCGCGGGACTGGGCCCGGCGGCGGTTCGGCGGCGCGATGGCGCGGCTGGACGGGTTGCTGGCGTCGGGCCCCTTTCTGGCGATCCTGTCGCTGCGCCTGTTGCCGGTGGGATCGTCCTTGCTGGTCAATTGCGGGGCGGGGTTGAGCGGAATCGGGGTTGCACCGTTCGCAGTGGGCACGTTACTGGGCAGCACCCCGCAGGGCGCGGTGTTCGTCGTGCTCGGCACCGGGGTCAGGCTCGGGCAGGAATGGCGGATCGCACTGGCGGCCGTGCTGTTTGCCCTGTCGGCGCTGCTGGGCGTGCTGCTGATGCGGCGCGCACGGCGGATAAAAAATTTATTATGAGGTCATCCTCTGGCACGGCGCGGCGTTAAGGCGTCACTCTGTCCACTCTTGCACGGACGCGCGGGGCTGTGCCCTTGGGCCAGCCCCCCCGATGCGGCCGATCTGTCCCGTCACGGGACCGCCGCCAATCCCGTTCTGCCTTCTGACACCGACTTCTGGGAGCGCCGCTGCATGGCCCCTCCGCAAGACGCCCTCGAGAGCACCGCGGGCACGATCACGGCCGAGGCGCCACAGGTCGGGCGTCCGACCCGCCGTGTCTTCGGCTGGATACCGTTCCTGCTGGGTTTTCTGACGGCGGTCGGGCCCGTCTCGACCGACATCTACCTGCCCGCCTTTCCGGACCTGGAGCAGTCGCTGCACACCAGTGCGGGCGGTGCCCAGATGACCCTGTCGGTCTGGTTCGTGGGTCTGGCGTTCGGACAGATGACGATGGGGCCGCTGTCGGACCGGTTCGGGCGTCTGCGGCCGATGATGATCGGCACCGTGATCTATACGATTGCCTCGTTCGGATGCGCGATGGCGTCCGATATCTGGGTGTTCTCGGCCTTTCGTCTGATCGCGGCACTCGGTGCCTCGGCCAGCCTTGTCATCCCCAGCGCCTGTGTGCGCGACATCGCGCACGGCAACGTGGCCGCGCGCATGATGTCGCAGCTTGTTCTGGTGATGGGCGTGGTGCCCATCCTGGCGCCGACCATCGGCGGCCTGGTGCTGCAGTTCACCTCCTGGCGGTCGATCTTCTGGGCGTCGGGCGTCTATGGTCTGGTGTGCATCGTGGTCCTGTGGCGCGTGCTTCCCGAGACGTTGTCCGATGATCTCCGGCAGAGCTTTTCGCCCATGGCGCTGTTCAGCCGCTATGTGTTCCTGATGCGCGACCGGGCGTTCATCACCAACGCGATGATTGCCGGATTCTCGGCTTTTCTCTCGTTCACCTATCTGTCGGCGGCGGCCAGCGTGTTCATTCACGTCTTCGGCTTCTCACCGGCCCATTTCGGCATGATGTTCGGCATCTTCGCCGTCGGCATGATCGGCGCGTCCCAGATCAACGGCATGCTGGTCGGAAGGGTCGATGCGAACCGGATGCTGACCGTCGCCATCGCCATGGCGGTGGTCGGCACCCTGATCCTGACCGGACTGTCGGTCGAGGCCGTGTTCAGGATGCACCCCGACGGCGAAGCCCTGCGCCATCTCGGCGGCGGTGGCGGCGCGCACCCGATCCCGGTCGTCCTTCTGTGGCTGATCATCGCGGCCCTGATGATCTCGCTGGCCCCCACCGGCATCATCGGGCCCAACGCGATGGTGGGCGCGATGGTCAACCACCCGCGTCTGGCCGGAAGTGCCGCGGCCTTCATCGGCACGCTGCAGTATGTTCTTGGTGCCGGCGCGGGCGGGATGATCGGGTCCATGCCGTCGCACACGCCGTTGCCGATGGCCGGCACGATGTTGATGGGCGCCGTCATCATGGCCATGCTGGCCGCGCTGCGGCCTGCGGTTCCCGCAGGTGCGGGCGTGGCTGCTGAGGATGTGATGCCGATGGGCCACTAAAGCCGTTGCACCGGTACCGCCGTCACCTCATCCTTGCGGTGGACGGGTGGCTGGTGCCCGGCCGGTTCTATCGGGGAGCGCACGCATCATGAGCCTGTCGACCGCGTCTGCGGACCGTCCGGTGCGTATTCTGGTCGTCGAGGACGACACCGCCGTGCGCGATGTGGTGGTCACCGTTCTGTCGCTGGCGGGGCATGACATCGTCAGCGCCGGAAGCGGCGCGGACGCGCTGCGCGAGGCGGCCGGCGGCGTCTACCCCGATCTTCTGCTGACCGACATCAACCTGCCCGCGCCCGTCGACGGCTTCACGCTGGCCCGCCAGATGCGCGCGGACGCCCCGGCTCTGGGGGTGATCTACATGTCCGGCGATTCCGATATCGGCGCGTCACGGGGTGTGGCGGGTTCGGTGGTTCTGGCCAAGCCGTTCCGCCGGGGCGCCTTGCTGGACGCGGTGACGCAGGCGTTGCCGGGCCGCTAGGCCGGCCACGGCACGGCTTGCCCGGACGGAGGCGATGCGGCTAAAGCCTGTCGCGCCCCCGGCCCGCAGGCATGCCTGACCGTGGTCCCGTCCGGGGGGACATGAAGACAAGGAACGGTCCGGCTCCATGGACAACCCCGCTCTCGACCTGAAGCGCTATATTCGCGGCATCCCCGATTTCCCCAAGCCCGGCATCCTGTTCTACGACATCTCGACGCTGCTGCGGGACGCCGATGCGTGGCAGATCGCGACCGCGCGCATCGCGCGTGCCGTCGCCGCGTGGCAGCCCGATATTCTGGCCGGAATCGAGTCGCGCGGCTTTCTGATGGCCGCTCCGCTGGCGACGCGTCTGGGGCTGGGCCTCGTGATGCTGCGCAAGCCGGGCAAACTGCCGGGCGAGACGGTGACGCTGAACTACGACCTCGAATACGGGTCCGACAGCCTTCAGATCCAGGCGGACGCCATCAAGCCGGGCCAGCGCGTCGTGGTCGTGGACGACCTTCTGGCGACCGGGGGCACCCTGGCCGCGTCGATTTCGCTGCTGCGCAAGGTTGGGGCCGAAGTCGTGGGGGCGTCCATGGTGATCGAGCTGTCGTTCCTTGGCGGCCGGTCGCGTCTGGACGTGCCGGTGCACACCCTCCTGACCTACGACTCGTAAGGGGCTCGCGGGCGTGGCATGGCGGGGCCCAGCGCGTCCCGCGTCCGTCACGCCGTGATGTTCAGCGTGCCCAGGGCCCACGAGCGGCCGGCGCGGATGTCCGGCGTGGTGCCCGAGGCATTGCTCCGCGCGGATGCGGGGCCGGGGCCCGACAGGTTGGGTGTGCCGCCGCCGCTGGCCGGATGGTCCTGTGGGTGTCCATAGCCGCCCTGCCCCGAGGGACCCTGCCCGAAGCCCGACGGCGGGGCATCGGGTGTTGGCGCGAACTCGAACGACACCTTTTGTGGTGTGGCGTCCGCGCCACTCAGGCCGATCAGGGCCGAGAGCTCTGCGTGATCGTGACGCAGGTCATGAAGCATCTGCTGGTCCGATGATTCGATCCTGATTCGCGTCGTATCGCCGTCGCTGGTGTCGATCTGAAGATGCAGGACCCCATGCGCCGTGTCCTGTAGCGCAAGCGTCATCGTGCTGGTGGTGGCATGCGTCTGGTGCACGGTGAGGATCGGGTTCGGCGCAAGCTGCGTGGTCGAAGGGGTCTGTCCCGGATCGACCGGCGTCGCGGGCATGGTCGCGGCGTTCTGCGTCCGGTCGGGGTTCGCGGGCATCGTTTCCGGCTCGAAAAGAACGGCGTCCGATGGGGACCCGGCCTCGGCCGCTCCGTCGTCGCTCGCTCCGGCCTCGTCCCGCTCGTCGCGGTGTGGCGATGGCGTTCGGACGGGGGTGGCCGGAAAAGGGGACGCAATACCCGGCGGACTGGCCGGAGTGGTCCCGTCCGCCGGGTTGGTGCCCTCGTCCAGGCGTGCGCTGTCCGCCGTCGTCCGTCCCGCAGCCGGCGTCTTGCCGGGGCGTGCCATGTCCGTGCCGCCCGATGGAAGCAAGCCCGAGGGCAGG
>NZ_JABXXR010000170.1 GCF_013376175.1 Ameyamaea chiangmaiensis
CTGGTCCATGCCCTCTTGCAGACCGTGCCCGAGTTGCCAGACGCCGAACGCGGCGGCCGGGCGGCGCTGTTCCTGTCGCGTGCCGGCCTTGGCGCGGACGAGGTAGCGGCCCTGACCTGGCAGATCCTGGCCGTGCTGGAGCATCCGTCCCTTGCGCCGTTGTTCGGGCCCGGTGGCCGGCCCGAGCAGCAAGTGGTCGGTATCGTCGGTGGCCGTGTGATCGTGGGGCAGGTGGACCGTATGGCGGTCCTGCCGGAGGCGATCTGGCTGTGCGATTACAAGACCAATCGCCTGCCGCCGGACACCGTCGCGCGCACCCCTGTCGCCTATCTGCGGCAGATGGCCGCATACCGGGCGCTTTTGAAAAATCTCTATCCGGACCGCGCAATCCATTGCACGCTGGTGTGGACCGAGACCGGCGCGGTCTCATTCTTGCCCGAGTCGCTGCTGGAGCCGTACGCTCCCGGGCTTGATCCCGCTGACGGGATGATTATGTCCGTCGTTGAATGAAGGAGAATTCCATGAGCGAAAACACTGTCGCGGTCAGCGACGACACGTTCGAGACCGATGTTCTGAAGGCCGAAGGACCGGTTCTGGTCGATTTCTGGGCCGAGTGGTGTGGTCCGTGCAAGATGATCGCCCCGGCGCTCGAGGAAATCGGGGCGGAATTCAAGGGACAGGTGAAGGTCGCCAAGGTCAACATCGACGACAACCCGCTGACCCCGAACAACTATGCCGTGCGCGGCATTCCGACCCTGATCCTGTTCAAGGACGGCAAGCCCGCCGCGACGAAGGTCGGTGCCCTGCCCAAGAGCCAGTTGAAGGACTGGGTGAAGAGCAGCCTCTGAGGATTCGACACGACGGGGCGCAACGACGCCCCGTCTTCAATCCGGAGGTCAGGGCTTTCAGCCCGTCCACCGGACGAGGGACGCTCGGCTGTCCCGGAGCCCTTGGGCAAAGCCCGGGCTGAGCAGCGCGGCCAGTTCCGCCTCCGGTTCATAATCCGGCATCAGGGCACGCAGATACGGCGTGTGCCGCGTGGCGGGATGGAAATAGATTTCCGACAGACCCTCGGGCAGATGCGCCGCCAGTGCGGCGACACGCTCGGTCGTCATGTGGCCGCTCCACGCAATGCCGAAGCAGGCATCGTTGGTCAGCATGCCGGCCCGGTGCGCCTGATGGCGCAGCACCGCCGTCCACCGCCGAAGCGCATCGTCGCCCAGCGTGTCCGTAAACGTGCCGGCGGATTGCAGTGGGCCGGGTGGCTCCAGCGGCACGCGCACCGCCCGCAGGCCATATGTCCGGCCGATCCGGATCATCAGGCGCCCGACCGTCGGATGCAGATGCATGTGCTTGTGCGCATTGGCATGGTCGAGCTTCAGGCCTGTGCGGGCAAAGGCCTCGAACTGCGCCCCGATCTCCGCTGCCAGCTGACGCCGGACCGACGGGCGGAAGAAGTAATTGACCCCTAGACCGAGCTGGTCGGAGGGAAAGCGCCCATCGGGGCCGACGAGATCGGGGATCTGCTCCGGCGGCAGCACCGCCGGGCCCTCGATCACCACCAGATGCAGTCCGACGCGCAGGTTCGGCAGGCGCCGTGCACGCGCGACGGCGTCCTCGACGGCGTCGCCGGCGACCATCAGGCTCGCCGTCGAGAGAAGTCCGTCCCGATGGGCGATCTCGATCGCCTCGTTCACTTCGGGGCACATGCCGAAATCGTCGGCGGAGACGATGACCTGTTTCATGTGATGTCGTTGCGCATCGGGTCCGGCCAGGATCATGCCCCGGCCGGACGAAGCGTGATCAGGCCACGCGGCGATCGCGAAGGAACTGGAAGAACTCCACGCCCTCGCGCAGACGGCGCTTCATCATCTGCGGGCTGCGCACCATCTCGTTGACGATCGCGGCGATCTTCGGGGCGCGGAAGTAGAACTTGCGGTAAAACTCCTCCACGCTCTGGAAGATTTCCGTGTGCGACAGATGCGGGTAGTGCAGCGGCGCGATCTGCACGCCGTTTTCGTCGATCAGTTCGGCGTTGCTCTCGTCCAGCCAGCCGTTTTCGGTCGCCTGTTTGTGCAGGAACGTGCCGGGATAGGGTGCCGCGAGCGAGACCTGAAGCGTGTGCGGATTGATCTCCCGCGCGAAGCGGATCGTCTCCTGGATGGTCTCCTTCGTCTCACCCGGCAGGCCGAGGATGAAGGTGCCGTGGATCTTGATCCCGAGCTCGTGGCAGTTCTTCGTGAACTCGCGGGCCGTCTCGACGCGCATGCCCTTCTTGATGTTGTGCAGGATCTGCTGGTTGCCGCTTTCGTAGCCCACCAGCAGCAGGCGCAGGCCGTTGGCCTTGAGCACCTCGAGCGTCTTGCGGGGCACATTCGCCTTCGCATTACACGACCACGTCACGCCCAGCTTGCCCAGCTCCTTCGCGATGGCCTCAGCGCGCGGCAGGTCGTCGGTGAAGGTGTCGTCGTCGAAGAAGAACTCCTTCACCTGCGGGAAATACTGCTTCGCCAGCTTGATTTCCGCCGCCACATGCTCGGGGCTGCGCGTGCGGTAGTGATGGCCGCCCACCGTCTGCGGCCACAGGCAGAAGGTGCACCGCGATTTGCATCCGCGACCCGTGTAGATCGAGATGTAGGGGTGCATCAGATAGCCGATGAAATAGTCCTCGATCCTGAGGTCGCGCTTGTAGACCTCGGTCACGAAGGGCAGGCTGTCCATGTTTTCGATCATCGCGCGATCGCGGTTATGGACGATTTCGCCGGCTTCGGTGCGGTAGCTGATGCCGTCAACCTCTGACCAAGGGCGGCCCTCGGCGATCTCCTTGATCGTAAAGTCGAACTCGTTACGGGCGACGAAATCGATCGGCGCACCCTTGAGCAGGCTCTCCTCGGGCTGCACGGCGACCTTGGCGCCCACCATGCCGATCTTGATCGCCGGATTGGCGTCCTTGAGCATCTGCGCGACCTTCACGTCCGAACCGAAGGACGGGGTCGAGGTGTGCATGATGACCAGGTCGCGGTTCTTCACGTCCTCCAGGATCGGCTCCATGCCCATGCGGGCGGGCGGCGCGTCGATCAGGCGCGAGCCGGGGACGAGGGCCGCGGGCTGCGCCAGCCAGGTCGGATACCAGAACGACTTGATCTCGCGCTTCGCCTGATAGCGTGAACCAGCGCCGCCGTCGAAGCCATCGAAGGAAGGGGGCTGGAGGAAGAGGGTTCTCATCATCTCGGGATCGATCCTTGCGACTCAATGGGCACAGCCATGGACCGCATATGGGTAAGTCTTGAACAAAGGCAATCGGCGACGGGGTTCCAGGCGCGGGGGTCAGTCCCCCGGCACGATGGAATGTCCGCGCGCGCCGACGGCGGTATGGGGCGCAAGATGCATCGTTCGTCCGCGCCATGCAACGCGCGTTCCGCTGGCGCTGCCCACCATGATCGCGGCAGACAGCCAGTCGCGAAGCGGCAGAAGCAGAAGGGGATAAAGCTGGCGCTGGCCCAGGAGACGGTCGCTGGCGAAGGCGCAGGCGGCGCGTACCAGCCAGATCGCGGCAAAAAACCACACGCTCCAGGGCGCGTGGGGCGCGCAGGCCAGCGTTACACCCGCCCAGAAGAGCGGCAACTGGATGGACGAGGACGCATAGCCCAGCGGCTCCAGCGTCTTGACCGTCCGGCCCCAGCGCAACTCATGCGCCAGCAGGGCGCCAAGGTCGGGCTCGCCGATCGTGGTCCAGGTCATGCAGGGCGCAATGGCGATCGACAGGCCCAGCGCACGGACCAGACGGCCCAGCATCGCATCATCGGCGATGTGCGGCACGAGCGCGCGCAGACCTCCCACGCGCTCCAGCACATCGCGGCGGAGGGCCATGGTCGCCCCGAGACAGTCCTGCCGTCCCAGATAGCGCGACAGCATCACCCCGGGGAGGAAATTGTGGTTGATCTGGCACGCGGACAGCTCCCGCACCAGGCTGGGGCTGGCGGGCAGCCCGGCATAAAGCGTTGTGACAAGCCCGACGCCGGGTTGCTCCAGCGCATGGAGGACGTGGTCGAGGTAGGTCGGCGTGACGTGGATGTCGGAGTCGGAGATGACCAGCGTGTCGTGGCGTGCGACGCGCATCATATTCATCAGGTTGCCGATCTTGCGGTTCGTCCCGTGCTCGGTCGGGTCGATGACCAGATCGAGGGCCCGCGTGGGGTGGCGCCCCTGCAGGCGGCGGATCACCGCGATCGCGGGGTCGGACGCGCTCTGCACACCGAATACCACCTGATAGTCCGGGTAATCGAGGGTGCAGAAGCTCTCGAGCGCCTGTTCCAGCAGGGGTTCGTCGCCATGCAACGGCTTGAGGATCGTCACCGGGGTTGGCTGGTGGACGGGGACCACACGGGCGCTTCGCCGCATGAACCGCGCCAGCAGCGTCGATCCCAGAACCGTCTGTACGCACCCGGCCGCCGCGATGACGGCGGTCAGGTCACTCAGCGCGGCAAGGGAGAAAAACGACGACATGATCCTGCTCAGGACAACCCTGTGATGGCGGTAGCGGCTTTTAGCGTAAAAATCACTCGCCCAAGAATTTTTTTGCCTTTGCCTGCAGCGCCGCGGTCAAGCCTTCCACGCCACCGGCGCTCAGCGACGAACGGAACTCGGCCCGCTGGGCGGCGGCCTGGCTGATGTGGCCCTGCAGCAGGACGTCGGTCACGCGCCAGCCGCCGGAGGCCTGCTCCATTGGATAGTCGATTTCGGTCCCGGTGGGGTTGTCCGTGCCGCCGATATGCGTCGTGACCAGTTGCCCGGTGCCGCCGGGGGCGGCGCGAACGGCCGGATCGACGGCGAACTGCACGTTGGCGCCCGGCTTGAAGCTGTCGACGTAGGCTGCGATCGTATAGTTGCGGAAGGCCGCGAGCAGCGCCTGCTTCTGCTCGGTGGTGAAGCCGTCATACTTCAGGCCGACGACCTTGTGCAGGATCGCTTCGAGATCGAACACCTTGTCGATCGTGGGGGCGAGCGCGCTGGCGCGGCTCTCGGCCGACCCTCCGCCCGGCGCCTGGATCGTCTTCAGCGCCGCATAGAGATCGCCGATCGGCGCGGCCGGACCGCTGGCGGCGGCGGCCGACTGGGCATGGGCCGGAGGAATCGCCGTCAGGGCGAGCGGCACACCAAGCATCAGGGGGGCACAGACTGTCAGCAGAGCGGATTTCATCATCAGGCTTTCTTCTGTTCAGCGTCCATCACGACCCGGCGGAGTTCAGGCTTGCGCCAATCCGTTCAGCGTTGAAACCCCGAGGGCCTGCATAGCAGTTGCGACGATATGGGCGGCATTGAGGCCGGCTTGGTTGTATTGTTCGTCGGGCGTGTTGTGGTCGATGAAGGTGTCTGGGAGTGTCATGGGTCGGAAGCGGACGCGGTCGAGCAGTCCGGTGCGGGCGAGGTGGTGCATGACG
>NZ_JABXXR010000171.1 GCF_013376175.1 Ameyamaea chiangmaiensis
AGCGCCGTGCCGCGGGCCAGCGCGCGGCCGCCGCACCCAGCCCATAGAGGCCGATATCGCCCAGTATGATTCCGGCGTAGAGCGCGGGTAGGGCGGTGGCCAGCGCGACGCTGCCGGCCTGGACTGCCATGCCGGTCAGCACCGTTGCCGCGTCCTCGAGGATGAACGTGCCGATCACGATGGCCAGCGCCTGCAGCCACGGCACGTGCCCGGCATGGGCCAGCATGGTGGTGAAGTCCGGCATGCCTATGGCCTGTCCACGTCCGGGATGCAGGAAGGAGGAGACGTGGAAATGGGAGCGGTCCGTGCGCTGTGGCGAAAATAGGGGCAACGGTATGACACGGAAGCGTCACAGCCGCCAAACCCGTGGGGCGGCCCTGTATGGCGCCCCTTGCGAACGGGCGAAATTTTATTAACACTCGGAGCGATCTCTGAAGAGGACCCCCCGATGGCCCGTCGTCCTGCCGCGTCTACCACACCCCCCCGGAGCACCACGATGCCCCGTCCTGCGGCACGGACGCCACGTTCGCCAGTCAACACGATCGCGCACAACGCGGTCGCCCCTCCGCGGGAGGCTCCGGCACGCGTGCCGGAGCCAGCGGTAGCGGCGGACCCGCTGCCTCTGGCCATGTTCCGCTTCGACCCGGTTTGGTACAGCGCGACCTATCCGGATGTCGCCGGTCTGGATCCGGCGGCGCATTATCTGGCGTACGGCCATGTCGAGATGCGGGATCCTAACCCGTATTTCAACGCGGCCGACTATGTCGCCGCCAATCCCGACGTCGCGGCGGTCCATGCCAACCCGTTCCTGCACTTCATTTTCTACGGCGCGGCCGAGGGGCGTCCTCTCAAGCCGTGACGCGTCGGGCCGCACAGGCGCACGACACGGCTCCACGTCCGCCCTGAACGGGGCGGACGACAACTCAGGTCCCGATCATGATCCATCGTCGTCAGGTGTTGGCCGCGTCCGCGCTCGCACCGTTTGTTTCGCCTGCGCGTCCTAGGGCGCAGACCTATGCCGCGTTTCTGGACGGTGTGCGGGCCGAGGCGGTTGGTCTCGGCCTGAATGCCGGCATCGTCAGTCGCGCCCTGTCGCTGACGACGGTCCCGAACCCGGACGTGCTCAAGCGCGACCGGCACCAACCCGAATTCACGCTGACCTGGGCGCAGTATCGTGCCCGCGTCCTTGGCCCGACCCGGATCAGCGGCGGCAAGGCGGCGTTCGCCCAGCGTCAGGCAATGCTTGACCAGATCGGCACGCGCTACGGCGTGGATTCGCGTATCATCGTGGGGATATGGGGCCTCGAGTCCGGTTATGGCGCGCATATGGGCACATTCCGGATCGTGGACGCGCTGGCGACGCTGGGTTTCGACGGTCGACGGTCCGCCTTCTTTCGCAGCGAACTTCTGAACGCCCTGCGGATCCTCGATCATGGCGATATCGCGCCCGAGGCGATGATGGGCTCCTACGCCGGGGCGATGGGGCAGCCGCAGTTCATGCCCAGCGCCTATCTGAAATATGCCGCTGACGGGGACGGTGACGGACGTCGCGATATCTGGCGCTCGGAGCCCGATGTGTTCGCGTCCGTTGCGAATTACCTATCGCGCTGTGGCTGGTCGGCGTCCGAGCCCTGGGGGCAGCCGGTTCGCGTCCCCGATACCGTTGCCCAGGCCACGCTTGGCCGCACGCAGGTTCGACCCCTGTCCGCCTGGATGGCCCAGGGCGTGACGCGGGCCGACGGTCGCCCGTTCTCCCGCCCGGACGTCAGCGGCGCGGTGCTGCGTCCCGACGGCCCGGGTGGCGAGAGCTTCATGGTCTATCGCAACTTCAACGTGATCCGCCGCTATAACCCCTCGGATTTCTATGCGCTGGCCGTGGGGCTGCTCGGGAGTGCCGTGGCGTGAGACTGGGCCGCTACGCTGCGATGGTGAGCGTCACCGCTGCCCTTGCATCCTGCCACAAGCCCGCGCCGCCGCTGCCGCCTGAGCAGGTGCACTACACGGTCGGTTCCGGCTGGCGGGGTGAACGCGGCGTGTGGTTCTACCCGCGCGAGGATTTTGCCTACCAGGCAACCGGCCTGGCGGTCGTCGACCGCGACACGGATGCGCACATTACCGCCGACGGGGAACATTATGACCGGTCGGCGATGGCCGGGGCGCATCAGACGCTTCAGCTTCCGTCGATCGTGACGGTGCGCAATCTGGACAATGGGCGTCAGGTAACCATTCGCCTCAACGATCGCGGGCCGGCCGACCCGGGCCGGATCCTGTCAGTGACGCCGACCGTCGCGCGAACGCTGGGGATCGGCGACGCCCCGGCGCGGGTCGAGATCGTGGAAGACGAATCCCGCAGCCGCCAGATCAACGAGCAAAGCCCGGACGCGCGCCATCTGGCGATCCAGGCCGCCCCTGTCGGTGCGGTTAGTGTCGAGACGCTGGGCGGCGCACCGTCCACCACGCCGACCCGCCTGCCCGACAGCGCCCAGGCCGAGCATCTGGCGGTCGATCATCTGCCCGTAACCTATGCACAGGGGTATGCGACGGGTGGCACGCTATGGGTGGACGCGGGGGACTTTTCCCAACGTCGCTATGCGGGCTCGGTCGCGCGGCGGTGCGGTGCGCGCGTCGATTATCGTGCCGATCCGCGGGGTCTGGTATGGCATGTCCGCGCAGGCCCCTTCGCGGACGTCGCCGGGGCTGACAAGGCACTGGACCAGATCCTCGCCGAAGGAGTAACGGGAGCGCGCATCGTGGTGGAGCAGAACTGACCGTGCCGAATCGTAGAACCCTTCTCGCCGGCGCGGCTGCCGGTCTGTCCGGCCTGCTGCCCGGGGCATCCGCCCTGGCGGCGCCGCATCGTCATCGCGCGGCCACCGGCGCAGCGCACAAGCCGCATGCGGCTGGCGGAGACGAGGACGGCGACACGACCGGTGCCGATGGCGCGGCGATGTCGTCCCCGGCGAACACGCCGATCGGCCCGGTGGATACGCTGGCGCGCTGGGCCTGCATCATCGACTTCACCACCGGCGCGGTGCTTATGGAAAAAGCGCCTGACGAGCGCATGCCGCCGTCGTCGCTGACCAAGATGATGACGGCCTACATCACCTTTTCCATGCTGAAATCCGGCCGTCTTCACCTCGACCAGCAGTTGCCGGTCAGTGAGAAGGCATGGCGCATGCAGGGCTCGAAAATGTTCGTGCCGCTGGGACAGGCCGTGGCGGTGCAGGACCTGATCCAGGGCATGGTCATCCAGTCCGGCAACGATGCCTGCATCGTGCTGGCCGAAGGCATTTCCGGTTCGGAAGAGCAGTTCGCCAACCTGATGAACACCGAGGCACAGCGGCTCGGCCTGACCAACACGCATTTCATGAACGCGACGGGCTGGCCCGCCGAGGGGCATTATATGTCCGCGCGCGACGTCGCGTTGCTGGCGTGCGCGATCCTGCGCGATTTCCCGGACTATTATCATTTCTTTTCCGAGACCGAGTACCGGTTCAACAACATCCGGCAGGGCAACCGGAACGTGCTGGTCGACAAGGGACTGGCCGACGGACTGAAGACCGGCCACACCGATGCGGGCGGGTTCGGCCTGTGCGCCAGTTCGCTGCGCAACGGCAACCGTATCGTCATGGCCATCAACGGCATGCCGAGTTCGAACGCCCGCGCGCACGAAGGCGAGAGGCTGCTGGGCTGGGCCTTCGCGAATTTCGAGAACGTGACGCTGGTCGAGCGTGGACGCGTGGTCGACCACGTGCCGGTCTGGATGGGCGCCAGCGCCACGGTCGGCGTCGTGACGACGCGCGACATCGTGCTGACCCTGCCGCATGGCTGGCAGAGCCGGACGCATTTCGCACTCGATTATCAGGCGCCGGTGGCGGCACCGATCGCGGCCGGGGCGCCGCTGGCCGAACTGGTGATCACCAATCCCGGCATGACCGATATCCGCATGCCTCTGGTGGCCGCCCACGGTGTTGAGAAGCTGGGTCTGTTCGCTCGGGCGTCGGCGCGTCTGGGGCTGCACGGCACGGCGCAGGACTGAGACGCGTGACGGGGTTCTTTCTGACATTCGAGGGCGGCGAGGGCGCGGGGAAATCCACGCAGACCCGTCTTCTGGCAGAAAGGCTCCGCCAGCAAGGTCACCGGGTCGTGGTAACGCGCGAGCCGGGCGGTGCACCCGGAGCCGAGGCCCTGCGTGAGTTCCTGTTGTTTAGCGGGCACGAACTGTCCCTGCGCGCCGAGATCTTCGCGATGTTCGCCGCGCGCGCCGACCATGTGGACACCCTTATTCGTCCGGCGCTGGAGCGCGGCGACATCGTGCTGTGCGATCGCTTCACCGACTCGACCGAAGCCTATCAGGCCTGGGGACGGGGCGAGGCAAACCCGGACATGCTTCGTCTGGTGAATGCCCTGCAGGATCAGATCGGGCGGTCGCCGGATCTGACCCTCATGCTGGAGGTGCCGCGCGAGGTCGCGCTTGAACGGCTGGCCGCGCGCGGCGGCCGCACCGACCGCTTCGAGGCCAGCACCGAGGCCTTCCATGAACGTGTGCGACGCGGGTTTGGCGACATTGGCCGCCGTAATCCCCATCGGTGCGTCAGTATAGACGCCACCGGCGCGCCCGATGTCGTGGCCGAGGCCGTGTTTGCGACGGTCGCCGGGGCGCTCGCCTCGCGCCGGGTCTGATCGGGTGGGAGTGGCGGGTCTGGTCGGACACGATTCGGCGGCGGAGGCGTTTCGCGCGGCCCTGTCATCGGCGCGTCTGCATCATGCCTGGCTTATGGCTGGGCCGCCGGGGATCGGCAAAGCCAGCCTTGCCCTCCAATTTGCCCGCATACTGTTGAAGGCCGAAGACCCTGCATCGCCCGCCGGGCGGCGCGTCAGCGCGGGGACGCACGCCGATCTTCTGATGATTGCGCGCGGGATCGACGAAAAGCGTGGGCGCCAGCGCACCGAGATCGTGGCCGACGACATCCGGCCGGCGGGTGATTTCCTGCGCCGCACGGCGGCCGAAGGCGGCTGGCGCGTCGTGGTGATCGACGGCGCGGACCACATGAACCGGAACGCGGCCAATGCGCTGCTGAAAATTCTGGAAGAGCCGCCGCCGCGCGCGTTGCTGCTGCTGACCTGCGACGCGCCGGGTCGGCTGCTGCCGACGATCCGCAGCCGATGCCGCCTGCTGAAGCTCGAGCCCCTGTCGGACGTCGCCATGATACAGGCCTTGCGCGCGCACGATGTGGACGATACGGCGGCGCGGGCGATCCTCGGCCCCGCGCGGGGTTCGCCGGCGCGCGCGCTACAGCTTCTGGGGGCCTCGGACGCCAGCATGGCCGAGGCCGTCGATGCTTTGCTGGACGGCCGGCGCCCGGACGGCGGTGAGTATGTCTTTGCCGAAGGCGTCGCGCGCGGCGACAATGGTTTCCCTGCCTTCTT
>NZ_JABXXR010000172.1 GCF_013376175.1 Ameyamaea chiangmaiensis
GTCGCGGGCCTCCGGCTGGGCGCGCGACTGGGCGCGCAACGCGGCCTGCTGACGACACTGTTTGCCGGGATGATCTTTGTGGTGGCTGCCTACGTGCTGTTCCGGGCGGTATAGCCTCCCATTGCGCACAGATAGGCCCAGTGCGCGTCCGACACCGGCACGACCGACAGGCGCGACTGCCGCACCAGCGCAAGTTCGGCCAGCGCCGGATCAGCCTTGATGGCGGCCAGCGTTACCGGTCGTGGCAGGGCCGCCACCGCGCGCACGTCCACACACACCCATGCGCCCTTTTCGCCCGCCTCCACTGTGGGATCGGGGTAGGCCTCACGCACCACCTCGACGATGCCGACGATCTCGCGCCCGATATTGGAGTGATAGAAAAAGGCGAGATCGCCGAGACGCATGGCGGCGAGGTTGTTCTTCGCCTGATGGCTGCGCACCCCGGTCCATGGCTCGACCCCATGCCGGACCTGCTGCTCCCACGAGAACACGTCGGGTTCGGACTTGACGAGCCAGTGTGCGGGCCCGCTCATTCCGCGATCGCGCCGTCGCGGAAGACGACCCTGTGCCCGCGAATGATCACGCTTTCGAACAGCCCGACCTCGGCATACGGATCGGCCGCCGCGAAACCCTCCGCCGCCGCCCGGTCGGGAACGTCGACGATCAGCAGCGACCCGCACGGGCGACCGTCCCTGTCCAGGATCGGCCCACCATGCACCACGCGCTCCTGATAGGCGGTGAGATAGGCAATATGACGCTCGCGCGTGGCCAGTCGCGTCTCGAGGGCGCCGGGCTTGTCGGTGCCGATGATCGTGAACAACATTTAACTACTCTCCGAGGGTCGACGCGGAAACAACACCCCTGCCCGCGCGGAACAGGTGCGGAAGCGGACATGATAGTGTAGGAAGTCGCGCCAGACGAGCACCCGGACAGGTGCCGCACGACATGTCGTCGCCAGTTTTTCGTCCGATCGTTACGGAGCCCACCACACTTGAGCGCCAGCCAGACCCTGGCCGCCCGCACCGGCAGCCTGTTTCATCGCTTCGCCAATCCCGGCCGTTTCCTGCGGCTCGGCGCGCGGCTGCAGCCCTGGCTGACATGGCCCGCGCTGGCGCTGACGCTGATCGGCGTGATCTGGGGGCTGTTCCTGTCGCCTGCGGACTGGCAGCAGGGCGACTCGGTGCGCATCATGTACGTGCATGTGCCCGCCGCGTGGCTGGCATCGTCGGGCTACATGGCGCTGGCCGTCTGTTCGGTGCTGTCGCTGGTATGGCGTCATCCTCTGGCCGACCTCGCCGCTGTCGAGATCGGCCCCGTCGGCGCGGCCATCACAGCCGTCTGCCTGGCCACCGGTTCGCTGTGGGGCAAGCCGATGTGGGGCACGTGGTGGGTGTGGGACGCGCGCCTGACGTCGGTACTGGTGCTGTTCTTTCTGTATCTCGGTCATATCGCGCTGATCCGCGCGTTCGACGAACCGCAGCGCGGCTATCGCGCCGCCGCCATCCTCGCACTGGCGGGAGCGGTCGACCTGCCGATCATCAAGTTCTCCGTGCAGTGGTGGAACACGCTGCACCAGCCGGATTCGATCACCCTGACCGGCGCGCCCACCATGTCCACCACCATGCTGTGGCCCCTGTTGATCTGCACGCTGGGGTTCACGCTGGGCTTCGGGGCGATCGTGGTGGCGCGACTGCGGGCGGCCGTGATGGAAAGCCGTGCCCGCGCCCTGCTGTCCGCCCGACGCGGAGGGGCCTCGTCATGACCCATCTGCCTTACATCGCCGGTGCCTACGGACTGGCCGCGATGGTCGCGCTGTGGTTCGGTATCGGCGCAACCCTGCGCCTGCGCCGCGCCCGGACCCGTCTGGCCGCGGTCGAGGCGGCCCGTACCCGTGGCGGAGGGGACGCATGACCCGCAAGTCGCGTCGTCTGTGGCTGGTCTGCGCCTGCGTCCTGGGGCTTGGTGCGGCGGCCGGCCTGACCCTGAACGCCTTTTCGTCGAACATCGTGTTCTTCATGGCCCCGTCGCAGGTGCGCGCGCACCCGCCGGGGGCCGACCGTACCATTCGCCTCGGCGGCATGGTGGTCGCGGGCTCCGTCACCCGCACGCATGAGGGCGAGACGCCCATCGCCCAGTTCGACGTGACCGACGGCCAGGCCGCCGTGCGCGTGCGCTATGCCGGCATCCTGCCCGACCTGTTCCGCGAGGGGCAGAGCGTGGTGGCGGTCGGCACCGTCGGCCCGAACGGCGCCTTCACCGCCAGCGAGGTTCTGGCCAAGCACGACGAGACCTACATGCCCAAGGAGGTCGCCGAGGCGCTGCGCGCGTCCGGCAAGTGGGACCCGAAATACGGCAAGGCCCCCGACGCGGCCAGCTGGGACACTATGACCGTCAAGGACGCGCGCCACGATCTGGCCGCCGCCCGCGGACCAAAGGACGGACAGGCCGAGTGATGTCGCTGATGCTGACGGAAAAGATGGGCGGCCCCGAACTGGGCAACTTCGCCCTGGCGCTGGCGTGCTGTCTGGCGGGCGCGCAGGCGATCCTGCCGCTGATCGGGGCGCAGCGCCGCGACGCGCGGCTGATGGCCTTGGCCCCCGCGCTGGCGGTGGGTCAGCTTGTGGCGCTTGCCGCGTCGTTCCTCTGTCTGGTGGGGGCGGCCGTCTCGGACGATTTCTCCGTCCAGAACGTGGCGGACAACAGCGCCGTGGCCAAGCCGCTGCTGTATAAAATCACTGGCGTGTGGGGCAATCATGAAGGCTCGGTGCTGCTGTGGGCGCTGATCCTCGGCCTGTGCGGCGCTGCGGTCGCGGCCTTCGGGCGGAACCTGCCGTCGGCCCTGCGCGCGCGCGTCATTGCGGTTCTGGGCGGTGTCTCGGCCGGGTTTCAGCTGTTCTGCCTGCTGACGTCCAATCCGTTCCAGCGCATCTGGCCAGCCCCGATGGACGGTCAGGGCATGAACCCGCTGCTGCAGGATCCCGGCCTCGCGTTTCATCCGCCCATTCTCTACACCGGCTATGTCGGCTTCGCGGTGCCGTTTGCCTTTGCCATCGCGGCCCTGATCGAAGGGCGCGTCGATGCCGCCTGGGGGCGCTGGGTGCGCCCATGGGCCGTCGCCGCCTGGTGTTTCCTGACCTGTGGCATCGCGCTGGGGTCGTGGTGGTCGTACTACGTGTTGGGGTGGGGCGGATACTGGTTCTGGGACCCGGTCGAGAACGCGTCGCTGATCCCCTGGCTGACCGGCACGGCGCTGGTCCATTCCGCGATCGTCGTCGAGAAGCGCGAGGCGCTGAAGATCTGGACCGTGCTGCTGGCGATCGGGACGTTCTCGTTCTCGCTGTCCGGCACGTTCCTCGTGCGGTCGGGCATCCTGAACTCCGTCCACGCCTTCGCCAATGATCCCGCACGCGGCATCTTTATTCTCGCACTGCTTGCTCTGGTCATCGGCGGTTCGCTGGCCCTGTTCGCCGTGCGCGCGCCGATGTTGACGGCAGGCGGCCTGTTTGCCCCCGTCTCGCGCGAGGGGCTGCTGGTGCTCAACAACATCCTGCTGTGCTCGATCTGCGCCGTGGTGGTGACGGGGACGATGTATCCGCCGTTCATGTCACTGCTGTTCGGCAAGACGATCTCGGTCGGCAAGCCGTTCTTCGATGCGACGGCCGCCCCGCTCGCCATCCCGCTGTTCGCGTTCATGGCGATCGGGCCGATGGCGCCGTGGAAACGCGCCGCCCTGTGGCCGGTCCTGCGTCGTCTGTGGTGGGCGGCGATCGCCTCCCTGATCGCGTTCGCCGTTGCGACGTTCAGCATGTCCGGCGTGCTGCCGGTGCTCGCCACGGGCTTCGCGGTCTGGGTCATCGCCGCCAGCATCACCGACATCACCGACCGTATCGGCCTGTTCCGTCTGTCGCCCGCGCAGAGCCTGTCGCGCGCGCGCTTCCTGCCGCGCGCCGCTTTCGGCGCCGCGCTGGCGCATGCGGGGGCGGGGATCAGCGTGCTGGGACTGGCGGCGATGTCGCAGGCCCAGCACCGGATCGTCGAGGTGCAGACCGGCACGACCGAGCATCTGGCGGGCTATGACTGGACCCTGCGCGACGTACATGACGAGCCGGGGCCGAACTATCAGGCCATCGTGGCGACGATCGACGTGCGGCGTCACGGGCATCTTGTCACCACGCTGCGACCGTCCAAGCGCGACTTCGCCAGTCAGCATCAGACGACGACCGAGGTGTCGATCCACACCAACCTGATGTCGGATCTGTATGGCGTCCTGGGCGACCGTCACGGCAGCGGCGCTGCGGCGACGTATGTGCTGCGCCTGCACTACAACCCGCTGGCGCCGTGGATGTGGCTGGGCGCGCTGGTCATGGCGATCGGCGGTGCGCTGTCGCTGTCAGACCGTCGGGTACGCGTGGGCGCACCCCGTCGGGCACGCACGACCGTCGCGGAGGCGGCATGATGGCCGAAGACACGCCCCGCACGCGCCGCCGCGTTCTGATGGCCGCCCCGCTTGCCGGCGCCGCCGTTCTGGGCGTCGGGTTCTGGAAAATGCTGGGCGGCATGGAACAGGGCTCGTTCGATCCACACAACATCAACGCGCCCGTGCTCAACCGCCCCGTGCCGGACTTCGTGTTGCCGGACCAGGCGCCGGGGCGAGGATTTTCGGCGTCCGACCTGCGTGAGCTGCGCACGCCGGTGATCGTGAATTTCTTCGCGTCGTGGTGCATCCCCTGCATCGCTGAAATGCCGGCCCTGATCGGTCTGGGGCGGCAGGTGCCCGTCTGGGGCATCGCCTACAAGGACAAGCCCGCCAACGCCGCCGGATTCCTGGCCCATGCCGGCAACCCGTACGCGCGCATTGCCGCCGACGGCGATGGTCTGGCCGCGCTCGACTGGGGTATCTCCGGCGTGCCCGAGACCTTCGTGATCGGTCCGGGCGGCATTATCCGCTGGCACAACGCGGCACCGTTGAACGACGATCTGATCCACGGCACGATCCTGCCGCTGGTGGAGCGGTTGACGTCATGAAGGCGCGTCTGTGTCTGGCAGCACTGCTTGTGTGCGCGCCGCTGGCCGCCTACGCGGTTGACGATCCGTCGGAAATGCTGCCCGACCCGAAGCAGGAAGCCCGTGCCGAGGCCATCGGCGCGCAGTTGCGCTGCCTCGTCTGTCAGAACGAATCGATCGAGGACAGCAGCGCCGACCTGGCGCGCGATCTACGCCATGTCGTGCGGCGCCACGTCGCCGCGGGCGAGAGCGACCGACAGATCATGGACTGGATGGTGGCGCGCTATGGTAACTTCATCCGTCTTCGACCCCCCTTTACCCTGACGACGCTGCTGTTGTGGGGCGCGCCGGTGCTGGCGCTGCTCGCCGGGCTGACCGCCGCGTTCACGAGCCTGCGTCGTCGGCGCGAC
>NZ_JABXXR010000173.1 GCF_013376175.1 Ameyamaea chiangmaiensis
GGCCTGCTGGTGCTGCTGGGGGTGCCGGTGCGCGGGGCGGACGGAGGCACCGCCTGATGGGCAGGAGGGCCACGCGCGGGGCGGTGCCCCGGTCTGATCGCCGCGGGAGGCACGCGCCGTCATGGACATGAACGCGCTGTTCGACCGTTTTGCCGACCGCATTATGCGCGAGAGGACAGCATTGCTTGCCGCGCGGGACGCGGCATCGTCGACCACCGGCAGCGCGGAGCTGATGACCGTCGTCATGTTCGACAACGAGGCGCTGCTCCTGCCGGCGCGTCATGTCCTGCGCCTCAGCGCGCCGCACTGGACCTCCATGCCCGTGCGGCAGGGCCTGCGCGGTGATATCGTGCGTGGTATGCACGGCTATCTCTCGGAGTTGTATACGGTGCTGGACCCGGCACCGCTGCTTGGCCTTCCGGGTCTGGCCGAACCGCGTGTGCAGATCCTTCTGCGGCCCGATCCGGCCTGGAAAGGCGCCCGGGTCGCCCTTCTGGCCAGCCGTGTGGCCGATATCGTGGCTGTCGACGCCGCACCCGGGCCAGGGGGCACGGTGCGGCTGCCGGACGGGCGTATCATGCGGCTGATCGCGCCGGACGTTCTTTTGCCCCGGGTCTTCGGACCCGCCGTTTCACCTGTTTCAGACACGCGGGACACCCAGTCATGACCATCGCCAATCGCCTGCTGTTCGGTTTCATGGTCGGCGTGCTGCTGATGGTGTCGATCGGCGTCTACGCACTGGGCCAGATACGCGCCGTCCGTGACGAGCTGTCGCAGATCGTCAGTCAGGATTTTGACGTCTATCATCAGCTTGACCATATCCGCGCGACCGAAGGCGCGCTCGCACAGTCGCGCCTGCAGATCCTGGCCCGCTACTGGAGCCATGCCTATGCGGGGAACGCGGCGGGTCTGGAGAGTGCCGTCGCGCAGTGGAACGAGCACGCGCGTACGACCGAGCAGGGGCTTCGGCAGGCGCAGTCGAACGCGGCGAACACGGAAGACGTGACCACGGCCGACCAGCGCCGCGCCATGTTCCGCAACATCGCCGGCACGCTGGGCCAGACCTTCGACAGTTTCGAGCAGACGGCTCTCCTGTCGCGGCAGATGTTCGCCGCCATGACGGCCGGGCGGGACGATGTGGTGCGCGAGCGGGCCGAGGAACTCGACCATGCCGAAATCCGCACCGACGCGCTGATTTCCGAGGTCACGGCGTCCCTGGCCGAGGCTGTGCAGGCCGGGCGCCTGAACGCCGCGCGTATGTATGATTTCTCCAGCCATTCGTTGTTCGTGGGCCTGATCGTCGCGGTTCTGGTCGCGCTGGCCGTGACGTTCTGGACCCGCCGGTCGATCATTGCGCCGCTGGCGCTGATCATGCAGGTGATGGAGCGGGCCGGCCAGGGCGACCTGTCGCAGCGCGTGACGCTGGGGCGTTCGTCGGTGACGATCCGCGACGAGGTCAGTCGGCTGTCCGAGGGGCTGAACCGGATGATCGAGGGCCTGAGCGAGATCGCGCGCCAGAGCCGTGGCGTCACTCGCGATCTGGACGCCGCGATCGCCGAAATCCGCGCCTCGGCCCAGCAGCAGGCCGCCAGTGTCGAGGAGCAGTTCGCTGCCGTTCAGGAAACTGCCGCGACCGTCGATGAGATTACCCATTCCGGGGCGCAGGTCAGCCGACGGGCGCGCGAGTTGATCGATGCGGCGCAGATTTCGGTGAACATGTCCGTCCAGGGGCTTGAGGCCGTGGCCGAAAGCGCCCGGGTGATGAGCGGCATTCATTCCGGCGGCGAGGCGGTGGCCAAGAACATTGTCGACCTGTCCGAACGTACCGAGGCGATCGGCGAGATCATTACGACGGTGAACGACCTGTCCGAGCGTTCGCACCTGCTGGCGCTCAATGCTGCGATCGAGGCGGCGGCTGCCGGCGAGAACGGGCGCTCGTTTGCCGTCGTCGCGGCGGAGATGAAGATCCTGGCCGACCAGTCGCGCGCCGCGACGCGCAACGTGCGCGTCATTCTGGGCGACATCCAGCGCGGCATCAACACGTCGGTGATGCTGACCGAGGAGTCGGTCAAGCGCGTGGCGCAGGGACGCACGCAGACCGATCTGGCCACGCACACGATCGAGCGTCTGGCGAGCGGGATCGAGGACAGCGTGCACGCCTTCCAGCAGATCGTGGCCTCGACAAACCAGCAGCAGATCGGGATCGAGCAGGTGATGGCGGCCCTGCAGAGCATTCGCGAGGCCAGCCAGCAGACGGCGACCGGCACGCGCAACCTCGACGGCTCGGCGAGCAATCTGGGCAGTCTGTCACGGCAGCTTCTGGCGCTGTCCGACCGCTATCGCACCTGACACGACCGGTCATGGACGCGCTGCTTCAGGAACTCCGGGCCGTTTTCGAGGCCGAATTCCGCGACCACCTTCAGGCGTCGCGCGCGCTGCTGTCCCTCCCGACGCTGGAGCGCACAGCCCTGTCGGAGCTGTTCCGACGCCTGCATTCCCTCAAGGGCGCGGCGCGGGCGGTCGACCATGGCCCGATCGAGGCGATCGCCCACAGGCTGGAAAGCGATTTCCAGTCCGTGCTGTCGGGTGGCAGCGTTCCCGATACGGCGTTCGTGCAGCACGTCGAACGAGGGCTGGATGCGCTGGAAGGCGCCATGGAGGCACGCCCCGATCCCGGGCCTGCTCACCGCGCGGACGGCGACGATACACCCGATGCGGGCGGTTACGTGCAGGTGCCGATCGCGCGGCTTGATGCCCTGATCCTTGGGATGCATCGCCTTGCCGCCGCGATCGAGCGTCGCGATGCGTTGTGGTCGGCCGTGGACCGGGTGTTCGACAGTCCATCGACGGCTGGCGCACAGGAAGTGGCGGTGCGCTCGATCCATGACGGGTTTCGCGCGCTTGACGGCATGCGGGCCGATATCGGCGGGGGCATCGATCGCGCGTTGGCGGACCTGCGCTCGGAAATCCAGTCGATTGCCTTGGTGCAGGCGGGTGCTGTGTTTTCCGGGCTGGCCGGGATGGCGCGCCAGATCGCGCGCGATTACTTGCGGCAGGACGGCCACCGCATCGACGAGGCGATGCCCGACGGAATCGTGGTCCGGCTGTCGGGGATGGACGTCCGTGCCGATCGCCCCGTGTTGCAGGCCTTGCGCGATCCGGTGATCCAGCTGTTGCGCAACGCCATCGTGCATGGCGGGGAGCGATGGGCGAGCGCGCGCCGCGCGGGCCGGGCGGCGCAACTGGTGATCACGCTGTCGGTGCGGTTGGCTGGAAACCGCCTGGTCGTCGAGGTCGCCGACGACGGACGCGGCCCCGATCTGGCGGCGATCGCGCGGCAGGGCGTGCGGCAGGGCGTGCTGGCCCCTGACGAACAGCCGGACGAGACGCGCCTTCTGGCCTGCGTGTTCGAACCCGGTTTTTCGACACGGGGCGAGGCCGACGAACTGGCCGGGCGCGGGTTCGGCCTGTCGATCGTGGCTGAGAGCGTCCGTGTCCTGCACGGGAGTGTGCGCATGCGGCCGTGCTCGCCGGGGACGGCTGTCAGCATCGCCGTGCCGTTGGCGCGGCGGGCCCGCACGATCCTGCTGGTCGAGGCGGGTGGACAGATGCTGGGTCTGGACGGCGGTGCGGTCGAACGGCTGTTGCGGTTGGGGCCTGACGCGTTTTTCGACACGGCCGAGGGTGCGCTGGTGACCGTCCCGGGTCTGGAGGGGGATGAGGGCAGCGAGGGCGTGCCCGAGCGTCTCGTCCCCGTCCTGCCGCTGGACGCCTTTCTGGGCGCCACGACTCCGCACGCGCACAAGGCCCCGGGTGCCATGCGGGTCGTGGTCTGTCTGCGGGGCACGGAGACGGGCGGGCCGCGCGCGCTGGTGGTCGACGCCGCGTGTGAGGTGCGCGACATGGTGGTCGGGGATTCGGCGATACCGGGCCTCGATACCGACCTGACGCCCGATCTCGGCTGGGTGCGGGAGGACTGGCCGGTTCTGGTTCTCGATGCGGCGGTGCTGGTCCGGCGCTGGGATCAGGCGGCGCGGTGGCGCGGCGCGGCGGGTTCGCCCCTGGGGGATGTGGGGATGGTCGCGCCCGAACGCCCCGTCGTGCTGGTGGTCGACGATTCGATCACCACACGTACTCTGGAGAAGACGATCCTGCTGGCGCACGGGTATGATGTGCGGGTTGCGACGGACGGCCTCGACGCACTTGATATTCTCCGGCGCGAAGGGCGTGCGATCACCATCGTGATCACGGATGTGGAGATGCCGCGCATGGACGGCTTCGCCTTGCTGGCGGCGATACGCGACGACCCGGCTCTGGCGGCGATCCCGGTCGTGATCATGACCTCGCGCAATGAGGAGGACGATATCCGGCGCGGTCTCGAAGGTGGTGCGCGGGCGTACATTACCAAGCAGGCGTTCGAACAGGGCGAACTGATCGCCACGCTGGAGTCCCTTCTGTGACCGGCGTCAGCCCGGGTGCGACCGGAACGCGCGGTGCACTGGCCGCCCCTCCGGCGCGCGTTCTGGTGGTCGAGGACTCCGCGGTCGTCCGCACGCTGCTGTGTCGCCTGATCGAGCAGGATCCGCGCCTGCGCCTGGCCGGTGCGGTCGAAAGCGCGGAGGAGGCACTCGCGGTCCTGCCACGTCTGAAGCCCGACGTGATTTCCATGGATGTGCACCTGCCCGGCATGGATGGGCTGGTGGCCACGCGTGAGATCATGGCGCGGCAGCCGACACCCATCGTGATCGTTAGCGACGCCTGGAGCGGCGGCACGGCGGCCAAGGCCGGCCTGACGATGGAGGCGCTGCGCTCCGGCGCGCTGACCGTGATCGAAAAGCCGCGCCTGAGTGCCATCGTGGCCGGCGATCTCGCGCGCGGCTTCACCACGCAGCTGTCGATCATGTCTCAGGTGCCGGTCGTGCGCCGTCGTCTCGCGCCGCCGCCGTCGGCCGTGATGGGGCCGACCTGCGCGCTTGGCGGACGGCCGGTGCGGTTGCTGGTGATGGCGGCGTCCACCGGCGGACCGCCCGCCTTCGAGCGCGTGCTGCGGGCTCTGCCCGCCGACTTTCCGCTGCCGATCGTGCTTGTCCAGCATATGGGCGCGCCGTTTCTCGACGGGTTCGCGTCCTGGCTGGATGGGCTGGTCGGGCTGGACGTCCGGCTGGCCCGGCCGGGCGACATGCCCCGGCCGGGCCTTGTCCTTGTGGCGCCGGGGGACGGGGAGCTGCGTCTGGGGGCGGGGGGTGTCGTACGGATCGATCCGGTCGCCCCGGGCGCCCGGCCGGGTCCGTGCCCGTCGGCCGATCTGCTGTTCCATTCGGCGGTGGAGCGGTTCGGCGCGTCGGTGATGGGCGTGCTGCTGACCGGGATGGGGCGTGACGGCGCCAG
>NZ_JABXXR010000174.1 GCF_013376175.1 Ameyamaea chiangmaiensis
ACACACCACACCCCGTCGAGTTCGAGATGTATTACTCCGTCTGATCGCGCAGTAGACACCCGATACGACGAAAAGGCCCGCCTCCCAGACAGGGGGCGGGCCTTTTTCGTGATGTCGACAATCGGGTCGCGATGTGGCGTGAACGGAATATCGATTCTCAGAGTCCAAAGACTGACGTTGCTTTTCAACAGGATCTGTTACCGTCCATCATCCTTTCGTGCTCTGCGCAGGAGAAGAAACATGTTTACCCATGTGATGATTGGCAGCAATGACCTCGAACGGGCGCGAATATTCTACAACGCAACATTTGCCGCGTTAGGTGGCGCTCCTGGTGCAATCGATTCCAGAGGTCGGCTGATTTATACACATGAAGGCAGCCGGCTGATGATCACAACGCCGATCAACGGACAGCCCGCAACGGCTGCCAATGGGGGGACCATCGGCATTGCCGCCGCCAGTCCGGCCCATGTTCTTGCCTGGCACGACGCCGGTGTCAGCCATGGTGGCACCAGTATAGAAACGCCACCCACTGAGCGTCCAAACGGAATATTCGTCGCCTATCTTCGTGACCCGGACGGAAACAAGCTTACGGCCCGCACTCAGACCGCACCCTGATCTACTGATTATGGAGCACGAACGACGCGTGTGCCCGGCTGATAGCTCCGCCGGGCACACCACAGACTACTGTGGCTTGTTCTCGTACGCTTCTTCGGGGCGAACCGGCGTCAAGGTCGTCACTTCGATAAAGTAGCCGCCCTTCGCCCGAAAATAGAAAGCCCACGCGCCATGTGTTTCGTGCGGGGGTTGTACATTCCAGCCATCACCAATCAGGCGCTGATACAAAGCATCGACGGCATCGCGAGACATCTGGATGAACCCGATGTGCAGGATGTCGAGCTGTGCGGGATAGTCGAAGCCCTCAAGCTTATTGTCAAAGTGGTTGATGATCAGTACCAGCCCGTCGTCATCCTGCATGATGGTCATCTTCGTTCCACGCACGACGAGAGTGCGCAGGCCGAAATACTGCTCGAACATTGCCCGGTCGGCGTCTGTATCGCGGCTGTAAAGGTTGATATGGTTCAGCTTCATGGCCGTGCCTTTCCGTTGGTAAAACGGACACGGAGCGATCGCGGTGTGAGCAGCGACGACCGATCACGGACAAGGCCTATCCTCGTCGTGTCCGGCCATGGCCAAGAGCGGGCTTATGCGCTCAAGCGTGACTGTCTCCGTGGAGACCGCAGGTTGTCACCATACCCGCATCGCTGTCTTTTTAGGCGAAAAACATGTTCGCTTATGCCGGGAATACCGGTCAAGCCTTGTATTCCAACGCGTCCGCTACGAAGGATTGGTAAGGACGCCCCAATAGAAACGGGATGAGGGTGCGTAGCCTGGCGTGGTCGAAAAGAACCACGTCGCCGTTTCCCGGCTGTGTGCAATCAGGCAGTTTTCTTCTCACCGGCGGAGTCGACCACCACCACCAGATCGCCCGCGATCGGCGTCGGCTGGCGGTCCTTGGGCAGCAGGGCGCGAAAGCGGATGTCGTAGCTGGCGGCCTGTTCGTATTCGGCATCGAGAATGCCGTAGTGGTCGAGGAACACATTCAGTTTGGCGGGGATGCGGATACACCCTTCGGACGCGGGGTGACCCAGACGGCGTTCGAGAAAGTCGGGGTCTGTCGCGTGGATTTCGAGGCGGATCTCGCCGCGCTCGCCGCTGTCCAGCCACCCCTTGGTGGCCCATTGCCACCCCATGTCCCACACGCGCATGCCCTTGGCGCCGATGCCGCGAATGCCGTTTTCGTTCTTCGTGCCCTCGGCGCGATAGCCAAGGCGATCGACCGTGTTCTCGAACACGCCCGTGGGCGTGATGTAGTAGAACTTCCGGCCGCTCTGCCCGGTGGAGACATGAGTGCCGCCGATGACCTGCCACGCGCCCTTCGGCAACGCCAAAATGAAGCAGACCGCCTGCACGCGCGGATTGCGATCGACGACCATGATGACCTGCGCGCGGTCGATCGGCGTTTCTGCCTGCGCGATCTGCGCCTGCGCCAGCGTGATGAAACGTGCGCGGGTGTCGGGGGAAAACTGCGAGAAAGAGGGGACGTTCGCGCGCATCAGCCCCGACAGGCGCTCGGCCTCGGCACGGGCGGCGGCGTCGCTGAGGGCGGGCAGCGGCGGGATGATGATGGCCGGGTTTTCCGGATCCGTCGCCGGCAGCGGCGGCGGCAGAACGGCGGCCGGTGCAGGTTCGATGACGTCGGACGCAGAGGCGGGCGTGCTGAACGGCAATGTGGCGATGCCGATGGCGCCGAGGGTCTGTGTCCACGACCGATTGCTCAACACGTTCACATCCTCCCCGCCGATGAATACCGGGCCTTATGGTAACCTTCGGCGAATCCGGGGGAACTGGCAACAGATGTGTTCGCGGGGGAGGCCGAGCGCCGTCGGCCGCACGTCCCCATGGCGACTGTGGCGCGGGTGCGGGCAGGACGCCGCCCCGCGCCATGGGGTCAGATATGAATGGCGCGCTTTTCGACGTCGAGCGCGGCTTCCTTGACCGCCTCGCTCAGGGTCGGATGGGCGTGGCAGGTACGCGCGATGTCTTCCGACGACGCCCCGAATTCGATCGCCATCGTGGCCTCGGCGATCAGTTCGCCCGCGCCCGGCCCTATGATGTGCACGCCCAGCACCCGATCGGTCGTGTCGCAGGCCAGCACCTTCACGAATCCGTCTGTCATGCCCATTGCGCGGGCACGGCCATTGGCGGTGAAGGGGAACTTGCCGGTCTTGTAGCCGACGCCATCGGCCTTCAGCTGCTCTTCGGTGCGCCCAACGGCGGCGACTTCCGGCCATGTGTAGACGACCGACGGGATCGCGTCGTAATTCACGTGCCCGGCCTGGCCGGCCAGAAGCTCGGCCACCGCAACGCCCTCTTCCTCGGCCTTGTGGGCCAGCATCGGGCCGGTGATCACATCGCCAATCGCATAGATGCCCGGGACGCTGGTTGCGTAATGGGCATCGGTCACGATCCGGCCTCGCGGGTCGAGCTCGATCCCGGCTTCCTTCAGTCCCATCTTCTCGCTGGCGGCGACGCGGCCGATGGCCAGAAGCACGATATCGGCCGCGATCGTTTCGGCCGTGCCGCCCTTGGCCGGTTCGACCGTCAGGGTCACGCCCTTATCGCTCTTTTCAGCCTTGGTCACCTTGTGGCCGAGCTTCATCTTCAGGCCCTGGCGGCTCAGCACACGCTGGAACTGCTTGGCCACTTCGCCGTCGATGCCGGGGACGAGGCGGTCGAGGAATTCGATCACGGTGACTTCGGCGCCGAGGCGATGCCAGACGCTGCCCAGTTCCAGCCCGATCACCCCGCCGCCGATGACGACCATTTTCTTCGGGACAGACGACAGTTCCAGCGCGCCGGTCGATGTCACGATCGTCTTTTCATCCACGTCCACACCCGGCAGCGGCGCGCTGTCCGAGCCGCTGGCGATCACGATGTGTTTGGCCGTGACCGGCTTGCCGTCGACGGTAAGGCGCCCGGGCCCCTCAATGCGGCCAAGACCCTTGAGCCATGTTACCTTGTTCTTCTTGAACAGGAACTCAACGCCCTTGACGTTGGCGTCGACCACTTCGCCCTTGCGCGCCTGCATACGGGCCAGATCGAGCGAGACATTCCCGATCCCGATGCCGTGGGATGCGAAATCATGCGTCACGGCATGATAGTTTTCGGACGATTGCAGGAGCGCCTTGGAAGGGATGCAGCCGACGTTCAGGCAGGTGCCGCCAAGTGTCGCGCGCTTTTCCACGCAGGCCACCTTGAAGCCAAGCTGCGCCGCGCGGATCGCGCAGACATATCCGCCCGGTCCGGCGCCGATGACGACCACGTCGTAATCCGTCTCGCCGGGGGCTTCGGCGGCCGGTGCGGCCTTCGGTGCGGCGGGTTTGGAAGCGGGTGCCTCGGGCGTCGGGGCCGGGATGGCGGCGGGCGTCGCGGTGGTCGTGCCCTTCTCGTCCAGGGTCGTCAGGACAGAGCCCACTTCGACCTCGGCCCCTTCGGCCACGGCTGCGGCGCCCAGAACGCCCGCGGCCGGAGCATTGACCTCGACGCTGACCTTGTCGGTTTCCAGCTCGACAATGGGCTCGTCCGCCTTGACCGCATCGCCGGGCTTGCGCAGCCAGCGGCCGATGGTGGCTGTGGTGACGCTCTCGCCGAGCGTGGGAACCTTGATCTCGATGGGCATGGTGCGTGTTCCGTAGGATCGGGGGGCACGGACGACGACCCGCGCCCTTTGGGGGGACATCCCCGTGATGGTCGGTGGACGGTCGGGCGTGCAGGCTGCCGGGTGCCCGAGGGGGCGGCCCGGCAGCGACCTCAGACCGTGGAGGCGATCAGAGGCCGAGCAGCAGGCGACGCGGATCCTCGACGCCCTGCTTGACGCGCACCAGGAAGCTGACCGCTTCCTTGCCGTCGACGATGCGGTGATCGTAGGACAGGGCGATATACATCATCGGGCGGATGACGACCTGGCCGTTCACGGCGATCGGACGGTCCTGGATCGCGTGCATGCCCAGAATGGCCGATTGCGGCGCGTTGAGGATTGGTGTCGACATCAGCGACCCATAGATGCCGCCGTTCGTGATCGAGAACGTGCCACCGGTCAGTTCGTCGAGCTTGAGCGCGCCGTCGCGCGCGGCCTTGCCGAAGCCTGCGATCTTGCGCTCGATCTCGGCGAAGCTCAGTTGCTCGGCATCGCGCAGGACCGGAACGACCAGACCGTTCGGCCCACCCACGGCGATGCCCAGATTGACGAACTTGCGATAGATCACGTCCTCGCCGTCGATTTCGGCATTGATTGCCGGGAATTCCTGCAGGGCCGAGATCACGGCCCGCGCGAAAATCGACATGAAGCCCAGCTTCGCACCGTTGTGCTTTTTCTCGAAAGCTTCGCGGTATTCGGCGCGCAGGGCCTTGGCCGCCGACATGTCGACTTCATTGAACGTCGTCAGGATGGCGGCGGTGTTCTGTGCGTCCTTGAGGCGACGGGCGATCGTGCGGCGCAGGCGCGTCATCTTCACGCGTTCTTCGCGCGGATCGTCCTTGCGCTGGCTGGCGGAGGCCGGCGGTGCGGACGCGACGGGCGGCTGTGCCAGGAAGGCGAGGACGTCGCCCTTGGTAATCCGGCCGTCCTTGCCCGACCCGCTGCCGACCTGCGCCGGGGTGGTGCCGGTTTCAGCCATTTTCTTGGCTGCGGACGGAAAGGCCTGTGCGGCATCGCGGGCCACGTCGGCCGGGGGCGTGGCCGGGCGTGATACCGGGCCTGACGGCGCGGGCGGCGGGTT
>NZ_JABXXR010000175.1 GCF_013376175.1 Ameyamaea chiangmaiensis
ATCGCGGCAGCACCCCCGCCCGACATTCTGGCGCAACTGGCCGCCCACGGCGACACCGTCGCCACGGCCGAGCCGGAGGCAGTCGCACCCCAGGATGACGAGGCCCGCGCTGAGCGCGCCCGCCGGATCGGCCACATGGTGCGCGAGATTCTGGGCGACAGCGACGCCGCCTTCCGCCCGGTCCACGCGCTGTATCAGGATCTTCTGGTCCGCTGCCGCATCGCCGGGTTGGGGCGCGACGTGCTCGACCTTGCCGCCTTCCGGCGTGTGCTGTCCGTCGCCCGCTCCGGCGTTCCGCCCGAGGAGGAAGCCACCGACGACTGGCGCGAGGCCGAGCGTCTGGCCTTCGCGTTGCCCGAGGACGTCCAGGGTGTGTTCCTGCTTCTGGCCCGCGCCGCGATGACGGGCGCGCCCTGTCCGGATGATGCCGCGCTGGCCCGTGCCTACGGCACCCATTCGCCTGGCCGTGCCCGCCGCCAGCTGACCTATCTGGAAGAGCGCAATCTGGTGGTGGTGCGCGAGGACGGGATGGGCCGTCGTGCCGTCGCGGTCATCGGCACCGCGTGGGAGACTGCCGCCGCGGCGTCGTGAGCGGGGAGGACGCGAACCCCGCGTCCTCCCCCGGCTGTTCAGCGCAGCTTCGATGCGATGTCGGCCACGCGCTTGCCGTAATGCTCGGCGGTCTGCAGGTCGCCCTGCGGCACCTCCTCGACGCTTGCGTCGGCGGGGGAGCGGGTCAGCAGACCGACCGAGCCACCAAGGGTGTTGGGATCGAGGTTGGTCGCGGCCTTGGTGTTGGAGGGCAACTGACCGAGGCTGACCCAGATCCCGCCGTGCTGGGATGCGAGTGTCTGCAGCGCGATCAGCGCCACCTGCTTGTCGCCGCTCGGGCTGGCGGAATTCGTGAATCCGCCGAACACCTTGTCCTGCCAGCCGCGCGTGTACCAGATTTTCGATGTCGCGTCGGCGAATTTCTTGAACTGCCAGCTCACGTTGCCCATGTAGGTCGGCGTGCCGAACACGATGGCGTCGGCTGCGTCCAGCGCCTCCCAGTCGGCCTCGGCGATGTCGCCGTTGGCGTCGATGGCGATCAGAGCCGCCTCTGCCCCACGGGCCACGGCCTCGGCCACGACCTTCGTATGGCCATATCCTGAGTGATATACGACAACGGTCTTGCTCATCGGTCTGTTCCTCTCGTCCGGGGTTCGACTATCGACCGGTTTCCATTGGATACCAGGTGCATTTTACGTTATACTAATGGGGTCATCACACCGCAAGAAGGCACGTTTTCGATACATGGTTACGTCCAGGAAACCCCCGTCGGACGCGGTGCCCGCCGCGTTCAACATCTATGCCAGGGAATGCCCGGCCCGCCATGTGCTTGATCGTCTGGGCAACAAGTGGACGCTGCTGGTGCTCGACCGGTTGCAACGGGGCCGCACGCGTTTCAATGTCCTGAAGCGCGACATCGCGGGCGTGTCGCAGAAAGTTTTGTCGCAGGTTCTGAAAAACCTCGAACGCGACGGCCTGGTTGCGCGCGTGGCCTATCCCACCGTGCCGGTTACCGTGGAGTACAGCCTGACCCCGCTGGGCGAGACGTTGACGGATGCGGTCTCCGCGCTGACCCACTGGTCCGAACAGCACATGCCGGCCATCGTCGACGCCCACAAGGCGTATGATGCGCGTTCGGGGCAGGTCTGACCGTGCGCGATACGCGCGGTCAAGACCGCGTGCCACGGGATTTGCGGTTCCGGTCTGCATGCGGCAGTTTGGCGGGATGAGCCGTATTTTCATCGATTCCGATGCCTGCCCCGTCAAGGATGAGGTCTATCGCGTGGCCGGACGGTATAGCGTGTCCGTATTCGTCGTCTCCAACCGCATGATCGCCGTGCCGGACTCGCCGCTGGTCGAACGTGTCGTCGTCGCTGCGGGCCCGGACGTGGCGGACGACTGGATTGCTGAACATGTCGTCGACCAGGACATCGTGATCACCGCCGATATCCCTCTGGCCGCGCGCTGTGTTGAAAAAGGCGCGCACGTTCTCGAACCGAAGGGACGGCTTCTGGATGGGGATGCGATCGGCATGGCGCTGGCGATGCGCAACCTGATGACCGATCTGCGTTCGGCGGGTGTCATGACCTCCGGCGGCGCAGCCTTCGGCAAGGCTGACCGGTCCCGTTTTCTGTCCCAGCTCGACACGCTGGTCGTCAAGGCCCGCCGTCCGCGTGTGCGGCCCGTGGTACCGCGCGGAGAGTAGCCGCGCGCTACTCGGTGATCTCGAGGAATTTCGCCTCGGGAATGGTCCGGGGTTTACCCAGCGTGACGCTCATCTCCAGGAACTCCTGCGAGGCGATCCCTTGCTGTTGCTGATACTCCGCTTTCGAGGTCTCGCCGCGCCTGAAGGCGTCGCGTTGACCGACCATGACGCGGTATTCTTCGGTGTAGAGTTCATCGACCGTCGCCGGCGGGGCAATCCCGTGCTCCGTGAGCCGCTGTTGCGCACGACGCGCGAGGTCGAGCCTTAGATAAGGGGAAAGATCCTGTGTCACGGCATGGAACTTCGCCATCTGCGGGGCGGCGACGATTGCATCATAGGAGCGCTCGACCTGGCGCGTTCGTCTCTCGTCCAGCGTGTCGTCCAGAAAAAGGTAGCCGATGCCTCCCACAACCAGAAGCGTTGGAATGAAGCTCACCCAGGTCAGGGCGTTCACAGGCCGATAACCTCTCAGGGCCGCTATCGTCAGTGCGATGTTGCCGGCGACGCAAATCGGCAGTCCCATCAGCGCAATGCTCAGGACGATGCGCAGAAGGCCGGTCCAACTGATCGCTTTTATGGTGGGATCGTCCCATGCGAGGGCAGCCCCCGCCAGCCCCAGCAGGGACGGCAGGAACGCACATAGACTGACCACCAGCATGACGGCTGGAATGACGAACTCACGTGACATAGAAAGCCCCGTTGCCAAAGCGGCGGACCGCCTCCAAGTTGCGACCGCGGACCTACCCGGTGACAGCACTGGCCTCCGGGCCGTCAGGCGGAAACGATCGCCGCTGTCTTTTCGTGCGACGATCGCGGCGCACAGTGTCTTCGCGCCCGCGCGGCAACCCGGGTCCAGGCACCCGGCAGCGTGGCGGTATCTCAACCCATGCGAAAGCTTCGTAGCAGCGCGAGAAACTGTGGCTCTGCCTGCGGGAACTCCGATTGACTGGCCGTCGCCGTGGAGATGACAACCGTCCGGGCGTCGGCATAGGCGTAGGTGATCGCCTGCGTGACGGGGATGCCGTTGGACGTCCACTCAATCGTCAACGCGACACCCGGACGTTCGGCGGTGGCGCGGCGGTGTGCCACCTCCCGAAAGTCCTTGAGCGCGGTGTGCATCTGATCGATCTGTCGGTCGACGAAGTCCTGAAGCCGCGCGACACGATCAGCGGTTTCCGGGTCCGGCAGAGGCTCGCGCGTGATGACGAGGTTGGGCGTGATGCCCGATGGCGACGGTGCTGTCGCCGAGAGAATGAGCATCGACGCATCGCGCCACCCGTCGGGACAGGTGATCGACATGCCCTGTGTCGAGAGGGTACGGTCGGCGCTGGACATCAGGGGTGTACTCCCGGCGGCGGCCATTTCCCGGCCTTGTCGAGGGCAAGAACCTCGTCGCGACCCGGCGGCGGAAAGGGATAGCCACGCGCCTTGAGTTTTTCGATCACGCGCAGTCGGGCGTCATCTTCGGGCGAACCGCGCAGGATGCGGCTCGTGATCGTACGCTGTGCCGCCGTAATGCCGAACTCGTCATGCGCCCAGATATCCGCGCCGTGATCGAGAAGGATTTCCACGACAGGCCACTGATCGGTCTGGGCGGCATTGATCATCGGCGTCGACTGGTCCTCTGGGGCGCGCTCATTGAGACCGATGCCCTGAGCGGCGAGTGTCCGCACCGCGTCCGTGTCCGAGTTCATCACAGCGCCAATCATAGGGATGTGCGGATAGCGGGGGTCGACCTCTCCCACCTTGGGCTCGTCATGATGCTGGCTCACGGTGTGTTCCTTTTTCTTGCAAGCGGCGCAGCACAGGCAGGCTGCGAGAACGAGGGGCAGGACGCGCATCAGAGGCACCCGTTTCTGACGAGGGATCGCTGGATCTGGCGCTGACGCTGGCGCAGCGATGCGTCGACGTTATCCATGAAGTGAAGCAGAACGTCGCCGATGCCAGCGCCGATGAGGGATGCCCGCAGCAGACCGGCCGCGCTGACCTTCCAGCGCGGGTCTGTGGCTGCACTGATGAAACCTGGTGGGTCGAGCGCCCAGGTTCTGGTCGCGGCCGCTTCGGGGATCGGCAATGTCGACTGAGCGCCATGCAGGACTTCGCCCTTGACGTGGATCTCGTCAATATCGGCGTTTACCGGATGCGGGACCGTTTTGGCGTTCAGTCCGGCCGGGTTGAACGTCGTCGCCGGCAGACCCGTCGCGCTCGCGGCCGCCGAAGCCATCCCGCCACCGAGCGAGTGGCCGGTGAAATGAGCGCTCTCGCCCCCGGCGGAGTCACGGACGTTTGTCGCGATCTTCTGCGCCTGGTCATAATAAAATGTGTGGTGCCCAAGGCCCTGTGCGGCATTGGTTTTCCAGTCCTCGCCGCTGCTCGTGCCCTTGAAGGCGACGATCGGGGCATTGGTCGTGTTGTTGATGAATACCGCCGCCCGAAAGTCGGTCGGTTTGGTGGTCCTTGGGTCGACGGGATGCTCCAGCATGCTTTTTTTCAGGCCGAGCGTTCTCAGATCGTCATCGGTCGCATTGCGATATCCGTCTGGCGGCGTCCGGCTTTCAGGAGGATCATAGGCGGCGCTCGCGGCCTGTGCGTCGACGCGAAAACGCTCGAACGTGGCCTGTTCGTCACGCAGGGCCGAACAGACCGGTGACTGTCGCGGTCCGCCGATCAAGACGTTGAGCGATCCGGTGCGAATGTTCGCCCCGCACGCCATCAGGTCGGAGACGCGCGCAGCCGGTCGACCGTTGATGAATACGGTCGCCGCACCCGTGGTGACCGGGATCGGGGCGCCGGCATGCATGACGCATTCGCCGGTGGACAGGCCAACCATCGCGGCCGGCAGAAGATTGATGAAGGTGTTGGGTGAGCCGGTCGTGATCACGCCGGTGACGGGTCCAGCCATCATGCTGCCGATCGCAGCGCCTAGCCCGGTCGTGGCGAGGGCGGCCCCGATCGCCACGGCGCCCAGACCGCCCGTGGCGAGGATACCCGCCCCGATCGCC
>NZ_JABXXR010000176.1 GCF_013376175.1 Ameyamaea chiangmaiensis
TTGCTGGGCCTGTTGCGGGTCCAGCGCGCGCGACTCGACGTACTGGCCGGGCGGCTGGAGGCGATGTCGCCGCTCGGCGTGCTGGAGCGCGGGTATGTTCTGGTTCGCGATGCCGACGGGCGTCCGGTGACGCGGGCCGAGGGGGCACGGCCCGGTGCGCAGGTCACCCTGACCTTCCGTGACGGAGAACGTGCCGCGCGGATCGAGCGGCCGCGCACCGGGGCGCAGGGCACGCTCGATATCTGAACGCGTCCGGCTAGCTTTTATGGGGCGGCGCGTTGCCGGACTGCCGGGCGATCACGGCGTTGGCCTCGCGTATCGCGCGGCCTTCGTCGCCCGTCCGGGCAAGGCAGTCGTTTGCAACCTTGGCCCACAGTACCTGCAAAGGGTGTGTATCGGCCTTGTGGGTGTGGGTTGGCGCGTCGTGCGGGGTCCAGGGCATCGTCGTTCTCCGGGCGGGTCGGATGACCGTAGGAACGCATGGCGGGCGGGGAAAGATCGCACCACGCGCGGCAGGGCTTGGCCACGGCAGGAGCTTGCGGCAAAGATGGCGTTCAAGACAGACATGGAAGCCTCGCCGATGCCGTTTACGCCCCCGGAACTCCGGCCTTCGGCCAAGGCCGCCACACCTGCGCGGGCCCTCGCCTCGGCGGCAGTGCTGGTAGTCTGCGCGGCGTTGGCGGGGTGCGCCGACCAGACGCCGCAGGCCACGGCGTCTCAGCCCGCAACCCATATCCCGCCGCAGGATTTCGCCCCCGGCACGGTGGTGGAAGGTCCGCCGCCGGCCAACGAGGCGCAACTGACCAACGACCCCTCCGCTCCGGCCAACACCCCTTTGTGCGGCACGGCCGCGCGCGAGGCGAACCAGATCGCGGCGGCGAACTATCCCGAGCCGGGCCGTTCAGGGAACGCCTGTGTGCTCAGCGCGTGTTACGATGCCCAGACCGCCACCTATATCGGGGCCGACGGCAACCGTCATATCTGCCGCTGACGCATCATGTGCCGTGTGAGGACGCGGCCACAGCAAGCGTCGGCCGCGCCTTCAGGCGCGAGGCGCTGACCAGGGCGCCGATCCAGACCACCACAGTCCCGAACTCGAGACAGTTCAGTGAAGGTTCTGTGGGGAAGATCGCCAGTAAGAGCGCGACCAGCGTGGCGCCCGTGGTCTGGCCGGTCAGGCGCGCGATCGACATCATGCCGCTTGCACCGCCGGAGCGTTCAACGGGCGAGGCCGCCATCATCGCCTTGTTGTTGGGCGCCACGAACAGGGCATACCCGATGCCCGCGAAGCCCATCCGCAGCATCAGATCGAGGTTGGAGGCAGAGGCCGGCGCAAGACGCAGGAGCAGATAACCCATGCCGACGATGAACAGTCCCAGCGATGACAGGATCGCGGCCGGGTAACGGTCTGCCAGCCGACCCACGAAGGGAGAGGCAACCATCATCCCGACTGGCCACGGCGTGATCAGCAGTCCGGTCAGCACCGGCGATCGATGAAAGTGATTCACCAGCGTGAACGGCGTGGAGATCATGAAGAAGTTGGCGCCCGCGTATCCCAGGAAGCAGACGAGTGCCGCCACGCGGAAGTCGCGGATGGCCAGCAGGTCAACGGGGAGGATGGGTGCCGCCAGACCGTGCTGGCTGCGCAGCAGCAGGACAAAACATACCGCACCCAGACCGATCAGCGCGGCCGCGCCCATGGGGGCAATGGCATGCACCAGCAGGTCGCTGCCGACGATGACGCTGCCGAAGGCGATCAGACACAGAAGGCTCGACAGCCAGTCGATGCGCTCGATCACCGGGGGTGCGCCGCGCATGAACAGGGCCGACAGCACCAGGGCCACGCCACCGAAGGGAAGATTGAACAGAAACAGCCATCGCCACGACGCGACGGAGAGAATGATCGCTGCGACCGATGGGCTCAGCGCCACGCCCATCGCCGTTACCAGCGCGTTGAGGGCAAGCCCGCGCCCGAGTTTCGAGGCGGGATAGGCCGAGCGGATCAGCGCGGCGGCAACGGCCAGTATGCAGGCCCCGCCACACCCCTGGATCATGCGTGCGATCACCAGCACCGCGAACGAGTGCGCCGCCGCGCAGAGTGACGAGCCCAGCATGATCACCACCAGCCCCATCATGCATGTACGGGCGGCCCCGATCCGGCTTGACCATGCGGCCATGGGCAAGGTGAGCATCGTGCTGGCCAGCTGATAGGCATTGACCACCCAGACCGCGTGGGATGCCGAAACCCCCATTTCCCCGGCAATCGTCGGCAGCGCGATGTTCGCCACCGCGTAATCGAGCACTGCCAGCAGGACGGACAGCATGATCGGCACGACGGACAGCCATTCGATCCGTTCGTCCGTACAGTCACCGGTTGGTGGGAAAAGCGATCGTTGCATGTTCGTTGTGATGACCGAGAGCAGGCTCCGGCGCAAGGGCGCTCCTTGCCGCATGACGCGCCGGGCCCGGACGGCCCTGCGCGGGCGACGCGCACTCATGGCGTCGGCGCAGGTCAGTCCAGCCCGTCGTCGTCGGCTGTGCCCACTTCGACCACGCCCGCAATCCCGGCCAGAGCCGAGATCAGGTGCGAGACCGGGCGCTTGCCGCGCACCTCCATCGTCAGGCAGACGGGCGCAGTTCCTTCGCCGTCCTCATGCTGTCCATTGCGGGTGATGCGCACATGGCTGACGCTGAAGCGCAGCGTGGTGCATTCCACCAGAAGCGCGCGCAGCACGCCCTGGCGGTCGTTATAGGACACATCGAGCGTGGTGGCCGTGTTTTTGGGTCTGGGCATAAAGCGCAGCAGCCGCGGAAACACGAACATGATCACGAAATGTCCCAGCGTTGTCGCCACGGCCAGCACCAGCAGTCCGGCGCCACAGGCCATGCCCAGAGCGGCGGTCAACCACACGGAGGCCGCCGTCGTCAGGCCGCGCACGACATTGCGGCGCATGAAGATCACGCCGCCGCCGATGAAGCCCAGTCCCGACACCACCTGTGCCGCGACCCGCGAGGGATCGAGCACGACGAGCCCGGGCGTCAGAACGTTGTTGAACCCGTATTTGGAGATCAGCATGAACAGGGCCGACGCCACACCGACCAGCGTATAGGTGCGTAGCCCCGCGCTCTTGTTCCTGACCTCACGCTCCAGCCCCACAAGGCTGGACAGCACGAAGGCCAGCGCCAGTTCGCCCAACTGCGTCCAGCCTTCGCCCGGTAGTCCCGAAACCGTCATCATCGTGTCTCCCGCCCTGCGTTTCGCCGATCGTGCTTCCGGTTGGCCGTGACTGTATCAACCGCGCTGGCGCACGCACTGAAAAACCCTCCGGAGGTGACGTCGTTATTTATCTGGGTCTAGAATTATCGCTGACAGAACGACGGAAAAGACGGGAGAGCATGATGCAAGAGACGATCGCCGGACACGAACAGCGCATCGATGGTGTCATTTTCGATATGGACGGGCTGTTGCTCGACAGCGAGTCGCTGGCGATGGAGGCGCTGGTCAGCGCCGGTCTTACGGTGGGCTACGACATTCCGATGACGTTTTGTCGCCGGATGATCGGCGTGCCGGCCGACGGCTGCCGCACCCTCGTCCGCGAGGCCTATGGCGCCGATTTCCCGGTGGATGCCTTTTTCGCCGCGCAGGAAGAACACCTGCGCGATTTCGTCGACGCGGGGCGCCTCGTTCTCAAGACGGGGGTGGAACCGCTGCTCGATTATCTGGACGAGCATAAAATCCCGCGTGCCATTGCTACGTCCTCGAGCCGCTATCGCACCGATCATCATCTGAAACTGGTTGGCCTGTTCGATCGCTTCGACGCGATCGTCACGCGTGACGACGTCACGCGCGGCAAGCCCGACCCGGAGCCCTATCTGAAAGCGGCTGCGAAGCTGGGGGTCGAACCGTGCTTGTGTCTGGCGCTGGAGGACTCGCACAGCGGCGCTCGGGCGGCGCACGCGGCCGGCATCCGCGTGCTGGTAATCCCCGACCTGATGGAACCGAACGACGAGATCCGCGCCAAGGCCCACCACGTCCTCGCCGACCTTCATGAGGCACTCGCGTTCATCCGGCGCACGCGCGGCTAGGAAACGGGTAAGGGCGGAAGGGCGCCCAGCGCTCGCGCCTCTCTGGTTCAGGTGACGCTGAAGGCGCGAAAAACGTCGCGCGCGTCGCCATCGTCCAGACGCTCCAGAAGAGCGGCCACGACGCCCACCACGCGTTCGTGGTCGGGCAGCGGCTCTCCGAATACATCGTCAAGCGTCAGGAACGCTTCGGCCTGGGCGTGATAATCGTGGCGCTGGTCCCGACAGATGGCGGCCAGACGATCGATGCGCGGATCATGCAGGGCGACGTCGAGCTCGTCCTGTTCATGCAGGGTGAACCAGCGGATCCAGCAGGCAATCAGCAGCGTCGCGCCCGGGACCGGACGACCGGCCAGCATGTTTTCGCGCATGGGCTCGATAATGCGCGAGGCCATCTTGACCGAGCCGTTGCGTCCGATGCGGTCCATCTGGTGTTTGATGGCGGGGTTACGAAAACGGGCCATCAGTTCGGCGGCGTAGCGGCGGCGGTCGTCGTCGTCGAACGCGATGGCCGCACCCTGTTCGTCCAGCATGAAGCGCGCGGCCAGCGTGCCGACGACAGGGTCGCGGGCTGCATCGGCGATCGTCTCCAGTCCGGCCAGCGCGCCCGCATAGGCCAGCAGCATATGCGTCCCGTTCAGCATCCGCAGCTTGGCGGTCTCGAACGGCGTGACGTCGGGCACGAACAGCGCGCCGACCCGGTCCCACGCGGGGCGTGGCCCGTCGAAATCGGTGATGATCCACTGGAACCACGGCTCGGCCGACAGCGCCGCCTCGTCGCGCAGTCCCCCCAGCGCCGCCTGCGCATCGGTCCGATCCTGGTCGCTGGGTGGCGGCACGATGCGGTCGACCATTGTGTCGGGGAAGGGAACCTGTGTCTCGATCCACTGCGCCAGCGCGTCGTCGCCCGCCAGGGCCGCGAACGCGGCGGTCGCGGCGCGCAGCATCGCGCC
>NZ_JABXXR010000177.1 GCF_013376175.1 Ameyamaea chiangmaiensis
CGTAGGCGACCACGACGGCGGCATCGGCGCGCAGTGCGGCGAAGGCCGCGTGTTCGGCTGCGTCGGTGCGGACGCGGCGGGGCGTGCGGACCTCCACTCCAAGGTCGAGTGCGGCCTGATGAACCGGGGAGGGGTGCACCGCCTGTCCGCGTCCCGCAGGGCGCGGGGGCTGGGAATAGACGGCCGCGATCTCATGCCCGGCCGTGTGCAGGGCCTGCAGGGCCGGGACGGAGAAGGCCGGCGTTCCCATGAAGATCAGACGCATGATGCCCGCCCTCAGTCCCGACGCCGCTTCTGTTCCTTGGCGAGTCGCCGCATGATCATGTTGCGCTTGAGCGTCGACAGGTGATCGACGAACAGGATGCCGTCGAGATGGTCGATCTCGTGCTGGATGCAGGTGGCCAGAAGCCCATCGGCCTCGATCTCCTGGTCTGACCCGTCGAGGGCGCGGTAGCGCACGCGCACGGATTCGGGCCGGATCACGTCGGCATACTGGTTGGGCAGCGACAGGCAGCCCTCCTCACGTACGGCCATCGTTTCGGATTCATGCATGATGTCCGGGTTGATCAGCACCATCGGACGCCGGCCCTGATCCTCGTCGGCGACATCGACCAGGCAGAACCGCAGGCCCAGTCCCACCTGCGGCGCGGCAAGCCCGATCCCGGGTGCGTCGTACATCGCGCGGAACATCCCGGGCAGGAGGTCGCGCAGGGTGCGCATGTCCTCGGGCGCGACCGCGCGCGCCGTCTGGCGCAGAACCGGCTCCGGTGCGATCAGGATGGGGGTCGGAGGCGCCGTTTCCGCCGCTTCGAGAATGGCTGCATCGATCATGCAGGCGATGTAGCGAAGCACGCGGCAAATCGCCAGACCGACATGACGTCCGGGGCCGATTTCGTGGGGCTATGGTTCCACCTGCCGCCGCACTGGGCGGGACGGCCCTTGCGTTGAAGGGCGCACGGGCCATATCCTGCTGATGCCGAATGCCGCGAGGGTCCGGCTGTTTGTCTCGCTCACTGGAGGAGGCCCGATGTCAGGACGCCTGTTTACGTCGCCCATGTTTCTTGGTTTCGACCATCTGGAGCAGATGCTCGAACGCGCATCGAAAAGCGCGTCCGACGGTTACCCCCCGTATAATATCGAGCAGGTCGGCCCGTCGTCGCTGCGGATCACGCTCGCGGTTGCGGGTTTCGTCATGGACGATCTGCAGATTACGCAGGAAGACAACCAGCTGGTCATTCGCGGACGTCAGACCGACGACTCGCAGGGGCGGATCTTCCTGCATCGCGGCATCGCGGCGCGTCAGTTCCAGAAGGCGTTCGTGCTGGCCGAGGGGATCGATATCGGCGGCGCGTGGCTCGATAACGGCCTGCTGCACATCGATCTCCACCGCCCGCAGCCCGAGGTGAGGATCAAACGCATCGAGATCACGCAGGGCACCACGGCCGCCGGGACGCCCCCCAAGGCGACGGTGGCCGAGATCGATGTGCCGCGCTCGCGCGCGCCGCGCATCGTGCGCACGTTCGATGACGAGTGATCGGCCGAACACCGCATCAGTTTTGCAGGCGAGGGCATGTGCCGGGCAAGGCGCGGCCGCTCGCGGAGGATGACACGATGAGAGTAACCACACAGAACGGGCGGGTTGTCCTCGGCGACGATCAGGCGGCACCCCGCGTCCGGCCCTTCAGCCTGCGGCACATGAGCGACGCGGAGATGAAGGCGCTAGGCCTTGAGCATATCGCGTATGTGAAGGCCGTGCGTGTCGACGGCGAGGCGGCGTTCGCCATTCACGCTGCCGACGGCACCCCCATGGCCCTGGCGGGCGATCAGGAAACGGCTTTTGGTGCCATTCTTGAGCACGAGATGGTACCCGCGCTGGTGCACTGACGGTCACCGGGTTCGTCGATTATGTCGAACGGAGCCGGGAGGACTGATCCCCCCGGCCGGATGACGCCAGGCAGCGTTCAGTTCTGTTTTTCGAAGGCGGCGGCGATCGACAGCGTGACGTCGTCGCCGACCATCGGCACGTAGGTCTTCACCCCGAATTCGCTGCGGCGAACCGTGGTGGTGCCCTGGAACCCGACCGTATAGGCCTTGTCCATCGGATTGGTTCCGGCGCCCACGAAGGTCGCGTGCAGCACGACCGGCTTGCTCACGCCATGCAGGGTCAGAAGGCCTGCGATCGACGCCTTGTTGGCCCCCTCGGGCGTTACCTTGGTCGAGACGAAGGTCGCGGTCGGATATTTGGTGGCGTCGAACCACTCCGCCTCTTTCAACTCCCCGGTCAGCCGGTCGCTGGTGGTCTGTACGCTCGACACAGGGATCGAGACCTCCAGTTTCGTGCCGGCCAGATGCGCCGGGTCGAGGTCCAGTGTCCCGGTCGCTCCGGAAAACATGCCCGAATAGGCGGTAAAGCCGAAATGCAGCACGGAGAACGTGACCTGCGTGTGGTTGGTCTCCACGGCGTAATGCCCTGCCGGCACGTCGTGGGGCGCGGTCGCGGCATGTGCGGCGGGCGTGGCCACAGCGAGTGAGAGGGCAAGCAGGCCGGTCAGAGTGGTCGTGTTCATGCGTAATTCCCCTAGGTGGATCAGTCAGGGTGTGAAGGCTACTCAGCCGAAACGAAACCCGGACAGGGCTTTTCCCATCACCGTGTCGGCATAGCTGTGCTGGCCAGGGTCGCCCTGCGCGGCTCCGGCGGCGATCATCAACGGCAGAAGATGTTCCTCCCGTGGATGACAGGTCCGTGCGCCGGGTGCGTTTTCCCAGTGCAGCAGGGCGTCCTTGCGGACCTCCGGCGCGCTGCCCACGGCCTGGGCCAGCCATGCATCGAAGTCGCGGGACAGAGCATCGGTGGCCGGATTGCGTCCCACGAAGTCGCGCAGGTTGTGAAAGGTCATGCCAGTGGCGACGATCAGCACGTTCTCGTCGCGCAGGGGGGCAAGTGCGGCACCGGTAGCCCATTCGGCCGCCGCATCCATGTCATGCCGCAACGAAAGCTCCACGACCGGGATGTCGGCGTGCTCGAAGGCCAGCATGAACGGTATGAACACCCCGTGATCGAACCCGCGCGTCGGGTCCTCCGCGCTCTCGATGCCTGCCGCGCCCAGCAACGCGCGCACACGGGCCGCCAGATGTGGAGACCCGGGGGCGGGATAGCGAAGGTGATAGGTGTGTTCGGGAAAGCCGCGATAGTCGTAGATCAGCGGCGGCGCGAGACCGGAGGTGACGGTCGGCACCGTCGTCTCCCAGTGTCCCGAGACGACAAGGATCGCCGTCGGCCGTTGGGGAAGGGTGGCCGCGATACCGCGCAGATACGCCGCCATCGTGTCCCAGATGTCCGCCCCTTCCATGAAGAAGCATGGACCGCCGCCATGCGGCACGAACAGCGTGGGTTGTCGTGTCGGGACACATGTGTCCTGAGGGGATGTGAGGCTCATGAGATCAGCTTGGCACGGCACTCCCGCTTCGATAATCGTGCTTCTGGCAAACTCAGTTCACACCAGGGGTATGAGACGTTGCTCGACCGGGTCACCAGCATGCAGGTCTTCGTGCGTGTCACGCAGTTGGGAAGTCTGGCGGCGGCGGCGCGCTCGCTGGGCCTGTCGCAGACGATGGTCACCAAGCATGTCGCGGCCCTTGAGAGTCGCCTTGGCGTGGTGCTGTTTCACCGCAGCACGCGACGCCTGTCCCTGACTGAGGCCGGGCGCCTGTATCTGGAGCGGTGCCAGCGGGTTCTGTCGGATCTGGACGAGATGGAACAGGAGGTCGCCCTTGAGGGAGGGGAGCCGCGCGGGACCTTGCGTCTGAACGCGCCCGTATCGTTCGCGGTGCGTCATCTGGGGCCGATCCTGCCGGAATTCAGCCGGCGTTACCCGCTGGTCTCGGTCGAGCTTGGGCTTAACGACCGGCTGGTGGACCTGATCGAGGAAGGCTGGGATCTGACCCTGCGCATCCGCCGCATGGTGCCCAGCAGCCTGCGGGCGCGAAAGCTGGCCTCAATCCGCATGGTGGTGTGCGCGGCGCCGTCCTATCTCGACCGTCACGGCACGCCGGCGACTGTGGCGGAGCTGGAACACCATGTCTGTCTTGGCTACACGCTGAGCGACGCGGTCGGAGTGGGGCGCTGGCGGTTCGGGCCGCAGGGAAGCCGGTCGGTTCCGGTGCGCGGGTCGTTGTCGGCCAACAACGGCGATGTGTTATGCGCGGCGGCCATCGCGGGGCAGGGTATCATCTATCAGCCGCTGTTTCTGGTCGCCGACGCGCTGCGCGACGGCGCACTGCGTGTTCTGACGCTCGACGAGGCGCCGGTGGAGGAAGCCGGGTTGCATGCCGTCTACGCGCCCGCCGCCGTGGTGCCGCTGAAGGTGCGTGCGATGATCGCGTTTCTGCTGGAGTGTTACACGCCGGTGGCGCCGTGGGATGTGCTGTAAGATCAGGCTCTGGCCGATGCCACACCCGTCACCCGTTCGGCCATCGCACCGAAGATCAGGCCGAGGCCCGACCAGAGTACCAGTTGCATCCCGATCGCGGCTTCGCGGAAACGCCAGAGCGTCAGGGCAGGGAAGTTGGCGGGAACTTCGCTGATGTCCGGCAGGCTGGTCTGGAAGGCGACCGCCAACACGGCATAGATCGCAACGCCGCCCAACGTGGCATTCCACACGCCGAGACGCGTCACGAGGTGACGCCCCGCCAGAGTTCCGAGCACCATGGCGCACAGGCTGAAGACAATCATTTCAGCATAGGTGGCGGTCCGCAGACCGATCGTCGCGGCATTGCCGACCGCAGGCGGATTGGGCGGGTATTTCAGGTCCGGGACCAGTACCACCGCGACAAACCCCGCCAGCGCGAGGACGAGTGCCAGAAGGCGCGGCGGCATGCGGTTGACGCGCCCGTAGCACAGGGCGAACACGATCGAGAACAGACCGCCAAACGCCGCGCCATAGGCGAGCGCCGCGGTCAGAAGGCCGAGGCCGGCCTGGGTCGCGCGGCTGAACAGCGCGGGCTCGGGCGGCT
>NZ_JABXXR010000178.1 GCF_013376175.1 Ameyamaea chiangmaiensis
CCGCTGCCGCCCGCGCCGACCGCCCGGCCACGACGCCTGTCGCCATCCCCGTCGGCACAACGGACGAACGCGGGCCGCTCGCCGGACCCCATGCTCCCCGAGACGATTGCCCTGGCCACCGAAGCGGGGGCGTTGACGACGCGGGTGACATGGCGTCGGTCCCCGCGTGCGCGTCGAATCACGCTACGCATCGATCCGTCAGGTACGGGGATCGTGGTAACGCTGCCGATCGACACACCCGTCGAGAGTGGTCTTACGCTGGTCCGCACGCACGGCGACTGGATCGCGCGGCGCCTTGCGTCCATGCCGGCCGTCGTGCCCGTGGCCGATGGCGGCAGCGTGATGCTGGACGGTGTCGCGCATGCGGTCCGCCATCGCACCGATGCCCGGCGCGGCGTCTGGCTCGAGGCCGAGGCGATCCATGTCAGCGGCGACGTGGCGTTCCTGTCGCGCCGGGTGCGCGAATTCCTGATGCGTGAGGCCCGGGCGCGTCTGTCGGGGCGTGTCCAGACGGCGGCGCAGGGTTCGGGGCTGACGCCGCGCGCGCTGGTGCTGCGCGACACGCGTAGCCGGTGGGGCAGTTGTTCGGACAGCGGGCAGGTGATGCTGTGCTGGCGTCTGGTGATGGCGCCGGTCTGGGTTCAGGAGTACGTCATCGTGCACGAACTGGCGCATCTGCGACATTTCGATCATGGCGTGGCGTTCTGGGCGCTGGTGGAGCGTCTGTGCGACCGGCGGCGGGAGGCCGAACACTGGCTCAGGCGGAACGGCGCCGCCCTTTTGCGCGCTGTCTAAGCGCGCGTTCGCACCGCCGGGCGATGGTTTGCAGGGGGCGGGAGCCATGCTAAGGACGACGGGCCCGGCAGGGGCAGACGACGACAGGCGGACGTGGCGAAACCGGTAGACGCAGCAGACTTTGAATTGGAGTGCGCGCGGGGAAATCCGTGACGTAGAACCACCCAAACTCGGGGAACGCTACCGGCCTTGCGCCCATGCCAATCCCGAGCCAAGGCCGCCACCAGGCGGCAAGGTGTAGAGACTAGACGGGTGGCGCCTTCGGCCTTGCGGCCATGGCGAAGGGATAGTCCAGACCACGAACCCCGACCGGGGGCGGCGAAAGCCGAAGTGGTACGAAAATCTGCTTCTCGTTCGAGAGTGCGGGTTCGATCCCCGCCGTCCGCACCACCGTCGGCAAGGCTTCTGCCGGGCTCAACACCGTCGCGACCGCGACGGCCCTACAGGCGGACAGGTTTGATGAACGACAGCCCGCATATCTTTTCGGTCGATCACATCCGCATGGCCGGCCGCTTCATGCAGGTCGCGGGCTGGGCCACGCGCGCGGCGCAGGCGGAGCATGTGACGATCACCTTCCCCGATGGCACGCGCGACCACGTGCCGCGCGCGTTCTGGAATCGCCCAAGCCCCGATGTCGCAGCAGGTTTCGGTGCGGACTACAGCGACGCCCGCTTTGAAATCCCGATCGGTTTTCCCTCCGTCCTGTCACCCCATTTCTTCGCACGGACGCGCATCAGCTTCCATGAGGACGGGCAGAGCGACAGTTTTGCCCTCCTCCGCCCCGATCAGTTGCCGGCCGGCTTCACCGATCGCCTCGATGGACCGGAGGCGGAGCGGGATATCTTCTCGCTTCGGCTGGGCATCGGGATTCCGACCTACAACCGCAGTGGTTTGCTGCGCCAGACGCTTGCCGCCGTGCGCGCACTGACCTCCGTCACGCCGACCATTTTCGTGGCCGATGATGGTTCGCAGGACGACACGGCGTCGGTTCTGGCGAGCGAACAGGGCCTGAGCTATGTCAGCGCGCCCAATCGCGGGATCGCCTGGAACAAGAACCGCGCATTGTTCTATCTCAAGGAGGTCGCGCGGTGCGACATCATCATCCTGATCGAGGATGACGTGGTTCCGACCGCCTGGGGGTGGGAGCGCGACTGGATGCTGGCGTCGCTTCTGTACGGGCACGTCAACTTCGCGCCCGAATGGTGGACGGCGTCGACGCGCGGCAATGGGTCGTGGCACGCCCCCGTCGAGTCCGACGTGCTGACGGCCCAGTGCTCCGCATTCACGAACGAGGCCGTGTCCTATGTCGGTTACATCGACGCGCGCTTCGGGAAATACGGCCACGAACATGTCGAGCATACCAATCGTCTCATTCGGATGGGGTATGGCGGCCACCTGCATGACGACGGTGTATCGCGCCGCTACTTCCTTCTGTCAGGTAACTTGTCACTGCGCGACTCTTTGTCGAATCATTCGGCAGACGAGGTTTCGCGTAATCACGACGTTCTGATGCAAATCCAAAACGAGTTCTCCTATCGCACGCCGTGGCGGGGGGAAGACGCCGACATCGCCCTGTTCCGCGACGAGATGCGCCTGGTGCGGCACGTCTGACCGGCCGGGGAAACATCCCCTCACCGCATGGGACGGTCGCGCCCGGCGGAATACGCAAGACCGGATGAAGCGCCTATGCGGGACAGGACACCGCACAGGAAACCGGCATGGCTCACGAGACTGGGACGGCTGACACCGGCACCGCGCGTTCGCGCGCCTCGCTGCTGAACCGTCTGCGCCATCATCATGCACTGGAAGATCGCGGCCACGACAACATCGTGCGCCTGGGGCAGGCCGATCGGGTCTGGTCGGATCTCTACCACCATGCCCTGACGATGCGATGGAGCACGTTCCTGCTCTGGTCACTGGGATTTTACACCGTCATCAATGTGGTGTTCGCGCTGCTCTACATGACCGCGCCCGGCCAGATCGTGGGGGCGCGGGCAGGTCATTTCTCGGACTTCCTGTTTTTCAGCGTCCAGACGCTGTCCACCGTGGGCTACGGCCTGCTGGCCCCGGTCGGCCTGCGCGCCCACGCCATCGTGTCGGTCGAATTGCTGGCGGGCATGCTGCTCAACGCCGTGGCGACAGGCCTGGTATTCGCGCGTTTTTCACGCCCGCGGGCGCGGGTGATGTTCAGTAACAGGGCCCTGCTGCGCACCGACGACGGCACGACGCACCTGTCCGTCCGCATGGCCAATCGCCGTCTCAGCCCGATCCTCTCGGTGGATGTGGAGATGTTTCTCGCCCGGCTGGTCGTCCAGCCCAATGGGCGGCTGGCCCGCCAGTTCGTGCCCCTGGTACTGGTTCAGTCCCATATCCCGGTCCTGCGCTTCGCCTTTCCGCTCCTGCACGTCGTGGATGACACAAGCCCCCTGCGGACCCTGAGCGCCGCTGAGCTCCGCATGGAGGATGCCGAGATCATCGTGACGCTGACCGGCACGGACGAAATGTCCGGACAGAGCGTGTTCGCGCGCACGGCGTACGGCTTCGATCAGGTTCTGCATAATCACCGGTTCGTCGACATCATCGATGCCGCACCTAACGGCCGGATCACCGTCGACTACACCCGTTTTCACGCCACCGAAGATGGCAGCTGACGCATGGCGTCTTCCAGCCGCACCAGCGGAATGGACGGTGCGCGCGTGTCCGTCAGCAGCACCCCCGCCTCCGCCGCCAGGGCCGCCACGCTGTCGAAGCCGGGCGCGTGTCGGGCCAGGATCACCGCACCGATCCCCAGCCGCACCGCTTCGGCGGCCCGCCCGGCCGCTACCCCGCAGTCGAGAATGGGGGGCATGCACAACGCGACATCCGGCGCGACACAGGCGGCCATCAGCGCATGCCACCACGCGGGACCGAGATAGGCCCCGGCACCGGGCGGCGAGATCAGCGTGCCGGTGCCGGGACGCGTGCTCAGGGCCGCAAGCGCCTGTCGCGCGTCGGCGACATCGAACACCTCGACCAGAATTGGTGGCGGCGGGCAGGTCTGGGACGGGATCATGCTTGACGTTCGGCGGCGCGCGGGTGATCCCTGTAGCCTACAAGGACAGGCCGAGGATGCAACCGACCCGATGACTGGCGAATTCGACCTTGGCGATACGGACCCCGCCGACCGGCTGGAAAACGCACTGAACCGGATTGCCTACGCACTGCATCGCTCCGCCGATCAGCGCCCGGTATCCGCGCCGCCGGCACCGGCCGGCCCGCAGGTCGACATGCACGCGCTGGCCGCAAACATCGACGCCGTCGTTCATCGCATACGCACCCTGCTCGACGAAACGTCACCCGGGACGGAGGGCTGAGCCATGGGTCAGGTCAATCTGCGCATCAACGGCTATGTCTATACGATCGGCTGCGCCGACGGCGAGGAAGGCCACCTGCAGGCCATGGGCCGTGTCGTCGAATCACGCATCGACGCCCTTCGCTCGTCGGGCGCACGCACGGGCGAGGCACGCACCCTTCTGCTAGCGGCCCTGCAACTGGCGGACGAGGTTCACGACCTGTCCGCCAACCGCCTGCCGAGCAGTGCCGCCGAGGAACTGGCCGGCGCCCGCGCCGCACGGCTGGAGAACCAGCAGCGCCGCGAGCAGCTCGCGCTTCTGGTCGAGCGGGCGGAAGGCATTGCAGCCGCGCTCGAGCAGGACTAGACTGCCCTCGCGGGGCTGGCCTGTGCGTCAGGTAACTCAACCCCTGGGCCGATAAGCACTTCCTTAGGGAGCTGGCTCTGACGTGATCCTGGTCATGTTATCTGGTGCCCACCTGCGTGAGCAGGTCCGGGAGGGCTGAAAAGACCGACGGCAGTGGTGGCTCCGCACCCCCTTTCCGATCCGCCCGACATCGTCGAGGCCAAGGCGGCCCTGCGCCGCCTCATGCGCGACCGTCCACCCCCCACACCGGGCGAGACGGCGTTGCTGATCGACGTCATGCGGGCGGCGGCCGGGGACGCCCACGCGCACTGCGTGGCCAGCCTCTGGCCTCTCGAGGGCGAGCCCGATCTCCGGCCG
>NZ_JABXXR010000179.1 GCF_013376175.1 Ameyamaea chiangmaiensis
GTCCGATCGCCATCGACAGCGTGGCGACGACCCCCGCGCGGCGCGACGCCCCCCGCGTGCCGTTTGGCAGTTTTGTCGAGCGCGGCGTGCTGCCTGCCGGGACGACGGTGTTCGATCGGGCGCGACGTGTGTCGGCCACCGTTTCGCCTGACGGCACCCTGGTGTCGGGCAGTCAGCGAGGGTCGATTCACAAGCTTGGGGCGACGCTGACGAACGCGCCGAGCTGTAACGGCTGGACGTTCTGGCACTTCGAGCGCGACGGTGCCGTCGTTCCCCTCGACGTATTGCGTTCGGAGAACACGACGACCGGGTGATCTGTCGTCGGTGTGTCGTCAGGAGGCGGCCGTCGGCGCGACGCCGAGGCCATGCAGTTCGGCCACGATGTCTTGCGCCGCGCAGGGCTTGGGCAACATCCGCTCATCGGGATGCGGCCGCCCTTGTTCCCGGACGCGGTCTGGCGCACCGGTGGTGAAGATGACCGGCGTGCCGCGACGGTGGTGCCGGATATGGTCGGCAAGCGCCACGCCATCGTGCTGGCCAGGGATGTTGACGTCGGTTACGACTGCCCGCACGACAAGGCCGGGATCCTGAAGGGAGACGACGGCGTCGTCGGCGGATTCAAACTCGATGACGTCATAGCCCGACTGTCGCAGCTCGCACGACACGTCAAGACGCAGCAGCGGGTCGTCTTCGACCGCGACGACGGTTCCGTGTCGCATGAACGCCTGCTCGCCCTGCTCCGGCATCGCTTTCCCCCTTCATGAGAGCCTGTGACGGTGCCAACGTGAGTGGTCCGCGTTCGTTCCGACGTTTCGCGATCCGGCACACATGGTCGGGAAGAAGGGTCTCGGAGTGAAGAATGTCCACGGTCTTGGCTGCCGCCTTCGTCACTGGCTAAGTGCCTGGGGACTGGTCGCCGATGGAGCGTCGGTCGAGACGCCGCGCGGCCTGCTGCTGCCGGTCATCGTTGAAGCGGAGCAGCGATGCGCCATGCTCAAGGTCAGCGCCGACGCAAGCGAACGCGCCGGCATGCGGCTGCTGCGCGCCTGGGCAGGCCGCGGCGCGGTACGCGTCTTTCGGCAGGAAGACGATGCCCTTCTGATGGCGCGTGGCTCCGCCTCGCTACTGGATGAACCCTGCGACGACCGGGCGTGCGCGGTCCTGTGCGACGTGATCGGGCGGCTGCATGACCATTCGGTCGATCCGCGCGGGTATGTGCCGCTGGCGGTCTGGTTCCAGGCCCTTCTGGAGGCGCCGGAGACGTCTGGTGCGGTCATCATGGCCGGCCGCCACGTGGCGTTCGAACTGCTGGCAGCTTCGTCCCCCTCCGGCGTGCTGCACGGCGATCTTCATCATGGGAACGTGCTATGGTTCGGTCCGACGTCGGGCTGGAGTGCGATCGACCCGAAGGGGCTGGTCGGACCGCTGGCCTTCGACTACGTGCCGATGTTCCTCAACCCGGACCTTGCCGATCCGGGCCGCAGCACGGCCCGCGACGCAGCGTCGCTGGACCGGCGGCTGGCGCTGGTCGAAGCCCGCGCCGGGCGATCGCGCGACGAACTGCTGCGATGGGTACTGGCCTATGCCTGTCTGTCGGCGCTGTGGTCGCGTGCGGACGGGCAGGGGGACGGGGTCGCCTTATCGGTCGCGGACCTGGCCGCACGGCGCCTCGGTCTGGTTCGGACGCGCTGAGGCGATCAGGCCGCCGAAGGGGCGCCGTCGTCGTCCTCGACATCTTCCTGCAGGTCATCGGCGGCTTTCTTCAGGCGATGAAAGCTGCGGCGGCTGAGCGGCAACAGGGCGAGGTAGATGACGCCCGCGGCGGCCAGTGCGGCCCATGGATCAGCGACCAGAACCGCCGCATACCCGCCGATGCCCAGCATCATCGGCAGGACGTAGACCGCTGGCACCTTGAAGTTCTTGAACGACCAGACTGGCAGCGTCGAGACCAGCAGGAACGCCGTCCCGCCCAGCGATAGGGCGGACATCCAGGGCTCGTGCGTCAGGCGCAGCAGGCCATCGAGGTCGAGCGTCTGCGCCTCAAGGCCCAGAAAAACGGGGAACAGCGCCAGCCCGGCGCCGGCGGGAGCCGGGACGCCGGTGAAGAAATTGCTGGCGTATTTCGGCTTCTCGTCCTCATCGTCAAGGCCCGCGTTGAAACGGGCGAGGCGCAGCGCCATGCACACGGTGAACATGATACAGGGCACGAAACCGTAGGGTCCGGCACGGTCCAGCCCCCACAGATAGAGCACAAAGCCCGGCGCCACGCCGAAGCACATGAAATCGGACAGGCTGTCGAACTCGGCGCCAAAGCGGCTGGTCGCGCGCAGGAGGCGGGCGATACGCCCGTCCAGGCCGTCAATGCACGCGGCAATCAGCAACGCTACAGCGGCGCCGGAGAACCGCCCTTCCAGAGCATACCGCATGCCGGTCAGGCCCGAACACAGGCCCAGCATCGTCATGATGTTCGGGATCAGCCGATTGAACGATGGGCCACGCACGCGGGCGCGGGGGCGCCGCATGCGACGCAGTCGGCGCAGGCGTCGTCGTGCCCGTGGCGGGTCGGCTGCCACGGGGTCAGAGACGGGCGAGAACGGTCTCGCCGCCGATCATGGTCTGCCCGACCTCGACCAGCGGCTCCACGCCCGGTGGCAGATAGACATCGGTCCGGGAGCCGAAGCGGATCAGGCCGAAGCGCTCGCCAGCCTCGAACACCATGCCGTCCCGGGCCGAGCACAGGATGCGCCGGGCGATCAGTCCCGCGATCTGCACCACGGCGATGTTCCGTCCGTCGCGCAGCGTCAGGCGCAGTGCGTTGCGCTCGTTCAGGTCGGACGCCTTGTCGAGGCTGGCGTTGAGGAACTGCCCGGCATGGTAGGCCACACCCGTGACGGTGCCGGCTGCCGGCATGCGGTTCACATGCACGTCCAGCACCGACAGGAACGTGGCGACGCGCCAGACCGGCTGGTCCCCCATCGCGAGTTCGGCCGGCGGCGCGATTTTCTCGATCGAGACGACACGCCCGTCGGCCGCCGACACCACGACATCGCCCGCTGGCGTCACGCGTTTGGGGTCGCGGAAGAAATACAGGCAGAAGCCGAAGAAAAGTCCGGAAAGCGTCCCCAGTGCCCGGGTCGGCCGCCAGCCCGTCGCGCGGCCCATCAGCAGGCCGGCACCGGAGGCAAGCAGGAACGGACGCGCCGCAGGGTGCGGTTTGGCCAGGACGAGGCGGAGGGACTGGATCAACGACATAACGCTGTCATGACGGCACTCGCCGGGGTGGTCAAGCATTGCAGGGTGCGCCCGGCCGCAATTGCGCGTGGGCCGGGCCGGGCGCTACGGTCTGGCGCGGTGTGCCGGACCGGCGCTACCCGCAGCGGAGACGTGTCATGACCCTCTCGATCATCCCCATTCCCGTGCTGTCCGACAACTATGCGTGGCTGGCCGTCGATGCGGCGACGGGTACGGTCGCCGTCGTCGATCCCGGCGAGGCCGCCCCGGTCGCGCAGGTTTTGGGCCGCGACGGTCGCCTGGACCTGATCCTGTTGACCCATCATCATGCCGACCATGTGGGCGGTGTCGCGGAGCTGCGCCGGCAGTACGGCGCACGGGTGATCGGCAACGGGGCCGACGCGGCGAGGCTGCCCGCGCTCGATATCGCGGTGGCGCCGGGCGATCAGGTCGCGATCGGTGAAAGCCGTGGCGTCGTGATCGACACGCCCGGGCACACGCTGGGCCACGTCGCGTTCTATTTCGCCGACTCGCGCGCCGTGTTTACGGGCGACACGCTGTTCAGCCTTGGCTGCGGCCGGTTGTTTGAGGGGACCGCCGCCGACATGTTCGGGTCACTCGGGCGGCTGAAGGCGCTTCCGGACAATACGATGGTGTATGCAGGGCACGAATACACGATGTCCAACGCGGCATTTGCCCGCCATGTCGAACAGCCCCATGATGCCCTCGCACAGCGCTGTGCCGACATCGAGCGCCTGCGTGCGGAGGACCGTCCGACGCTGCCCGTGGCGCTGGGCGTCGAAAAAGCGACAAATCCGTTTCTCCGGGCCCCCGACGTCGCGTCGCTCGCGCGGCTTCGGCAACAAAAGGACAGCTTCTGATGCGCCTCTTTCACACTCCGGGCAGTCCGTATGCGCGCAAGGTCCGCGCCGCGATTCATGTCCTGCAGATGACCGACCAGATCGAGCTGATCAAGGTCGACCTGGCCGACCCGCCCGCGGAGCTGATGGCCGCCAATCCCCTTGGCAAGGTGCCGGCCCTCGTCACCCCCGACGGCGTCGCGATCTATGACAGCCCGGTGATCATCGACTATCTGAGCGAGTTGACCGACAGCCATGTGGTCGTGCCGTCCTATGGCGCAACACGCTGGCTGTCGATGAAGCAGCAGGCGTTGGGCGACGGCATCGCCGATGCGGCGATCTTCATCCGCCGCCTTGCCCGTGCGAATGTGCCAGCGGACAATGCTATGGCACAGGCGCAGTTCCGCGCCATCCGCCGCAGCATCGACCTTCTGGAAGTGCGTGTCCCCGGCCCTCATCCCGATGTGGGCAAGCTGGCCATTGCGGCGGCACTGGATTTCCTCAACCGCGTGGGAATGGAGACGGACTGGGCCGCGTCTCACCCGGCCCTTGCCCGCTGGTTCGACACGTTCATGCAGCTTCCATGCATGACCGAGAGCGCCTGAGGCGCGTCAGGGTGGGCTGGCGGCTCCGGCGCCCAGCCGCCACGCGGCGATCAGGTCGCGCAGCGGAAGCGTCCCGGCGAGGACCGTGCCGGAGCGGACGCTGAGCGGGATCTGCACGGGGTCGGGCACACGGCCACCATCCCGCAGCAGCAC
>NZ_JABXXR010000180.1 GCF_013376175.1 Ameyamaea chiangmaiensis
CTCGCGCAGGGCCGCGCGGTCAGGCGGTCGGGGCGGGGCCGTGGGGCGCTTCACCTCGGTCTGCATGCGCGCGACCCTGCCACAAGGCGCGACGAATGGCGAGCGGCCGCAACATCTTACGATGCCGCGACATTTGACTTGCACGTCCCACGCGGCTCATCATGGCCGTTCCGTTGATGGACGTCCGCCCGCCTCCCCGGCGGGCTGTTGCCGTTTACGGACCTCCTTTCACCCTCGACACGAGTACGAGTCACACGATGATCTCCGCCCTTATGCCTACGTTCAACCGCGCCGACCTCGCTTTCGAGCGGGGCGAGGGCGCCTGGCTGTACGCGGCAGACGGGCGACGATTCCTCGACTTCGGCGCCGGAATCGCGGTCAACGCGCTCGGCCACGGTCATCCGCATCTGGTCCGCGCCATCGCTGAACAGGCGGCACGGGTGATGCATGTCTCGAACCTGTACCGGATACCCGAAGCCGAGACACTGGCCGAGAGGCTGGTGGCGCATTCGTTCGCCGACAGCGTGTTCTTCTGCAACTCGGGCGCCGAAGCGAACGAGGGCATGGTCAAGATGATCCGCCGTGCGCAGGCCAAGTCCGGCCACCCGGAACGCACGCGGCTGCTGTGTTTCAATGGCGCGTTTCACGGACGTACGCTCGGCATGCTCGCCGCCACCGGTAACCCGGCCTACCTCGACGGATTCGGAACGCCGCTCGACGGCTTCGACCATGTGCCCTTCAACAACATGAACGCCGTGCGCGCCGCCATCACGGCCGAGACGGCCGGCATCATGATCGAACCCGTGCAGGGCGAGAGCGGCGTCAAGCCGGCTGACCCGCGCTTCCTGCAGGAACTGCGCGCCGCGTGTGACGAGTTCGGGCTGTTCCTGGGCTTTGACGAGGTCCAGACCGGCATGGGCCGGACCGGGCGGCTGTTCGCCTATGAATGGTCGGGCGTCACCCCCGACGTGATGTCGCTGGCCAAAGGGATCGGCGGCGGCTTTCCGTTCGGCGCGATCCTGGCGACCGAGGCCGTGGCCGTGCACATGACGCCCGGCAGCCATGGCTCCACCTTCGGCGGCAATCCGCTGGCCTGCGCGGCGGGCAACGCGGTGATGGACGTGCTGGAGGGCGAAGGCTTCCTCGCGCGCGTACAGGCGGTATCGGGCGGTCTGGCGCGCGGCCTCGACGGCCTCGTCACGCGTCATCCGACGGTCTTCAGCGAACGGCGGGGCATCGGTTTCCTTCTGGGCGTGAAATGCGTTCTGCCGGTCGCGGCCGTGCAGGCGGCCGCGGCGGCCGAGGGGCTGCTGTGCGTCACCGCCGGCGACAACGTCCTGCGTCTGGTGCCCCCGCTGGTGGTCAGCGAAGCCGAGTGCGACGAGGCCGTGGCCATGCTCGACCGCGCCGCCGCGAGCCTCGAGGCACTCGCCACACGTGAACAGGAGGCCGCCCTTTGAGCGCCGCGATGTCCCTTCCCCCCGCGCAGCCCCTGTCGCCGCGCCATTTTCTCGACCTGCGCGATCTCGACGGCACCACGCTGCGGCAGATCATCGACGTGGCCGCCGGGATCAAGCGCATGCAGCGCGATCGCGCGCGGCCCCTGCACCCGGCCCTGCCTCTGGCCGGACGCAATCTCGGCCTGATGCTCAGCCAGCCCTCCACCCGCACCCGCGTGTCGTTCGAGGTCGGCATGCGCCAGCTGGGCGGCGATGTCGTGGTGCTGTCGCCTTCGGACATGCAGCTCGGCCGGGGCGAGACGATCGCCGATACGGCGCGCGTGCTGTCGCGTCTGGTCGACGTCATCGTGCTGCGCACCGGCCAGACCGACGACCTGCACGAACTGGCGCGCTGGAGCAGCGTGCCGGTCATCAACGGACTGACGCCCGCCTCGCATCCCGTGCAGATTCTGGCCGACATCCTGACGTTCGAGGAACATCGCGGCAGCATCGGCGGCCGGACGCTGGCCTGGGTCGGTGACGGCAACAACGTCGCGACCTCGTTCATCGAAGCCGCCGCGCGTTTCGGGTTCACGCTGCGACTGGCGACGCCGCCGGGGCACGAGCCCGACGCCGACGCCGTGTCGTGGGCCCGCGCGCACGGTGCCCGGATCGAGACGACGCACGATGCGCGCGCGGCCGTTCGCGGAGCGGATGCCGTCATCACCGATACCTGGGTCAGCATGTCCGATCGGGAATCGGCCGAGCGTCTGGCACGGTTCGAGCCGTATCGCGTCGACGCGGCCCTGATGGCCCTGGCCGCGCGCGAGGCGCTGTTCCTGCATTGCCTGCCCGCCCATGTCGGCGACGAGGTGACACAGGAGGTGTTCGAGGGGCCACAGTCCGCCGTCTTCGACGAAGCGGAAAACCGTCTGCACGCGCAGAAGGCCCTGCTGGTGTGGGCGCTGTGCGGCGAGGACTGGACGCGTTTCGGGCGCGAGCACTAAGGAGAGGTCATGACCGGTCCCGCCGAAGTCCCTGCCCGCCCGACCGCCACGGAAGACACCCCGGCCGCCCCCGGCTGGGTCGAGAGCCGCGTCGATGCGCTGTTCGGTAGCCTGCCGCAACAGGGGCCGAGCCTGCGGCTGTTGCGCAACGCGTACCTCGACTGCCTCGCCGCCGGTCTCGGCGGCGCCGGGGACCTCGACTGTGCCCATGACCGCTGCCGCGCGGCGCTGATGAAGCAGTTGACCGCGCGCGAAGGGCTGGGCGCTTCCGCCGCGCGCGCGTTCGAACAGAAGCTCGAGGCGCTGGAGGCCGAGATCACCGCACGCATCTGACCGTGTTGCCATGACGACGACAGGGAGCGTTCCGCAGTGCCGCGATGAACCCCCGTCACCACGCGACGTTGACCCCGCAAGCCCCCGCGCGCTAACCGATGCCGCGTCCCAGGCCGAGCATTGCACATGATAGACACACCCGCCTTCCTCGATAGTCACCGTCCCGACGTGCCCGATCTCGTGGTGCCTGGCGGGATCACACCGTTTCACCTCGGCGACAGCCCGGTGCGCGGTCGTCTGGTGCGTCTGGGGCAACTGGCCGATGTCATGCTGACCCGCCATGACAATGAGGACGCGGTCTCGCGCCTGTCGGGTCAGGCGCTGGCGCTGGTCGCCGGTCTGGCCTCGGCGTTGAAGTTCCAGGGTTCCTTCGCCCTTCAGGTCAAGGGTGACGGGCCGGTGACCATGTTGCTGGCCGACTGCACCGATGCCGGCTCGCTGCGCTTTTATGCGCGCGCGAACGTGGAGCGGCTCGCAGCACTGCTGGACACCGGTCCGGCCGAGGATTCGACCCTGCTGGGCGAGGGATATATTGCGTTCACGGTCGACCAGGGACCGGACACGGAGCGCCATCAGGGCATCGTCGACATCGCGCGCGGTTCGCTGTCGGACATGGCGATGCATTATTTCGAGACGTCCGAACAGCATGCCTGCTGGGTGCGCCTCACCTGCGACCTGACCCCGTCCGGCTGGCGGGCGAGCGCACTGATTCTGGAGCGGATCGCCGCTGGTGGCGGCACCGACATCCCAGCGATGCCCGAGGACGACGCCGCGGCGCAGGACGCATGGGAGACCGCGCTGGCGCTGGCCTCGACCGTGACGGACGCCGAACTGCTCAGCGATGCGCTGACGCCGGAGCGGATCATCCATCGCCTGTTTCACAGCCTGACGCCGCATCTCGATCATCCGCGCGCGCTGGCCTTCGGGTGCCGCTGCTCGCGCGCGCGCCTGTCCGGCATTCTGGAAACCTTCGCCCAGGACGACCTCGATCACATGGCCGTCGACGGCGATATCGTGATGACCTGCGAATTCTGCGCGGTGGATTTCCGGTTCCCTCGCGAGGACATCGGCCGCCATTCCGCCTGATTGATCCCTTCAGGTCGCACGGCATGGGGCATGTGTCCGTCACGATGACCCCGTGTTGGAGAAAACCATGACCGATACGCAGGCCGCGCAGGTAGCAGACGACCGTGATGCGGCACCCGACTGGACGCCCCGACTCGACGGCGTGACGCTGGACCGCTTCTATCCCGGCTGGCGGCCGGGATCGCCGCTGGTGCTCGCACCCGACACAGCCCTTCTGCCCTTGCGTCACGCCGCGTCCGGCGCGCAGGCATTATGGTTTCTGGGCCGCGAGGGTGCGTATCAGGCATCCGAGTTGACGGCGCTGCCGCCGGATGCGTACGCGGCGCTGTTCACCTGCCTGGACTACATCTTCGGCCCGCTGGTGCAGTTCAGCCTGACCGCGGCGCAGCCGCACCCCCCCGCCGACCTCGATCAGAGCCTTGCCGCGCTACCGGAGCCGCTGCTGCTGCCGCTCACTCTCTCATGGGCCCAGCGGGGCATGGGCGCGATCACGATGCACCCGGTGATCGCGTCCGATGCCGCCCCCGTTTCCGACGCCGCACCGGCTTATCATGGCACGGACGGAGCAGCGTTCCCCGCACCCGCCGTCGCGGCGCTTCTGGCGCACGCCCTTGCACATGCCGCGGACAACACCGCCCGTGCGCCGGACGGCAGCACGCCACTTGTCACCGCATCGCCGTTCGGCGACGGTATCCTGTCCAGCCAGGAACAGATGCGCGTCGGCACGTTCACGATCGACCGTTTCGTCGACCCGCGTCGCGCAACCGTGTTTTACGTCGCGGTGAACGCACCGGACGGCCTTCCGCCCTATGCCAGCGTCTACTTCCCGATGGCGCGCCTGATCGTCAGCGACGACCCGCTGGCCCCGCTCCTGCCCGGGATGGTCCTGACCTGGTTCGTGCGGACCCCCGACCACGCCGCGCGCCTGAACGCCGCGGCGGCCTTCGACCCGGCGGCGTTCGGCCTCGG
>NZ_JABXXR010000181.1 GCF_013376175.1 Ameyamaea chiangmaiensis
CGTCTGGTCACTGGACGCCGCCCGCCGCGCGCTCGTCTCGGCGGTCAGCACGGTCGCGCCCGACTGGCGCGTAAGCGGCGCGCGCCTGCCGGTGCATGTGCATCCCTCCGACAATCGGGAGGCCCTGCTTCGGCTGTATTACGACCCGTTGACGCTTCATGACTCGCGGATGGCAGCGGTCGACGGTCTTGTGACCCTCATGCACGCCGCCGCTCGGGCCGCGCCTGGGGTGCGTTGTCCCGTACTCGCGGTCTATGGCGGCCGCGACGATCTTGTCCCGCCCGAGGCCACACGCCGGTTGTGGGCCGCGCTGCCTGCGACCGCGCGTCGGGACTTCATCCCCGGCGGCCACCATCTGCTCTTGCGCGATCGCAACGGCGACGTCGTGACGCGTGACATGCTGTCATGGCTTGACACGCCGACGCGGCCCCTTCCCTCCGGCGGCGACGTCGCGGCCTCGGCCTGGCGAGCCGGCTGGACCGATACCGCGCCGTTCGCCCTTCTGCCGTCGCGGATCGACGGGCTGGGCCGATGAGGCGGCGACCAGCAAGAAAGGGTCTGGCGTCGCGGGCCCATTCACGATATGCAGGCGGCGTTGGACCCGTAGCTCAGCTGGATAGAGCGTTGCCCTCCGAAGGCAAAGGTCACGCGTTCGAATCGCGTCGGGTCCGCCACCAACTCAGAAAACGGCCATTTACAGCGAGTCGAAAGTGTAAAACCTCTATGGTTTAGCACTTAACCGCTCGATAGCTTCCCTTGCGAGTGCCACTTGCTTCACGTCTCTCGTGTATCGCTCGACCTCAGAGAGGGGCCCATGCCCCGTGATTGCAGCGCTTAAGGAAAAGCCTGCCAGCCTTCTCCAAGCGGCGGGCGGCGACAGGCGCAGAGATAGTCGGCAGCCCATCCTCGGCATCGGTGATGCCGGCAGTGTTTACGAGAATGTCCAGTCCACCAGACCCGGCCCGGATATCAGCCAAATTTTCGGGTGTCGGGCCGCCCGTCGCACACCCCACGCATCCGGAACCCGCGCTGGCGCTGTCAGCTGACAAAGAACCGCCTCGCGGGGCCGGGTTTTTAACGTGCGATATCCATGTATCGCCCCTTGATGTCCCGCAAAGCGTTCGCCAGCGCCTCGCGCTGGCCGTGTGAAAACGTGGCGGCACCGTTACAGAGGCCGCAGACCAGAACGCGAGACATTCCGGAGGGTATCGGCAGAAGCCCCCTTTTTCGTGCCGTCGCGGCGATTCCGACCCCTCGGCAGTCGGCCGGCTACGGTGTCCGCGTTCGTCTTGCCGCACTTGCGGCGCCTTGGCAGCGCGCATCGCTGACGATCGCACGGTCGGCAACCGGGTCTGGAACCCAGTGCCCGATGAACATCCTGGGTCGGGCCTCGGCACAAGTCGACAACGCCATCGTCTTACAGGCCATGTCGTTCTTTTAGTAGGTTCGCGCAGCTTTCTTATGGGGATAGGGGGATCGAAAGCGGCCATTCGAGGTGCTTACGTTCATGACGGCCGACGAACAGCTTTTGCCGTTCGCGTATCCACAACCGCACCTCACAAGCGGTCATGAAACCGTGTTTAACATGCGATTGATGTGTCAGGTCGAGACGCTTTTGATGGAGCCTCCTCACCCCATCGTTTCATGTCGGGCACATCAATACCGAACGAGCGCTCGCGCTATGCAATGATCGACGATGTCTCCGCCAGACTGCTGCTTCGTGTAGAACGCAGGCACCGGCGGATGGATGATCCCGCCCATCTCAGTCACCGCCAGCATGTTCTTGATATGCCCGGCATGGAAAGGTGCCTTGCGGACCATCATCACCAGCGGGCGACGCTCCTTCATTACCACGTCAGCAGCGCGGGTGAGGAGCGTCCTCGTGACCCCGGTCGCCACCTCCGCCAGCGTGCGCACCGAGCAGGGGCGATCAGCATGCCCATGGTACGGAAGCTGCCGCTGGCGATGCTGGCGCCGACATCCTTCACCGGGTGGACGTAATCGGCGAGTGCGTGAAGATCCTCGCGGGTCAGATCGGTTTCGTAGGCGCGAGCCATCTCGCCAGCTTGGCTGACGACGAGATGCGCCTCGACGCCGAGCATACGGCACACCTCAAGAGCGCGAACGTCCAGTACGATGCGGGTGGCGCCGGTATCGTCCACAAGGAACAGGAAGACATCGCGATCCGATGCATAGAGCGTCGTGGTTTCCTTGGTGATATCGACATAGGGATTATGGGTCATGGTGGCCCAGTCGATCACACCCGGCACCTTCCAGTTGGTATCGCCCGTTCCATCACTGGCAATCTTCCGCACGGCGCCCACGAGTTCGTGGCCCCAGATGCGACCGTAATCGGGGCCGGTGACGGCGCGCAGTTCCACTCGACCGTCTTCGGTTTCCAGCGTTTTGACCAGTTCGGCGCGGTGCGACAGCAGCCCGTGCTGCAGGTTGATCGCCGCTAAGGGAGCCGGAAGATTGCGCAGGTACGACGACGGGGCAGCAACCAGACTGCACATCTGACCAAACGACCAGTGCGTGGGCGCGACCAGTTCGACCTGGCCCGGCACAGCCAGCGTCAGGCGCTCGGCATTGTCGCGGGACGCTTCCACGCGAATGGCCCGGCTTTCCACGGTGCGGGCCGAGGCCCGGTCTGCCCGCGCCAGCGTGACGGCATGCAGGTCGGACAGCGACAGGTACCGCTCATCATCCGGGCGCGAGAACCACTCGGACGAGACGCGGGCATTGCGGTCGCCACGGGAGGGGTCGGTCCGGAAGCCGCCGGACGCGGCATCACGGGACGCAGGGGACAGGATGGTGGTCATGGAAAACTCTCCTTTGATGCCGGTTATTCGGCACCACAGGCGAAGCCGCCCTCTTCCTCTGATCACCACTTCCCAAGCGGGATCCCATCCAACCGCGGAGACACCCCGCCCCTCATCCCGGAACACGGCGCTCCCGTCACCTACCGGAAATCACGACTGCAATGGGGGGTAAGCTGAAAGTCCGCTTCGGCTCCAAATTATGAGTAAACCAGCCATCGCGTCACTGATGCTGGCAGTAAGCGTTGTTGGGTTTCGCGTTAGCCCAAATTGTATCCTAAGTCGGTCCCAAAAGGCTCACTGCTTGCCGTCGAGGACGACAAAAGCCACTCAGAATGTTCCAAGGCCACTCTGGTTTTCATGACGAATGTCATCATCTACGCGGGAGTTCTGCCTTAGCTCCTCGCCGGGAATTTTTCCGGCACTCACGCGGTTTTTCGGTGAAATACCGCACGTTGATATTGAGGGATTTCCCTCATTTGTTCCCATTCTGAAGCAGCCTATGATCCGACTCACGCCGCGTCGCCCTCCCCGGCTGTGGGGGGATTCCGAGGCTTCACCGCAAGCCGATCACCGGCGACGGGCGTAACAACAGGAGATGATCCATGAGCGATGAACAACTGAGCCGCGCTCCGGTTCCCGACCGGGCGGAAGACGACGCTTTCTTCCCTTCGGAATACTCCCTGACCCAATATACGTCCTCGACGACGGATTTCGACGGCACGACCTATCCGAAGCCCTACACGGGCGGGAAGTGGAAGATCCTGATGATTGGCTCGCAGGAGCGCTACCTGATGATGAAGGACGGCGAGTTTTTCTCGACCGGCAATCATCCGGTGGAGATGCTGCTGCCGATGTATCACCTGGATGCGGCAGGCTTCGAAATCGAAATCGCGACCATCTCCGGCGATCCGGTCAAATTCGAATGGTGGGCGTTTCCGCACGCAGATGAGGCCGTCAAGGCGACATACAAGAAGTACGAAAAGCAGCTCAAGCAGCCAAAGAAACTGGCTGACGTGATCGGCGAGGGCTTCACGGCCGAGACTCCGTATCTCGGCGTGTTCATCCCTGGCGGCCACGGCGTGCTCAATGGCGTGCCGTTCAGCAAGCAGGTCGGTGATATCCTGCACTGGGCGCAGGCCAACGAACGTTTCACGATCTCGCTCTGTCACGGGCCGGCCAGTCTGCTGGCCACGGCGGTCGATGGCGGCACGTTCGCCTATGAAGGCTATGAGATGTGCGTGTTCCCGGACAGCCTGGACACCGGGGCCAACATCGAGATCGGCTATATCCCCGGCAAGATGGCGTGGCTGGTCGGTGAAAGTCTGCGTAAATACAACGTCAAGATCCTCAATACCGGGATCACGGGACAGGTCCACCGCGACCGCTTCCTGCTGACGGGCGACAGCCCGCTGGCGTCGAATAATCTTGGCAAGCTCGCCGCCACGACCCTGCTCGAAGCTGTCAACGCATAAGCGGGGGGCGTTACGCGGTTGCATGTGACGTCACGTCACCATGCAGCCGCGTGACACTTCCGTTCTACTTCGGATATTCGGTCGAGATATGGATATCGGACACCGACTCCGATCTGCCGCTCGCTGGCGTGTGCCGTGTGAGCCATGGCCGTCCCGTATGTCCTGTGCAGAAAGAAAAACAGATGTCTCGTGCCTGGAACCTCGTTTCCCGCCCGAAGGGCTCTCCGACGATGGAGAGTTTCGCCTTGCGGGAAACACACGACAGCCCCTTGAACGATGGTGAGATCAGGGTTGCCAACAGTTTCTTCTCCGTCGATCCCTATATGCGCCCGCGCATGGACGAGGGAGATAGCTATATCGCGCCGTTCGAACTGAACGAACCCATGACGGGGGCCGCCGTCGGTCGGGTGGTCGAAACACGCTCCGACCGATTTAAGGTCGGCGATCGCGTCAGCCATTTTCTGGGCTGGCGGGATGTCGCGACCCTCAAGGCCGAAGATGCTCTTGCCCTGCCGGATGGA
>NZ_JABXXR010000182.1 GCF_013376175.1 Ameyamaea chiangmaiensis
CCTACCGCCCTGCTCCGCCGCAGGCCCGCGCCGGCGGTCTGCTGGGAAGCCTGAAGGCACGTCTGGCCAAGCCGCCGCCGCCACGCCCGCGCGGCGTCTATATGGTCGGACAGGTGGGGCGCGGCAAATCGATGCTGATGGACCTGTTCTTCGCCCTGGCCCCCGTCCCGCACAAGCGGCGCGTACACTTCCATGCCTTCATGCAGGAAACCCACAAGCGGCTGCATGCCATGAAGGCCGCCGACCCGTCGTTGCGCGACCCGATTCCGCCACTGGCGCGTGCCATTGCCGCCGATGCGTGGCTGCTGTGCTTTGACGAATTTCAGGTCAACGATATCACGGATGCCATGATCCTCGGGCGCTTGTTCGAGTATCTGTTCGACCAGGGCGTGGTCGTCGTCGCGACGTCGAACACCCGTCCCGGCGACCTGTTCCAGAACCGGCCCGGCGCCGACGCCTTCCGACCCTTCATCGCGATCCTGCAACGTGAGCTGGACACGATCGAGCTCGATTCGCCCAACGACTATCGTCGCGGGCGCGAGGAAACGGGTCGCATCTGGCTCGTCCCGCCCGATGCCCGCGCCGAACGCGAACTCGACCGCATTTTCGAGCGCGAGTCCGCCGGCTCGCCGGTTCAGCCCGTCGTGCTGGACGTCATGGGCCGCGCCTTCGATGTCCCTGTCGCGGCCGGCGACGTGGCGCGTTTCGATTTCGAGCATCTGTGCGACCGCGCGCTCGGCGCGGGTGATTATCTCGCCCTGGCGCAGCGCTTTCGCGTGCTGATCGTCGACGGCGTGCCGCGCCTGGGGCCGGACAATTTCGACGTCGCCCGTCGCTTCATCACGCTGGTCGACACACTGTATGAGCAGAAGGTCAGATTTTATGCATCCGCCGAGGATGTGCCCGACCGGCTCTATGAACGTGGCGAAGGCGCCGTGGCCTTCGAACGCACGGCCTCACGGCTGGAAGAGATGCGTTCCGATACCTGGGGTACGGCGGCCGAGGCAGACGATACGGCTGTCGAACAGGCGCAGCAGCCCGCCGGTGCATGACCCGTGGCGTGGCGACCGTCCCGTCCCGCGTCGCCATCCCCGCAGCCACACCCGGACCACCGGGACGAACACATGATCGTGTTTGTGCCCCGCCACGTCGCACCACCGTCCCGGTTTGGCCTATTTCTTGCTTTAACCCCCGTATGTCCGAGGATTTCTGACGCGAACGAAGGGGTTCGTATGCGCAACGAGCAAGGCAGACCATGCTGAATGATGGCCTCCGCATTACCGATGCGGCGCTAGAGTGCCGACAACACGCGGCCGGTTGCCAGCGCGCATCGGCACGACAAAAAACAGACGACGGCAAAAAGCCGGTTGCGAGGGGAAACGCGAATGCCTGGGATTGATGTTCTGTCCGGCGCGCTAAGCGGCGCCAATACGGTCTATCTGGCCGACCTGTACGCACGCTGGGCCGAAGATCCCGCCGGCGTCGATCCGTCCTTCGCGGCGATCTTCGCCGCCATGGACGACGAGGCGGCAGCCGTCCTGCACGATGCGACGGGCGCGTCCTGGGCGCCCCGCGCCTCCATGATCGAGGACGAGGTCGCAGCCCCCGTTGCCGTCGCCACCCCCGCTTCGGCCGAAGGCGTCATTGCCGCAGCGCAGGACAGCCTGCGGGCCACGCAACTCATTCGCGCCTATCGCGTGCGCGGCCATCTCGAGGCACGGCTCGATCCGCTCGGCCTTCAGGTCCCCAAGCCGCACGCCGACCTGGATCCCGCGACCTATGGCTTCGGCCCGGACGATCTGGATCGGCCGATCTATCTCGGCCAGATCGTGGCATCCCTTCTGGGTGACAACGCCACCGCGACGGTCAACCAGATCGTGGCTGCCCTCCGCAGCGTCTATTGCGGCCCGATCGGCACCGAATACATGCATGTCCAGAACCCCGAGCAGCGGCTCTGGCTTCAGGCCCGTCTGGAAGGCGACAACTGGCGCACCGGCACGACGGCCACCGAAAAGAAAGCGATCCTGCACCACCTGACCGAGGCCGAAGGGTTCGAGGCTTTTTGCCAGAAGCGCTATGTCGGCACGAAGCGTTTCGGTCTTGAGGGTGGCGAGGTCACCATTCCCGCGCTGCACGCCATCATCGATCAGGCTGCCACGGGGGGCGTCCGTTCGGTGGCGATCGGCATGCCCCATCGCGGGCGCCTGAACACGCTCGTCAACATCGTGCGCAAACCCTATGTCGCGATCTTCTCGGAGTTCGCCGGTGGGTCATTCAAGCCCGACGACGTTCAGGGCTCGGGCGACGTGAAATATCATCTGGGCACGTCGACCGACATCGAGGTCGACGGCAAACCCGTCCATCTGTCCCTGCAACCCAACCCCTCTCATCTTGAAGCCGTCGACCCCGTGGTCATCGGCAAGGTCCGCGCGACCCAGGACGATGACGGCGACACCCAGGGCCGCCACGCGCATATGGCGCTGCTGCTGCACGGCGATGCGGCGTTCGCCGGCCAGGGTCTGGTATACGAGACGATGGCGATGTCGCAGCTCATCGGCTATCGCACCGGCGGCACGATCCATGTCGTAGTGAACAACCAGATCGGCTTCACCACTGTCTCGGCCCACGCGTATTCGGGCCTGTACTGCACCGATATTGCCAAGGCCGTTCAGGCACCGATCCTGCACGTCAACGGGGACGAGCCCGAGGCCGTTATCTATTGCGCCCGTCTTGCCGCCGATTTCCGCCAGAAATTCGCGACCGATATCGTGCTGGACATCGTGTGTTACCGCCGTCACGGCCACAACGAATCCGACGAGCCCTCCTTCACCCAGCCGATCATGTACAAGGCCATCGCCGCCCGTCCGACGGCGCGCACCCTGTATGCGGAGCAGCTCGTTCGCAACGGAACGGTCACCGAAGCCGAAGCCAGCACCCAGTGGGACGCATTCCAGGACAAGCTGGACGAAGCGTTCAAGACGGCCCAGGACTATCGCCCCAACAAGGCCGACTGGCTGGAAGGCGCGTGGGCCGGACTGACGCCGCCGGGCAAGGAAGAGGCGCCACAGCCGGAAACCGGCCTTTCGAACGAGACGCTGCAGGCGATCGGCACGTCGCTGGGCACCGTGCCCAAGGGTTTCACCGGCCATCCCCGCATCCTGCGCCAGCTGCGCGGCAAGCTTGAGATGTTCAAGTCGGGCGAAGGCATCGACTGGGCGACGGGCGAGGCACTGGGCTTCGGTTCGCTGCTGCTCGAAAATCACCGCGTCCGGCTGTCGGGCGAGGACTGCCAGCGCGGGACATTCAGCCAGCGCCATGCCGTTCTGATCGACCAGATCAACCAGAATGAATATGTGCCGCTGAACAACATCCGCCCGGAGCAGGCCAAGATCGAGGTCTACAACTCGCTGCTGTCAGAATTCGGCGTCCTTGGCGTGGAATACGGCTATTCGCTGGCCGACCCGAACACGCTGGTCCTGTGGGAAGGCCAGTTCGGTGATTTCGCCAACGGTGCGCAGGTGATCATCGACCAGTTCATCGCCTCGGGCGAGACGAAGTGGCTGCGTATGTCCGGCCTGGTGATGCTGCTGCCCCACGGCTATGAGGGGCAGGGCCCCGAGCATTCCTCCGCGCGTCTGGAACGCTACCTCCAGCTCTGCGCCGAGAACAACATGCAGGTCTGCAACCTGACCACGCCAGCGAACTACTTCCACGCCCTGCGCCGTCAGCTTGCACATTCGTGGCGCAAACCGCTGATCCTGATGACGCCGAAATCGCTTCTGCGCCACAAGCTCGCGGTGTCGACACTTGCCGAGTTCGGGCCGGGTACGCGCTTCCAGCCGGTGATCGGCGAGATCGATACGATCGCAGCCGACAAGAGCATCGAGCGCGTCGTGATCTGCTCGGGCAAGGTGTACTACGACCTGCTGGCCGAACGCCGCGAGGGCAAGCTCGACCGCGTGGCCATCGTCCGCCTGGAACAGTTCTACCCGTTCCCGGCCGAGGCCTTGGCCAAGGAACTGGCGCGTTATCCCGCCGCCAAGGTGATCTGGTGCCAGGAAGAGCCCGAGAACAACGGCGGATGGCAGTTCGTCGATCGCCGGATCGAGGGTGTACTGACGGGCCTGAAGCACAAGGCAGGGCGACCGTCCTATGTCGGACGCGACGCCGCGGCGAGTCCGGCCACCGGTCTGGCCAAAATCCATGCCGCGCAACAGGCCTTGCTGGTACGTCAGGCGCTCGGAACTGCCTGACGACGTTCCCCGGACGGCGTCCGGGCCGCCCGGCACGGGGTGGCCGGCACGCCGCGCGGGTGTGTAAAACGAGTTGAGAAGAACGGTCGACCCATACAGCGCGGTCCGATCGCACAAGAGGGAAACGGGGAAGACATGTCTGTCGATATCAAGGTGCCGACGCTGGGCGAGAGCGTCACGACCGCGACCATCGCCCGCTGGCTCAAGCAGCCGGGCGAGGCCGTGAAGGCCGACGAGCCTGTGGTGGAACTCGAGACCGACAAGGTCAGCGTCGAAGTCGCGGCCCCCGAAGCCGGCGTGCTGGGCAAACACGCGGTTGAGGAAGGTGCCGAAGTCGAGGTCGGCAGCCTGCTCGCCATCGTTGAGGCCGGCAGCGGCACCACGGCACCGGCGCCCGCCAAGGTAGCGGCGGAACCTGCCAAGGCGGCCGCACACC
>NZ_JABXXR010000183.1 GCF_013376175.1 Ameyamaea chiangmaiensis
GTCTCATCGGCCAGGAGGCGCGCGACACAGCGCGAGGCGTTGCCACAGGCGCCGGCCTCGCTGCCGTCGGCGTTGAAAAACCGCACGAACACGTCCGCGCCCGGCGCGCAGGCCGGACGCAGGAGCACAAGCTGGTCGCAGCCGATGCCGCGATGGCGGTCGCTCAGGGCTGCGATGCGTGCCGGTGTGAGGTCGTACCTGACCGGGCGCTCATCAATGATGATGAAGTCGTTCCCAAGGCCATGCATCTTCAGAAAAGGTGTCCGCATCCGCGTCTTATAAGAGAAGTCGCGAGGGAAATGCGACTGCCGAGTGCACCGCGCGCGCGGGATGTTTCCAGCGTTACGGTAGCCTGTGAAAAGTTTCCTTTAACGTTTTGAAACATGGTCACTTTAATTTCGCTCCCCTGTAGTCCGCGCCCCTGTTAAGGCGGCGTCCGACCGCTGCCCCGGGGCAGCCGACGCCAAGCACGCAGGGGATGCTTTCATGTTCACGTCCGATCTGGCCTGTCGAGAAGCCCGGCTGCTGTGGTCTCTGGAGGCCGGCGGCGCGACGGCGTGGACACACTGGGAGGCGGCCGGGGCGCTGGGGCTGGCCGGTGCCCTGATGCCCGTCCAGGAGACAGGGTCAGACCGGCGGACGACAGGCCTGCGTGCACCCGAAGCCTGGGGCATCGACGGCGAACGACGCACGATCGGCCCCGTCACCGGCCGCCCGGTCCGCACACTGGGTCTGCCCGATGGATCGCAGCAGACCGGTCTTCTGTTTGATGGCGCCACCCCTTCCGCAGCGGCGGCGGCGCTGGAGCACGTGTCGCGTGACACGCTGTGCCTGATCCAGCTCGATATTTTGCTCCGCCCCCGCCTCCGTGACGCATGGCGTGTGGCTGACGCGCTGATCGCCGAGGCGACCGCGCCGTTTGACGCCGCATCCGCCCTGATCGGCACGCCGCTGGACGTCGCCGACCAGCTTGGCCGCTACGTGGCAGGGGGGCTGTGCCGCTTCGTCCTGGTCCCACGCGAGCCGGACACGACGATGGTGGCCGTCGCCGAGATGATCGTGCCCCTGACGCACCGTATCCGTATGAACCCACCCCAGTCTGCCTTTAATTTGCCCAAAAGAAAGGCAGAGATGGAACGGGTAGGGATTGGAATGGTGTGATCGTCAGGCGCGGCCTGCCTTCTGCCTTCCAAAATGCTTAGACAGGCTGATCCGTCCGCGATTATTCAGTCATATATACTGACCGATCGGACTTTATAGACCATCGTTCGGACACTCTGCGGTCCGAACGAACGGTTTCGGAGCGCCAGAGTCGAGTATCGGGCATTCCTACGGCGTACGTGACATGCTACGTTGCATATCACATATGCGCCTTTTATAAGGAATTGTAATAGGTCGCATATCGAAAGTGGATTTGTGCGAAGCTACGCGTTTATGAAATCGCCGGCCAGACCGGGACGTGAAAGATCGATTTAAGTGGACACTCGCTTTCTGGAAACGCTTCTTCTGGTCATCGAGCGCGGTTCGCTTGCGGACGCCGCACGGCAACTCAACATCACACCAGCCGCCGTCTCGCAGCGTATACAGACATTGGAACATGAGATCGGCCACGAACTGCTGCAGCGCAGCGGACGCAGTGTACGGCCGACGGAACACGCCTCGGCCATCGTCGAACAAAGCCGCGCCATCATCGCCCAGGTGCGCGACCTCAGCGCAAACGGCACCTCTGAGCCGCCGGTCGGCAAACTGCGCGTAGGAGCGATCTCATCGCAGCTGAAAGGCTCTCTTCCCGCCGTTCTGGCCACGTTTTTCAAGCAGTTCCCGCAGATCGAGCTTCTGGTCGATCATGGGACATCTTCCGAGCTTTACAAACGCCTTCTGGACGACACGCTCGATGCGGTCGTGATCGCCGAGCCGCCTTTCGAACTGCCGAAAGGCTATCAGTGGCGTCGCATCCGCTCCGAGCCGCTGGTCGTGCTCGCTCCGCCGAACGAAACCTTGTCAGATCCCCACGAGATACTGCGTAGCCGCCCGTTCATCCGGTTCGACCGGACACAATGGAGCGGGCAGATGGCCAACGCCTATCTGATCCGCAACAGTCTCCACCCTCAGGATGTGCTGGAACTCGATTCGATCGAAGCGATCATGGCGATGGTGAATGCCGGTGTTGGCGTGGCCCTGGTTCCAGACTGGCCCTCCATCCCGACTACGGCGTCCAAGGTGCGCAAGATTCCACTTCATCCCTCCGCGCCGGCCCGTACCGTTGGCCTTCTGTGGTCGGGCAAGTCGACGCGCATCCAGTTCATCTCGCGCTTCGTGCAAGCGATGGACAAGACCTTCAAGCCATGACGGAGCAAGCCCCCCTCGCAGCCAGGCGGGGCGCGGAGGTGGCGGAACATGCATTCGTGACCACAGGACGCTTGACCGCTCACGCTGCCTGACCTCTAAAGTCGCTTCAGTTCTCCGGGGGGTCGCCATCAGGCGGCTGAGAGTGGGGTGAAGCCCCTGACCCGTCGAACCTGATCCGGGTCATGCCGGCGAAGGGATGGGACACAAGCGGGCATCGACCGGGGACGGCCGGCCCGTCTTCCTGCGACTGACGCCGGCGCGGCTCTTCCTGAACAGCAGGAGACGCGCCATGAACATCCAAACCAAACCTGACATCGCTCGTAAAAATCCGTCGCGTGCCCCCGCGACCGGCGACGTGACCGTCGGTCCGCGCGCAGGTGGCCGCAAGGTCTACGACACCGGCGAACGCTTTGCCGATCTGCGGGTGCCGTTCCACCAGATCGACCTGCATCCCAGCGCGAATGAGGCGCCGGTCGTGGTGTACGACCCGTCCGGCCCGTATACCGACCCCGCCGCGACCATTGACATCGCGCGTGGCCTGCCCGATGTGCGATCGGCCTGGATCGCCCGCCGGGGCGACGCGGATGCCGTGGCCGTGCCCCGCGTGGTCCGGCCTGAGGATAACGGGGGCGCCACTGGCGAGATGCTGGCCCCGGAATTCGACAACAGCCGACGCACGATCCTGCGCGGTCGCGCCGGGCGGCCGGTGACGCAACTCGAATACGCGCGGGCGGGCATCGTCACCGAGGAGATGGAATACATCGCCATTCGCGAAAACCTGCGTCGCGCGAAAGATGCGCAGGTCATGCGTGATGGCGAGGATTTCGGCGCCTCCGTCCCCGATTTCGTGACGCCGGAGTTCGTGCGCGACGAAGTCGCCCGCGGGCGCGCGGTCATCCCGGCGAACATCAACCACCCTGAAGTCGAACCGATGATCATCGGGCGCAACTTCCTGGTGAAGATCAACGCCAACATCGGCAACTCCGCCGTGCTCAGCCATGTCGCCGATGAGGTGGACAAGATGGTCTGGGCCACGCGCTGGGGCGCGGATACGGTTATGGACCTGTCGACGGGCCGCAATATCCACAACATCCGCGACTGGATTGTTCGCAACGCGCCGGTGCCGATCGGGACCGTGCCGATCTATCAGGCGCTGGAAAAGGTGGATGGCATCGCCGAAGACCTGACCTGGGACGTGTTCCGCGACACCCTGATCGAACAGGCCGAACAGGGCGTGGACTACTTTACCATCCACGCAGGCGTGCGCCTGCCGTTCGTGCCGCTGACGGCCAACCGGGTGACGGGCATCGTCTCGCGCGGGGGCTCGATCATGGCGAAATGGTGCCTCGCCCATCACCGCGAGAGCTTCCTGTATGAGCATTTCGCCGAGATCTGCGAGATCATGCGCGCCTATGACGTGACCTTCAGCCTGGGCGACGGCCTGCGCCCCGGCTCGATCGCGGATGCGAACGACGACGCCCAGTTCGCCGAGTTGCGCACGCTGGGCGAACTGACGCAGGTCGCCTGGGACCACGGCTGTCAGGTCATGATCGAAGGCCCCGGTCACGTGCCGATGCACAAGATCAAGGCCAACATGGACGAGCAACTCAAGCATTGCGGCGAAGCACCGTTCTACACGCTCGGCCCGCTGACGACCGACATCGCACCGGGCTACGACCACATCACCTCCGCCATCGGGGCAGCGATGATCGGCTGGTTCGGCACGGCGATGCTCTGCTACGTCACGCCCAAGGAGCATCTGGGGCTGCCCGACCGTGACGACGTGAAGACGGGCGTCATCACCTACAAGCTGGCGGCGCACGCGGCCGACCTTGCCAAAGGCCACCCGTCGGCGCGCCTGCATGACGACGCGATTTCCCGCGCACGGTTCGAATTCCGCTGGGAAGACCAGTTCAATCTCGGCCTCGACCCTGAGACCGCACGCTGCTTCCACGACGAAACCCTGCCCAAGGAAGCCCACAAGACGGCGCATTTCTGTTCGATGTGCGGACCGAAGTTCTGCTCGATGAAAATCAGTCAGGACATTCGCGACGCGGCGCGCGGCCAGAATGACTCGGCCACCCTGTCATCGGCACAGATCCGCGCCGGCCTGACGGACATGAGCGAGAAGTTCCGCTCAGGCGGCAGCAAGATCGACGTAAGCCTGGCGTAACCAGTTCCCCGGGCTTCGGCCCGGGGACACCGAGGCCGGGCGCCGCCCTTACTCCGCCCGGGCCAGCGGCAGGTTCGGCATGCCGTGGTCGCTGGCTTCGGCAACCCACGGCCGGGCACCGCG
>NZ_JABXXR010000184.1 GCF_013376175.1 Ameyamaea chiangmaiensis
GGTCCGTTCGACCCGCGCCCGTCCGCGTCGCCGGCACCCCGCCGCCATCATCATCATCGGGCGAAGCACCACGGGCGGCAGTTGTCCGATGTGGTCCCGGGCTCGGCCCGTGGTGCCACGACGCAAAACTGAGGCCGCGCGCATGGCTCCCCTGCTGCGCCGGACATTGTGCCGTCGGCGCCCACGTGCGCGCAGCGGGGCACGATGAGGGCCGATCGCCTCCTGCCCCTATGCGCGACGGTCGCCATCGTCTCGTGGGCCAGCGCCTATCCGCTGGTGCGGATCGCGTTGCGCGATATCCCGCCGGTTCCGCTGGCGGCGTGGCGTTACGCCGTGGCGGCCGTGCTGGCGGGGCTTTATCTGCTGGTCAGGCGCCCACCGGTCCCGCACGGGCGCGATCTGGTGCGGCTGGCGGCCTGCGGGGCCGTGGGCATCGCGGCCTATAATATCCTGTTCAATTGCGGAGAGGTCAGCGTCTCGGCGGGGACGGCCAGTCTGATCATCGCGGCGGCCCCCCTTCTGGCCGGGCTGCTGGCGGTCGTGGTGCTGGGCGAGCGCCTGTCGGCCCGTGGCTGGGCCGGATCGGTGTTGAGTTTCTCCGGCGTGGCGCTTCTGGCCCAAGGTCAGGCGGGAGGCCTCAGGTTCGGGTCCGGGGCGACGCTCGTGGCCGGCGCGGCGTTGTGTGCCGCACTGTATATGGTCGCGCAAAAGCCGCTTCTGGGCCGGTACGGTGCGCTGCCGACCACGGCCTATACCCTGATTGCCGGAGCGGTGTTTCTGAGTCCGGCGCTAGGGCAGGGTGCTCGCGCGCTGGCGCATGCCCCGCCCACGACATGGGCCGCCGTTCTGACGCTGGGCATTTTCCCCGCCGCGCTGGGCTACGCGGCGTGGGGCTTCGTGATCGGCCATCTGGGCGCTGCGCGTGGTATGGTGCTGATCTATCTCCTGCCCCCCACGACCATGGTGCTGGCCTACGGGCTGACCGGCGAGACGCCCACGCGCGCCACGCTGGTGGGCGGTGCGATCGTCATGGCCGGCGTCGTGCTGGCCACCGCGCGCAGGCGGCGCGCGGTGGCGGCGTAACGCGTTACAGCCCGTCGCCGGAGCGGTAGTGCCGGTGGTAGCGGTGGCCGAGCGCGGTCAGGACCTCGTATCCAATGGTATCGCAGGCGGCGGCGAGATCGTCGATCGGGAGTGACGGGCCGATCAGGTCGAAGGCCGTTCCTGGCGGGACAGGCGTTTCGCCCAGCGCCGTGATGTCGAGTGCCAGGCAGTCCATGGACACGCGCCCCACGATCGGCAGCCGGATATCCTCCTGCCCGGGCAGCACCGCGTATCCGCGGCCGCCCGCCGCACGAAACAGGCCGTCGGCATAGCCGGCCGCGAGGGTCGCGATGCGGCTGGGGCGGTTGGCGATGAAGCGTGCGCCGTAGCCGACGGCCGTTCCCGCCTCGATCTCGCGGGTCTGCAGACTGCGCAGTTGCAGGCGCACGACCGGGCGCATCGGGTTCGGCTGGCCCGGCGTGGGGTTCAGGCCATAGAGGGCCGCCCCCGGGCGGATCAGGTCGTAGTGCCAGTCCGGGCCCAGAAACGTGCCCGACGACGCGGCCAGACTGGCCAGCGTCGGCGGCAACTGCGCGCGCAGGCGTTCGAACGTGTCGCGCTGGGCGCGGTTGGCCGGGTGCGCGGGTTCGTCCGCGCAGGCAAGGTGGCTCATGACCAGAACGGGCCGGATGCCCGACAGGCTGTCGCCGTCTTCGGCCAGAATTGCCACGTCCCGCGCGCCGAGGCCAAGGCGCGACATGCCGCTGTCGAGTTGCAGGACTGCGTGCAGGGCGGTGTCGTACGTTCGGGCGAGCGCGCGCCACGCGGCGATCTGCTCGAGACTGTTGAGCACCGGAACGAGGCGCGCGGCATGCAGGGCCGCATCGCACCCCGGGGGAGGGCCGCCGAGCACGAAGATCGCGGCCTCGCCCCCTGCGATCGCGCGCAGGGCGATTCCTTCCTCCAGTGTGGCCACGAAGAAGTTCCGGCAGCCCGCGGCTTCGAGTACAGGGACGACGCGGGCCGCCCCCAGCCCGTAGCAATCCGCCTTGACCGCCGCCGCCGTACGGACGCCCGGCGCCACGGCTTCACGCAGGGTGCGATAATTCGCGGCGATCGCGTCCAGATCGATTGAGAGCCAGCCGCCCGCGGCCTCCTGTGTCGGCACCATCGTCATGGAAGCAGGCTTGGGGAAGGGGGCGTGGCGCGCATGGTCGATCTCATTGCGGTCGATACGAGAGGGAATCGAGTGTAATGGCGCACGGATGGCGGCGCCAGCGCCCGGTGCCGTACCTTGTGACACGTGGCGCTTCGGTCAGTGGTCGCTGCCCGGCACTCCCTTGGACGTCGAATACTCGAAATGCAGGGCGGTGTCGGGATGGACGATCGGGTGGATGGCGTGCGCGGCCATGGCCCCTTCGCTGAAGCCCTGCAGGATCAGTTTTAGCTTGCCCGGATAGGTTGCGACGTCGCCGATCGCGAACAGGCCTGGGGTGGAGCTTTCGCAGGTGGAGGGCGTCACGGGGATGGTGTTGCGATGGGTGTCCAGACCCCAGCCCGCGATCGGCCCCAGATCGGTGGACAGGCCGAAGAACGGCAGCAGGCAGTCGGCGTCGAGCACCCGCGTCTCGCCCTCCAGCGTGGCCAGTTCCACGCCGGACAGGGCGCCGTCCGTGCCGTGCAGCCGCGCGAGCTGGAAGGGCGTGACCTTTTCGATCTCGCCCCGGGCGCATGCGGCGTCGATCTGAGACAGTGTCTCGGGCGCGCCGCGAAAGCGCGGGCGCCGATGAACGAGCCAGATCTTGGCCGCGATGTCCTTCAGAGCCAGCGCCCAGTCCAGCGCCGAATCCCCCCCGCCGGCGATGACGATACGGCGCCCCGCGAAATCGGTGCGGCGACGGACGTAGTACTGCACGGCCCCCGATGCCTCGAAACCGTCCAGCCCGTCGAGTGGCGGCCGGTTCGGGCCGAACGCGCCCGCGCCGGCGGCGATGATCACGGCGGCGGCCCGGATCTGCGTGCCCGCGCTGGTGCCCAGGGCGAAGGCGCCCCGGTGACCGGTCAGGGTCTCCACGCGTTGCCCCAGCAGGCGGGGGATGGCGAAGGGCGCGATCTGCTGGTCCAGCGCGGCGATCAGGTCGCCGCCGGTGATCGCCGGATGGGCGGGGATGTCGTAGATCGGCTTTTCGGGGTAGAGCGCCGCGCACTGGCCCCCGATCTCGGCCAGCGCATCGACCAGAACGCAGCGCAGCTTGAGCATCGAGCATTCGAAGGCGGCGAACAGCGCCGTCGGGCCTGCGCCCACGATCGCGACGTCGGTCACCAGAGGGTCCGTTGACGGGGTGTCGGCGGTCATGGCGCTGCGATCCTTGCTGCATGGTCGGGACATGGGTTCTTGTCGTATCGGCGGTCGTGATTCACAACCGTCGGCACGGGGGATGTTTCTGCCCCGAGTGTCGGTGCCGCGCAACGGGGCGGCGACCGGACGGGCGGGTAAAAAAGGCGACGGCATGCGGATCGGCTTCGTGATCGAACATATCGGGGCGCTGGGCGGGACCGAGCGCGCGGCCACCGCCGTCCTGAACGGACTGGCCGGCCACCCGGGGATCGGCGCGCTGCATCTTCTGGAGGTGGCGCCTGTTGGGCCACCCGTGTTCGCGCTCGATCCCCGGATCGAACGCACGGCGTTTTCAGCCCACAAGGTTTCGCTGGTGCGCGCATGGCCGCGACTGGTGCGCTGGCTGCGGGCACAGGCGCGGCGGCTCCGCCTTGATGTAGTGGTGGTGGTCGAGGCGACGCACGCGCTGTATGCCGTGCCGGCCCTGGCGGGAACGGCCGTGCGGACGATCGTGTGGGAGCACTTCAATTTCCGCGCCGACATGGGGCGGCGCAAGCGGCGGCTGGGGCGACGGCTGGCCGGCTGGTGGGCCCACGACGTGGTGACGCTGACCCGGCGCGACGTCGCGCTGTGGCAGGACGGGATGCGGGTTCGTGCCCGGCTGACGGCAATTCCCAACATTGCCCCGCCCGCGCGGGACACGACGTATGACACGGGCACGCGTCTGGCGGTCGCAGTCGGGCGACTGGTGCCGCAGAAGGGCTTTGATCGGCTGATCCCGCTCTGGGCGCGGGTGATGCGCGACCCGGCGGCGCGGGACTGGCGTCTGGCGATAGTGGGCGACGGCCCCGACCGCGCGATGCTGCTGGGGCTGATCGAGGCGCATGGCCTTGTCGGGCGCGTGACGCTGGTGCCGGCGACGGACGACATCGACGCGGTCTATCGCGCGGCCGGCCTGTGCTGCTTTCCCTCCCGCTTCGAGGGGTTCGGCATGGTGCTGGTCGAGGCGGCGTCGTGGGGGGTGCCCGCCGTGGCCTTCGACTGCGAGGCCGGCCCGTCGGACATCATCCTCGACGGCGAGACGGGCCTTCTGGTGCCGCAGGATCATGAGGCGGCGTTCGAGGTCGCCGTGCTGCGCATGATCGGTGACGACGCGTTGCGCGCGCGGATGTCGGCGGCGGCGCGGACCGACGTCGCGCGCTTTTCCGAAGCGCG
>NZ_JABXXR010000185.1 GCF_013376175.1 Ameyamaea chiangmaiensis
CATGGCGCGACACCGCCGTGATGCGTCCGGGAAATCCGACGGCGCGCAGGCGCAGGACCGCGTCGACCGCGGTCAGTCCGGTGCCGATCAGGATGACCTCGTCCCCGGCATGCAGCGGGGCGTAGGCGGCGGTCGTCCAGGCCGTCGGGCAGTAGCCGCCCTGCCGTTGTGCCAGGCTCTCGACACCGGGCACCGGTGCCGGATCGAAATGCCCGAACGCCAGCACCACCTGACGGGCCGACAGCGTGCGTCCCGTCGCCAGGGTGATGTGCAGCAGGCCGTCGGCACGGCGCTGACAGTCGATCGCGACGTCGCGTATGGCCCGCACCCTGGTCGTGTCGAGCAACCCGCGCAGATACACGCCATAAAGTGCGCGCGGCACGAAGGCATCGGGGGACGTGTCGGGGTCGATATGGGTGCGCAGCCATGCCAGAAAATGGTCCGGCGCTCCGGCGAAGGCGCTCATGTTGGACGCACGTACGTTCAGGCGATGTTCAAGGCAGGGCGTGGCGTAGGCAAGCCCGACGGCGGGACTGTCCGCCGGATCGATGATGACGCAGCGCGGCCCGATCCCGTGGCGGGTCAGTTGCGCGGCCAACAGGGTCGCACTCGCGCCGCCGCCGATGATGACGATGTCCGTCACGGGGTGCATGTCGCCAGTGTCTCCTGTCTCGCTGCGCGCGGCATCCTGATGGAAGCGCCACGGTGGGCCAATCGGATTGTTGTATCGGCGTGTATGCGCACACGCGGATGTGCTTGGCATTACGTATCGAAATGAAAACGAATTTACCCTGACAGGGGAATGCTGTACGGCTTGTTCGACAGGGAAGGAGCCGGGACGCGATGCCGTCGAGCAGTGTCGAGCATGCGTATGACGTTCTGCGCCGTATGACGGTCGGGTTCGAATTTCGCCCCGGCGAGCATCTGAACGAAGTCGCGCTGGCGCGCATGCTGGGCATGAGCCGGGCACCGGTGCGCGAGGCCATGAACAGGCTGACCGGCGAGGGGCTGGTGCTGAACCGGCCGGGCCTTGGGTTTTTCTGTCGCGGCCTGCGCGCGTCCGAGATCGGCGACCTTTATACCGTGCGTGCGGATCTGGAGAGTGGGGCGCTGGCCGCGTTGCTGCCTCGGCTGGACGAGGCACCGGTCCGCGCGGTCCTGACGGCGCTGCGCGCAACGTGGGCGCAACTGCCGCGCGCGGACGTCGCGGGCGGCGGGAGCGACCATGTCGCCGATCAGGACGAGGCGTTTCATACCGCCCTGGCCGCGCTGGCCGGCAATGGCGAGCGCGACCGGATGCTGGCCGTCGTCAACGCACGCATCCGTTTCGTGCGGCGTGCCGACCTCGCCTCGGTCGCGCGGACGGCTGAAACGATCGCCGATCACATCGCCATCCTCGACGCATTGCTGGGCGCGACGCCGGAGCGCGCTCCCGATCTGTTGCGCGCCCATCTGGACGCGGGTGCCCGCACGATCGAGGCCGCGGTGCGCGACGGGCTTCTGCGCCCGAACGCCGGCTGAAGGCGACGCGACGCCGTCCCGGCCCGGTCGTCTGACGATAGAGGGGGAGGGGAGATGCGGACGCGCCGTGCGTCCGGCCGCGTCAGGATTGCGCCGTCGCAAGCCCGCCGGCCGGCGGATCGTCTCCCGGCCCGTGAGGCGTGAGGGATGCGGCGTCCGGGGAGTGGCGGCCCGGGCGACGGACGGGACGGGCGAACCGTCCCGCGCGCTGTCAGATCTTGTTAACGGAGGCGTCGTAGATTTCCTCGACGGCCTTGGACAGGGTGGCGTCGAACTCGGCGTCGGACATGGAGACACGCAGATCGCCGACGAGCGCGCGCGAGAAGCTCGCGATCATGCCGTGGTTGGCCTTGAGTTTCTGACACGCGACGTCAAGGGGATAGCCACCCGACAGGGCGACGACGCGCTGCATGCGCGGGTGCTTCATGATCGGCGCATACAGGTCGGCCTGCTCCGGGATGGTCACCTTGAGCATCACCGGATAGTTGCCCGGCAGCGCGTCGAGGGATTTCAGGACCTCTTCGGCCAGGATGGCTTCGGCTTCGGCCTTCTGCGGGTTCTTGATCAGAACCTCCGGCTCCATGATCGGCACCAGTCCGTGGGCGGCGACCTGTCGGGCGATCGCGAACTGCTGGTCGACGATCGCCTTGATCCCGGCCGGATTCGCCGTCGCGATGGTCGAGCGTTCTTTCGTGCCGTAGACGCCGAGCTTGACCGCACGCGCCAGCAGGTCGTCCAGACCCGGCATCGGCTTCATCAGCGTGACGCCGTCCTGTTCGGCCTCGAGCCCCTTGTCGATCTTCAGGAGCGGGACAACCCCACGCTCCCGCCACAGATAGGTCGGGACCGGCGTGTCCCCGACATGACCGTCCATCGTGCGTTCGAACAGGATCGCGGCGATGACCTTGTCACCGGTAAACGACGGTGCGGTGACGATGCGTACCCGCATGTCGTGCATCAGGCCGAACATCTGCTCGTCGGTGCTGTATGCGGTCTCGGGGATGCCATAATGGGCGAGCGCCTTGGGGGTGGACCCCCCGCTCTGGTCGAGGGCGGCGATGAAGCCTGCCTTGTCGGACATCTGCGCTTTCATGCGTTCTATGGACATGTCGACCTTTTCCTTCCTGCTGCGTCTGATCGGACGGAAACCGGCGTGGCACGCCCCGTCGCGGCAGCGCTTATGCGCCCTAATGTACCAATGAAGCCGCCATCGGGGCTAGGGCCGCCGCCGCGCCCGTCGCCACCTGCCCGCCACCACGATGTTATACGGTCACACCGTTGGGCGCCCGCCAGTTCACCCGTGGAAAACGTCGGGCGTCGGGATGGCGTTCATTATCACAATTTTGTGATTATTCGCGGCAACCGCGTCTCGTCCGTCCGCGCGTCGCTGGCGTGCCCGCGCGTTTCCTCTGGAATCGGAAGCGTGGTCGTCGCGGAACGGCACGACGTCCACGGGCCTGACCCACGCCCGCGCGTTCGATAGAGTATGGCGCGTCACAGTCTGGCGCGCCCGTGATCATGCGCGTCGTTCCCCGACCCTGTCTGTAAGGACGACTCATATGCCGCTCGATGTTGCCACCGCCATCCTTCAACGCCGCGCGACGAAGGTTTTCGACGCCACGCATGAGATGCCCGAGCACGACCTCGCCGCCCTGCTTGACCTGACACGCCGTATGCCCACCGCGTTCAATATCCAGAACTGGCGCTTCGTGGTCGTGCGGGATGCCGACCTGCGGCGGGAGATCCGCGCCGTCGCCTGGGACCAGCCGCAGGTGACCGACGCGTCCGCGCTGCTGATCCTGTGCGCGGACATCAAGGCCTGGGAGAAATCCCCCGGCCGCTACTGGCAGGATGCACCGGAAACTGCCCGGACCACCATGGTCGGGATGATCGACCAGTATTACCGGGGTCGCGAACAGGTGCAGCGTGACGAGGGCCTGCGCTCGTGCGGTATGGCCGCCGGCGCGATCATGCTGCTGGCGGAAAGCATGGGATACGCGACCTGCCCGATGGACGGCTTCGATTTCGATGCGGTCGGGCGCCTGATCCGCCTGCCCGCCGACCATGAGATCGTGATGTTCGTCGCGGTCGGGAAGTCGGCCGCGCCGCCCAAGCCCTGCGGGGGTATCATGCCGCGCGAGGCCTTGATGATCGACGACCGCTTTCCCGGCTGACGCGACCGCCGCTCAGCGGCACAGGCCGCCGCCGGTGGCCTGAAGATGGAGGTGTCCCGCGTGCAGGGCGTTGTAGGCCGGCGACAACACGACGCCGAACACGCGGCAGGCGCCGTCGCGCGCCCTATGGAGATAGACGCTGTCCGGACCGCCGCCATGCCAGGCGCTGACCGGAATCTCGCGCCCGTCGGCCAGGGTGAAACCGGCGACGTCGATGGCATTGGCGGTGGCGTGGCTGCTCTGCGCGCCGGGTCGGTCCCGTATGTCGCGGCAGGCGAAGCTGCCGACGTGACGAATGGCGATCAGGCGTGATCCGAACATGTCGCGTGCAATGGGGGTCGCGACCTGTGTCTCGAACAGGGCCCAGCGCACGGCAAGCGAACAGGACGCGAGAAACCCACCCGGGGCGAGGCGGATATCGCCGCCGTCCACCGTGTAGACGTCGCGAAGGGGACACGTGGCCGTGCCGCTTCGCGCATGTGCCTCGACCGGCCACGGCACCGTCGCCAGTGCCGCGTTGCAGAACGGATCCGACAGTCCGAGCAGCCCGAGTTTCAGGGGGCTGACGGGCGTCCACGCGGCCCGTACGTCCAGCGGCTGAAGGGGGTCATAGGGGGCCGGCAGCCATCGTCGGTGAAAGACGCCCAGACCAGCGATCCCCAGCCCGGATACGCCGAGCCATAGGGCCAGTGCGACCCGGCCGCCCGCACGCATGGCCGGGCCGCGCGTCAGGCACGCCC
>NZ_JABXXR010000186.1 GCF_013376175.1 Ameyamaea chiangmaiensis
GGCGGAGGACGGCGTGGACCCGGCCCGGGCGCGCACGCTGTGGCGGCGTGCGGCGGACGCCGCGCAGGCGCAGGGGGACAAGGACCGCGCGCGCGACTGGTTCGGGCGAGCGGGATTGCCGATGCCGGACGCGGCGCAGACACCCTGAGGGCGCCGACGGGGGGCTGTCCGGACCAATACTGCGAGAGGAGAAAGGTCCCCGTCACCCTCGTGTGTCGAGGGGAAAACCGCTGGCGCGCGTGGTGAGCCGGGTGGGACTCGAACCCACGACCATTCGATTAAAAGTCGAATGCTCTACCGGCTGAGCTACCGGCTCTCACAGTTGCGGGTCGCGGGGACCGCGCTCCGGGTATCGCCCCATGACGCGGAAGTCAAGGCATGCGAGACCCGGAGGCCGGAGATCAGGCGCTGGCGGGGCGCAGGCTGACGATCCGGTCCGGATCCTTCACGGTGCCGCCGGAGCCGCTGCCGCGCTTGACCTGGTCGATCAGTTCCATCCCTTCGATCACGTCGCCGGCGATGGTGTACTGGCCATCAAGGTGCGGCGCGGGCTCGAACATGATGAAGAACTGGCTGTTCGCGCTGTCGGGGTTCATGGTGCGGGCCATGCCGACCGTGCCGCGATTGAACTTGGCGGCGCGGGTGAATTCGGCCTTGAGGTCCGGCAGCTTGGAGCCCCCGGTGCCGGTGCCGGTCGGGTCGCCGCCCTGGGCCATGAAGCCCTCGATCACGCGATGGAACGGCGTGTTGTCGTAAAAGCCCTCGGCCGCGAGCGTGCGCAGGCGCTCGGTGGCCAGCGGCGCGATGTCCGGGCGCAGGCGGATCACCACCCGGCCGGATTTCAGCTCCATGATCAGAAGGTCCTGGGTCTCGCTCATCGTCGTTATCCTTGATGAAAAAAATCAGGCGCCAGCCAGCCGGGCCAGCACCATGCGGCGCGCATGGTCGGGCACGAAGGGGGTGATGTCACCCCCCAGTCGCGCGATTTCCCGTACCCTGCTGGCGGCGACGCAGCGCCGCTTCTCTGTCGCCATCAGAAAAATCGTGTCCAGATCGGGGGCCATCTCACGGTTAAGCCCCGTCATCTGTGCCTCGTAGTCGAAATCGGTCACCGCGCGCAGACCCCGCACGATAACCTGCGCGCCCTGTGCGCGGGCGGCGCTGACCAGCAGCGTATCGAACGCGATGACCTCGATCCGCCGTCCCCGCGCCAGCAGCGGCACGACGGCGGCCTCAATGCATTCGATCCGGGTGGTCAGGTCCAGCAACGGCGTCTTGGTCGCGCCTGTCGCGACGCCCACCACCAGCCGGTCGAGCATGGCCGAGGCGCGTTCGATGATGTCCATGTGACCCAGGGTCACCGGATCGAACGTGCCGGGATAGAACCCGGCGCGCTCCACCGCCTCAGCCATCCGACGGCTCGGGCGCATCGTCGTGCGTCGCACCGTCGTCCAGGGTATCGGAGGCGGGGGCGTCCGGCCCCTCGGCATCCTCGCCGTCCTCTTCCAGAACCGGGAAGACACTGGTCACCGTCTCGCCGGACGACACGCGGAACAGCGTGACACCTCCGGCCTGACGCGCCATCACGCGCACCTGGTCGACCGGCACCCGGATCAGGCGCCCCGCGTCGGTGACCATCATCACATCCGTGCCGTTTAGCACCGGCAGTGTCGCCACCACGGCCGATCCGCGTTTCGGATTGGCGAAGGTCATGTTGGCGATGCCCTGGCCGCCACGACCGCTGACGCGATAGTCATAGGCCGAGGACCGGCGTCCGAAACCAAGATCGCTGACGGTCAGCAGGATCTCCTCGGCCGCCTCAAGCTCGGTGAAGCGTTCGGGTGTGATGGGGGCGTCGCCGGCGGGTTCCTCGTCATCGGCGAGGATTTCGGCCTCGACCTCTTCACCCTCCTCCCCGGCGGCGGTTTCCGCGCGGCGACGGGCGTTGGCCATGCGCAGATAGGCCGCGCGTTCGTCCACCGTCGCCTCGACATGGTTCAGCACGCACAGGCTGTTGACCTCGTCGCCTTCGGCCAGACGGATGCCGCGTACGCCCGACGAGTCGCGGCCCGCGAAAACGCGCAGCGTGTCGTCGGTGATCTGGAAGCGGATGCAGCGCGCCTTGCGCGTCGCCAGGAACACGTCCTGCCCTTCGCGGCAGGTGGCGACGCCGATCAGGCGGTCGCTGTCGTCCAGCTTCATGGCGATCAGGCCGGAGGAGCGGATGTTGCGGAAATCGCTCAGGCGGTTGCGGCGCACGTTGCCGCTGGCCGTGGCGAAGACAAGGTGCAGGTTCTCCCACAGCGTCTCGTCCTGCGGCAGGGGCAGGACGGCGGTAATGCTGTCGCTGCCCAGATCGGGCAGCAGGTTGACCAGCGCGCGCCCCTTGGCCGTCGGGCTGGCCTCGGGCAGGCGCCAGACCTTCTCGCGGTAGGCCTTGCCGCCGGAGGAGAAGAACAGCACCCACTGATGCGTGTGCGCGTTGAACGAACGCACGATCACGTCGTCGCCACGCATGCCCGCCGCCGTGCGACCCCGGCCGCCGCGATTCTGGGCGCGGAATACCTCGAGCGGCGTGCGCTTGATGAAGCCGTCACGCGTGATGGTCACGACCATCAGCCCGGGTTCGATCAGGCTTTCGTCGGTCTGGTCGCCCGCCACGTCCGAAATCTCGGTCATGCGGGGCGATGCGATTTCGGCGCGCACCTGCAGCAGTTCGTCGCGCATGACTTCCATACGGCGCGGACGGCTGGCGATGATCTCCAGCAGTTCGTTGATGCGGATCGCGACTTCGTCGAGTTCCTGCTGGATCTTCTCGCGCTCCAGCCCGGTCAGGCGCTGCAGGCGCAGGTCGAGGATGCCGCGTGCCTGTGCCTCGGTCAGGTGAACCTTGCCGTCCGCGATCACGTTGCCTTCGTCATGGATCAGATCCAGCAGCGGCGCGACATCGGCCGCGTCCCATGCGCGCTCCATCAGCGCGGCGCGGGCCGAGGCGGCGTCCGGGGCCGCGCGGATCAGGGCGATCACCGCGTCGATGTTGGCGACCGCGATCACCAGACCGACCAGCAGATGGCCGCGATCGCGCGCCTTGTTCAGGTCGAAGCGCGCCCGGCGCAGGATCACGTCCTCGCGGAAGGTGACGAACGCCTCGATGACGTCCTTCAGCCCCATCAGGCGCGGCTGGCCGTTGTCCAGCGCCAGCATGTTCACACCGAACGAGGACTGAAGCTGCGTGAAGCGATACAGCTGGTTGAGGACGACCTCCGGGGTCGCGTCGCGCTTGATCTCGATGACGATGCGCATGCCCGACCGGTCGCTCTCGTCGCGAATGTCGGAAATGCCCTCGATCTGCTTGGCGCGGACCAGTTCGGCGATCTTTTCCTGCAGCGTGGCCTTGTTCACCTGATACGGGATCTCGGTGATGATGATCGCCTTGCGGTCGCGGCGGACCTCCTCGATCTCCGCGCGGGCGCGGATGATGACCGAACCGCGGCCGGTCGCGAAGGCGCTGCGGATGCCCGACCGCCCCAGAATGATGCCACCGGTCGGGAAATCCGGGCCGGGGACGATCTTCATCAGGTCGTCGAGCGTGAGCGTCGGGTCGGCGATCAGCGCCAGCGTCGCGTCGATGATCTCGCCCGGATTATGGGTCGGGATGTTCGTCGCCATGCCGACCGCGATGCCCGACGCGCCGTTGACCAGCAGGTTCGGGAACGCCGCCGGCAGGACGCGCGGCTCGTTCTCGGATTCGTCGTAGTTGGGCTGGAAATCGACCGTATCGCGGTCGATATCGTCCAGCAGATAGGACGATGCCCGCGCCAGACGGGCCTCGGTATACCGCATGGCCGCCGGGGAATCGCCATCGACGGAGCCGAAATTGCCCTGACCGTCGATCAGCTTCACGCGCATCGACCACGACTGCGCCATGCGCACCATGGCGTCATAGATCGAGGCATCGCCGTGCGGATGGTATTTACCCATCACGTCACCGACCGCGCGGGCCGACTTGCGATAGGGTTTGTCGTGGGTGAACCCGCTCTCGCGCATCGCATACAGGATGCGGCGATGCACGGGCTTGAGCCCGTCGCGCACGTCCGGCAGGGCGCGGCTGACGATCACCGACATCGCATAGGCGAGGTAGGAGGTCTGCATCTCCTGCTCGATGGTGACCGGCGTCATGTCGGACGGCGGCCCCGGGGGCGACGGCTGCTCGGGAAGGTCGGAAGTATCGGTCAAGACGGGTCCGTTTCGTCAGGAGGCCGCCGGCCGGAGTGGCCAGAGGGAAGGCAACAGGAAGGGGCCAGACAGACGCCTGGCCGGACGGCGATGCGGCGTGAAACCCGCCGGTCTGCGCGCACGGCGCCGATGCCGCCCCGCAACGCCGGCATCATACCGGAAGCGCG
>NZ_JABXXR010000187.1 GCF_013376175.1 Ameyamaea chiangmaiensis
CACCGCGCTCGACCGGCCCGACCTGCCCGACCCGACGGCGCTGGCACCCCTGCTCGCCCCGTGGCTCGCGGGCCTGACGCGACTGGCCGACGTCCGTGCGCTGGACATGCGCGAGGTCCTGCACGCGGCGCTGGATCACCAGACGCGGGTCTGGCTCGACCGTGCGCTGCCGTCGCATATCGATCTGCCCGGTGGCCGGACCGCGGTCGATTACACAACTCCGACGCCGACGCTGGCTGCCCGCGCGCAGGCGTTCTACGGCCTGAAAGACACCCCGCGCCTTGCCGACGGCCGCGTCCCGCTGCAGCTCGCGCTGCTGTCGCCGGCCGGACGCCCGCAGGCGATCACAGCCGATCTGGCCGGTTTCTGGCAAGGAGGCTGGTCGGACATGCGCCGCGACATGCGCGGGCGCTACCCTAAGCACGAATGGCCGGAGAATCCGGCGGCGGCAGTGGCGTCGACACGGCGCTCCAACCGGTGATCATCGCGTTCGCGCGCCGCTCATCGGCGATCGGTCCGCGCTTGTTCGTGCAGCGTGAATGCCGCTATCGTCTTCAGAGTTCGTGACGTATTCCCCCGAGACAGGAACCGATCCAGTGAGCTTCTTTCATGTGACCGCTGGTTCTCCTCATCATCCGGCGCTTCTTCGGCTTGAACGCAGCGCACGCCGTGCCGGCATGACGACGATAAACCTGTCGCATGGACGGGGCTTGGAAAAGACCTCCTTTATCGACAAGGCACTTCTCGCGAGCCGCTTCCTTCAGTCCGGCATGACGGCACGGAACGACATCATTCTTTTTACGGACGCCTACGATGTGGCGATCCTCGACCACATGGACACGATTGCCGCGAAATTCCTGAGCTTCGGTAAGAAAGTCGTCTTCGGCGGCGAAAAGGTGTTCTGGCCACTCCTGGAAAACATGCCGACCGTCTTTGATCTCGACCGTGCGCCGATCAGGGACGCGATGTCGGATGGAGAGGAGACCGGCTATCGCTTCATAAACTCGGGCGTCTATATCGGGTATGCGCACGCGATCGAGAAACTTCTTTCGTTTTGCGTCACAGAACACGCGCGCACGACAGCGCGTTCTGATCAGGCAGCTCTTCAGGCTGCCTGGATGCATCTACGGAACGACGACGAAAACTTTGCGGCCATCGACCGAATGGCGACGATCTTCGCCAACTCGAGCAATGATCGCGCGGCCTTCATGACCGACGGCCTCAGCGTGTCGGAGCCTTGCACCGGCCAGACGCCGTCGGTCCTCCATGCCAACGGAAACAAGGACATCATAGACGGTATCGATCTGATCCTTACACTGCGGCAACACGGCGCGTGGCACATTCGCCTTCGATCCCTTGTCACCGAATCCGGTCTACGGCTGGCGCTCGACAACGGCCGTCTGGTCGATGAGATCCCAGAGAAATCCGTGGTGATTCTGGCCACGACAGCCGATAACGCCAATGTGCTGCTGACTGCCGACGGCTCGATCTGCACATTCAATCCGGACGGTTGGATCAGCACATCGGCACGTCATGTATCGGGATGGGAGCAGGTTTTCCTGACAGACGATCAGCAACCATACGTCAATCTGAACGGCGACGCGGTCGGGTTTGAGCAGTTCTGCAAGCAGGCCACGGGCCCCGTTCATCTGGCCCCGCTTCGTCTGTCTGACCTGCGTCTGAGCGGCGATGCCCTGGCCGCACGCCTTCTGAGTCTGTCCTGAAACGCCTGGTATGCGTTGACGACGCTTTTTTGCTCCTCCATATGGCGACGAGATGATCCCAACGATCGAACAGGCATGATACAGCGCGGCCGCCGTCGGCATCGTCATGCAGCCGTGACCCGCGCTCTTCCCTCCGTGATCAATGGGTCCGGGACGATACATCGTCGCCCCGTTCACCGGCGGATTTTTACGCTGTGCCTGGTAGCGCCCGTTGTCCTTGCCTTCGCGGTGGACAAGGTGCGGGCTCAGGCCCCCCTCCTGATCCAGACGGGGCCCCTGACGTTCGCGCCGCTGGTCCGTGCGGTGGTGCCGGCTGTGGTCAACATCGCCGTCACGCAGGGCGCCACACCCCGTCCGCGCGCAGGTGTCCCGCCCTCCCTGAAGGGCACACCGCTGGACAAGCGTTTTCGCGACAGGCTGCGCCAGCGGGGGCCAGAACTTCAGGGCGCGGGGTCCGGCTTCATCATCGATCCGACGGGAATCATCGTCACCAACACGCACGTCGTCGGCGATGCCGATCAGGTGACCGTGTCGCTCTCGACCGGTAAGGAACTGCCCGCCCACCTGCTGGGTACGGACGACCTGACGGACATTGCCGTCATCAAGGTCGACAGCCCGACGCCGCTGCCTTTCCTGCACTGGGGTGACAGCCGCAAGGTGGAGGTCGGTGACTGGATCCTGGCCGCCGGCAATCCATTCGGGCTAGGCTCTTCGGTGACGGCGGGGATCGTCTCGGCACGCGGGCGCGACATCGGAGCCGGTCCGTTCGACGATTTTCTGCAACTCGACGCACCTATCAATCCGGGCAACTCCGGCGGCCCGACCTTCAACATGCGCGGCGAGGTGGTGGCAGTGAACACCGCCATCGTGTCACCGACGGGGGGCTCCGTCGGTATCGGGTTCGCGATTCCGTCCGAACTCGTTGCCCCGATCGTCGAGGAACTGCGCCGCACAGGGCATATCGACCGCGGCTGGCTCGGCGTCACGCTTGAAGACGGGGACGGTACGGATCCGGTCACGGTCGTCGCGACCGACGCCAAGGGACCGGCCATGGTCGCCGGGGTGCGGATCGGCGACGTCGTCCTGTCAGCCGCCGGCGAGCATGTCGAAAGCGCGCGCGGCCTGATACGGGCGGTCGCCGCCGCCAGGCCGGGGACGTCCATGGATCTGGTGATCCGCCGGCACGGCAAGACCATCACCCTGCCCGTGATCGTGGGGCACCGACCCGATAACGACTGACGCGATCGGGCCGGTGCGGGTGCTCAGGGCGCCTTGTGGCCGCCCAGTTCGCCCGTGAGGAACTGCGCGCGCCCATGGCCGAACGACCAGTGCGCGTCCTCGTTCTCAACCACCGAAATCATCACGTCCGTCGCCTTGATACCGCACGCCTTGTCCAGCGCCTCGACCAGCAACTTGTAGAACAGGGCGTTCTTTTCGGCACCGCGGGGGCGGCTGAACATCTGAACCAGCACCATGTCCTTGGTGCGCGGAATATCCAGCCCCGTGTCCTCGACGATCATACGGGACGGCTTGTACTCCGATACCAGCTGGTAGCGGTCGGCCGCGGGAACGGCGAAAGCTTCGAGCATCGCCTCGTGGGCGGCATCGAGCAGCGTCTTGACCTGCTCGTCGGTACGGCCTTCGTACATGTGGAAGTGGAGCAGCGGCATACAACAATCATCCTGTTCTGAAACCGATATAGTCTAGTCGGCTGCCTGCACGGTGCAAAGGGGACCAACCGCACGCCGGCGACGTTTTCCGTCAGCGACGCGTCAACCGCGGCGAGCACGCACGCAGGGCACTTCCGCCGCCCCCTCGTGACAGACAGGCCCCGTCACCGTAGTCTGACGGCACGCAGACTCTCCCGAGGCGGGAGACAGCAGGCCTGAGGACCGACGATGCATATCCTGGTGGTGGAAGACGACGCGACCGTACGCAACTTCGTGGTCAAGGGACTGCGCGAGGAAGGGCATGTCGTCGAACAGGCCGATAACGGCAAGGACGGCCTGTTCCTGACCGTCAGTGAAAAGTTCGACATCATCATCCTCGACAGAATGCTGCCCGGCGGGATCGACGGCCTGCGCATTCTGGAAACGATGCGCGGCCAGAACAACGCGACTCCGGTCCTGTTGCTGTCCGCGCTGGCGGATGTGGACGACCGCGTGCAGGGCCTGAAGGCCGGTGGCGATGACTACCTGACCAAGCCCTTCGCCTTCAGCGAACTGCTGGCGCGTATTGACGCGCTGGCCCGGCGCGGGCGGGCCGAGAACGCACCGCAGACCCGGCTGGTCGTGGGCGACCTGGAGATGGACCTGCTGTCGCGGGCGGTGCGGCGCGGCGGCCAGAAGATCGACCTGCAACCGCGCGAATTCCGCCTGCTTGAATTCCTGATGCGCCACGCAAGCCAAGTGGTGACGCGGACGATGCTGCTCGAAGGCGTGTGGGACTATCATTTCGACCCGCAGACCAACGTGATCGACGTGCACGTCTCGCGCCTGCGCCAGAAGGTGGACAAGCCGTTTCCGGTCGCCATGATCCACACCATCCGCAACGCGGGCTACATGCTGCGCCCGGAATGACGGGCCACGGGACGCCATCGCCGGCCTCCCGCCGCCGGGGCCTTCGACCACACGCCCCGCGCCGGGCAACGGTGACATGACCGCCCCAG
>NZ_JABXXR010000188.1 GCF_013376175.1 Ameyamaea chiangmaiensis
GCAGTTCCTCGGCCAGCTGCCGCAGCTGGTCCACCGACAGGTTGCGCAGGTCCGCAGGACCGCGAACACGGTCCAGAACCGGAAAACGGCCCAGTGTCGGTATCGGGGTGGTGCTGTTTTCGGTCATTGGAGTCAGCTCCTGCGCTCGACCATGTAATAAGCAAGGGCACGCAGCCCGTCGGCCTGCGCGCCAAACCCGTCGAGCGCGGTAACCGCGCGCTCTGCCAGCGTCCGTGCCTCGGCCGCCGCCCCGTCGATTCCAAGCAGCGCGACATAGGTGGACTTGCCGGCGGCGGCGTCCTTGCCCGCCGTCTTGCCGAGTTCCTCGGCGCTGGCCGTGGCGTCGAGCACGTCATCGGCGACCTGAAACGCCGTGCCGACATCGCGGCCATAGGCGGCGATCCGTTCCATTGTCGCCGCGTCCGCCTGACCCAGGATGGCACCGGCATCCGCCGCGTAACGGATCAACGCGCCCGTCTTGAGGGCATGCAGCCGCCGGACCTCATCGAGGGCCAGCGCACGCCCTTCGCCCTCCATGTCGATCATCTGGCCACCGACCATGCCCGCCGCGCCCGAAGCCTTCGCCAGCGCACTGACCAGCGCGATTCGCACTTCGGCATCCGGATGGGTCGCGGGGTCGGCCAGAACCTCGAACGCAAGAGTCTGCAACGCGTCGCCCGCGAGAATCGCGGTCGCCTCGTCGAATTTGCGATGGGTCGACGGTTGTCCACGTCGAAGGTCGTCATCGTCCATCGCCGGCAGGTCATCGTGGACCAGCGAATAGGAATGTAGCATCTCGACCGACGCCGCGACGCGCAGGGCGCGCACCGCAGGAACCCCGAACAGGCTGGCCACCTCGGTCACGAGATAGCCCCGCAGGCGCTTGCCGCCGCCAAGCGTCGCATAACGCATGGCGTCGACGACCCGGGCCTCCCCCCCTCGCGTCACGGGCGCGATGAGCGTATCGATCGCCGATTCGATGGCGCCCGCGCGGACGGTAAGCGAGTCGCGCAGATTCGCCGCGTCCTGCGGACGGAGAGAGGGCGTCGCGTGTATCTGGGTCATGGGGTCACTGGTCCAAGGATTTTGTCGTCAGCGTGCCGTCGGCCTGCTGGACGATAGCCTGCACCCGCGCGTCGGCTTCATTCAGCTTGGCCTCGCAGTGTCTGCGAAGGGCGGCGCCGCGCTCATAGGATGCGATGGCATCCTCGAGCTTCTGCTGCCCTCCTTCGAGGTCGCGCACGATGGTCTCGAGTTCGCCGAGCGCCTGCTCAAACGAAAGGGCAGCAATCGGGTCGGTCATCGCACACCTGTGGAACGCGAACGCGGGGAATAACGGCTCATGAGAGGACCGGGCTTACTCCGCGACGCCCTTGTCTGCCAAGTCTTCAACACGGTGCGCCGCTCAAAAGCATGGCAGACGTTGCGATGACGCATCCGGCGACATGTCCGGATTGCCGACGACACGTGTCGTTTTTTTTACGATGCATCCGGTCGACGCCGGATCACGAACGACAGAACGCCAGCCTCCTCGCCGAAAGCGATCAGCGCATGGCCCGTTTCCCGGCAGAACGCTTGAAAATCAGCCACCGAGGCCCGGTCGGTCGCGATCACGCGCAGACGCTCGCCCGCCTGCATGTCACGCAGGGCCCGATTGGCCTTGAGGACGGGCAAGGGGCATGACAGGCCCTTGACGTCCAGCAATGTCTCGCTCATCGCAGAATTTCCGGTCAGTTCACTTCGCAGGGGGTGGGCGCGCGGCAAACGGCACCATAGAGCATTGGGCCTGGGAACAACAGGGCAGGGCGTCACCGCGCCGTGCCTCGGGGAAACGGCGAGAGAGTTCAATCATGGCGGATTATCGGATCGGCATCGACTTCGGCGGAACCAAGATCGAGATTGCCGTGCTCGGTCGCGACGGCGCGATGGTACTGCGCGAGCGTATGCCCAATCCTGGTTACTACGACGGCGCCGTGACCGCGATCCGCGACATGGTCCACGGCGTGGAATCGCGGCTGGGCGGAACGACCACGCTGGGCGTCGGTATTCCCGGCGCGATCAGCCCGGACACAGGCCTGATCAAGAACGCCAATGCGACATGGCTGAACAACCAGCCCTTCGGCGAGGATATCCAGAAGGCGGTCGGACGCGGTGTCCGGGTGGAGAACGACGCGAACTGTTTTGCCCTGTCCGAGGCCGTCGATGGCGCCGGCGCCGGCAAGGAGACGGTGTTCGGCGTGATCATCGGCACGGGCATGGGTGCGGGACTGGTCGTCAACGGCAAGCTCATCACCGGCCTGCATCACATCGCCGGTGAATGGGGGCATATCCCTCTGCCATGGCCCCGCATCGAGGAATTCCCGATGCCGAAGTGCTTCTGCGGCAATGAAGGCTGCCTGGAGCGTTTCCTCGCCGGACCGTCGCTGGCCCGCGACTGGAAAGGGCAGGGCCACAGCAACACGGCGGGCATCGAAAAGGCCGCTGAAGACGGCGACGTTGCTGCGATCGCGGCCCTCGACCGCTACATGGACCGGATGGGTCGCGCCTGCGCGCTGATCGTCAATATCCTCGATCCGGATGTGATCGTTCTGGGTGGGGGCGCGTCGAATATTGCATCGATCTATGACCGCGTGCCGCCGTTGATGAAGCGCCATGTCATCACGCCGACCTGCAACACGCCGATCGTGCGCAACGTACATGGCGACAGTTCGGGCGTACGCGGGGCCGCGTGGCTGTGGGAGGCCGACGAGACCTGATCACACTGCGCGCGGATCATCGTCCGCGCTTGTAAGGGGCAAAACGCGATCGGGACGAAAACCGGTCGCGACGACGTATAGTTCGCTCGATTCCTTGCGGCTGGCCGGCGGCTTGGCATGCTTCACGCTGGCAAAGGCATGTTTCATCTGGTTCAGCAGCGCCTTTTCCGAGCCGCCCTGAAACACCTTCGCGACGAACGCGCCGCCTTCGCCCAGAACCTGCAACGCGAAATCAAGCGCGCCTTCGGCCAGTCCCATGATGCGCATGTGGTCGGTCGCGGAATGGCCGGTGGTGTTTGGCGCCATATCCGACATCACTAGGTCGGCACGACCGCCAAGCAGGTCCATCAGGCGCTGGGGCATGTCCGCATCGTTGAAATCCCCTTCGACCATCTCGGCGCCTGGCACCGGGTCGACCGGCAGAAGGTCCAGGCCCACGATCTGCCGCGCGCCGCGCTTGACGGCGACCTGGGTCCAGCCACCGGGCGCCGCGCCAAGATCGATCACCCGCATCCCCGGGCGGATCAGATGAAAGCGGTCGTCGAGCTCGATCAGCTTGAACGCCGCGCGCGATCGCCATCCCTGCTTGCGGGCCGCCTGCACGTAGGGATCGTTCAGTTGCCGCGCCAGCCAGCGTTGCTGGGCCGTGGTACGACCCATCGCCGTGCGCAGCGAGACCGATTTCGCCCGATTGGTGCGGGCGGCACTTGCGTCGCCCGACGAATCCTCAAGGCCCGGGGTCAAACTGCTGACCAGCGCCTTGCCCGGAACGCGAGACAGGCGGGCACCCTTGGCGGGCGGGCGGCTGGTGGGGCGGCGTGTCACGTCTGCAGGGCTCCGGGAGTTTGCCCGGAGCCTGGGCGCCGGGACCGTGTCGAAAGAGGGCGGGGCGGCCCATGATGCGGGATGCCAGCGTCGCGAATCATGCGCAGCAGCATGCCGTCGCGCAGGCCGCGATCCGCCACGGTGACCGCATCGGCCGGCCAAGTGCGTCGGATGGCGTCGAAAATGGCGCAGCCGGGCATCACGTAATCGGCCCGATCGCGTCCGACGCAGGGATGCGCGCGGAGGCCTGCCAGGTCAAGGGAACGCAGCAGATCGAGCGCGGCTTCGGCCCGGTCCGCGCCAAGAACCAGTCCATCCACGGCGACGCGTGAATACCGCTCAAGCCCGAGCGCCAATCCGGCCAGCGTCGTGACGGTGCCGCTAGTTCCCAGAAGACGCACATTGTCACGTGCGATTTCCCGGCCGATGCAGTGAATGGCCTCGAAATCGCGCAGGTGATCGCGAACCTGCGCGACCATGGCCTCGTATCCCAGGGGAGTGTGTATGCTCGCGCCATACTGTTCAGCCAGGGTGACCACCCCGACGGGGGCGCTGACGAAGCTGATGAGGCGCGGCGTGGTGCCGTCGATTCCCACCCATGCGATCTCCGTCGAGCCGCCGCCGATATCGAACAGCAGCGCGCGCGTGCGCCGGTCACGGCTGGCCAGGAACGGCGTGCAGCTCTCGAGCGCGAGTTCAGCTTCCTCGCGCCCGGAGATGATGGAAATGCCGAGCCCCGTCTCGCGCGCGACCCGGTCGAGGAACGCCCGTCCATTCGCCGCGCGCCGACAGGCTTCGGTGGC
>NZ_JABXXR010000189.1 GCF_013376175.1 Ameyamaea chiangmaiensis
CCTCCACGCCCTGATCGAGCAGCGCCGCGACGACCGACCGCGCGGCGCCACCGGCCCCGAGCACGAGCGCCCGTCCGGCGGGCCTGACCCCATGGGCCTGAAGATTACCGAGGAAACCGGCCCCGTCGGTCGACAGGCCCCGGATACGCCCGTCAGCCAGAAACACCAGCGTGTTCGCCGATCCCGCCCGCAACGCGGAGCGATCGTGGTCGTCGCACAGAGCGAATGCCTCCTCCTTGTGCGGAATCGTGACGTTCACGCCCCGGAAACCGGCCACGCGCAGGCCGTGCAGCGCGGTCGCCAGCTGGCCGGGCGGCACGGCAAGCGGCACATACGCCCCATCGATGCCATACCGCCGCAGCCAGTAATTGTGCAGCAGCGGTGAGCGCGAATGCGCCACCGGCCAGCCCACCACACCGGCGAGTGTCGCGGCACCCGTGATACGCTGGACGGACCCGGTGTCCGTGGCGGCAGCCGTGGTCATGCCGCGTGATACCGCTCAAGTGCCGCGGGCAGCAGACGCGCCAGCCGGTCGGCCCATTCCGCCTGCCCGGCGTCATCGCCAACCAGATCCTGCCGGATTTCGAGTTCGACGTAGGGCAGGCCCCGTGTCTCGGCATGCAAAGGCACGGTGTAGTCGGACGCATCGCTGAGCACATAGGGCTCATTATCGCCGACGACCGGCACGCCATCGGCCAATAGAAAAGCGCGCAGCGCGCGACCCAGCCCCGGATCACGGTGATGCAGGACACCGGCATGCCACGGGCGGTCGACGCCAGCCATATGGGGTGTGAAGCTGTGCAGGGCAATCAGGGCAGTCGGCTGTCCTGTTGCCGCACGGGCCTCGAGCTCGACCCGGATACGAGCCTGATAAGGATGAAGGATCGCATCTTCGCGCGCACGGCGATCCGCCTCGGCGATGGCGAGGTTGGCCGACACCACCGTGCCATCGCTGACCTCGGGCACGGAGTTCGGATGCCCCGGCGCACGATTGCAGTCGATGACCAGCCGGGAATACACCTGTTCAATCAGGATCGTGTCCAGACGCTCGGCCAGGGCGCGACCCACGCCAGCCATACCGATATCCCACGCGATATGCCGCTCCCAATCCGCCGGCGACACGCCCATGTCACCCAGCGCACGCGGAACCGCCCGCCCGGCATGATCGCTGACCAGCACGAACGGCGATGCACCGGATGCACCGAACACCCGCACCGGCGCGGGATCGTCGTCGTGAAGCAGGGAGACCGGGTCCAGGCCCGTCACCATCTGAGACATTATTCCTCCATTTTCAGGCTGCCGGCCAGCGGGTCACGCGCAGGCAGTGCCTTACGACACCAGTTCCCGCAGCGTTTTGGCCGCGTCGGGCGCACCCCACGCCAGCGGACCGCCATGGCGCGCAATTTCCTGTCCCTGCGCGTCGAACACCACCGTGGACGGCAGTTCCTCGATCGCCAGCGCGGTCATCGCGCGGTGATCGGGGTCGTAGAAGGTCTGCAATCCGCTGATGTGATGCGCGTCGAGGAACCGCGTGACCACCGGCGCACCGCCCCGGTCGACCGACACCACGACGATCGCCGGGTCCGAGGGGGTCAACGCCGCCGCCAGACGCGCGAGCTGCGGCAGTTCGGTGACGCAGGGTCCGCACCACGTCGCCCACAGATGCAGGACCACCGGGCGCCCGTGCCAACGCGACAGGGTGCTGGCCGCGCCCGCGGCGTCGGCAAAGGTGATGTCGGGAGCAGCCATGGGCATATGCTGCGCGATCGACGACAAGGGTGCCGGCGGGTCCGCCGCATCGGTCGTGGCGGCACGAGAGTGTTTGCGCACCGCCTGCGCGGACAGTAGGGTGCCGCCGACAGCGAGCGCCTGCGTCAGAAGGCGCCGACGCGCGACGACCGGCTGGGCAGTCCGGGACAGGGCAGAAGGAAAAGGATGGGTCATGGTGTCTTCGGGTCAGGTTCCGGCGGAGGGCGCCACGGCCGCGCATACGGCCAATGCGCAATGGGGCGGCCGGTTTGCCGGCGGCCCGTCGGCGATCATGCAGGATATCAACGCCTCGATCAATTTCGACAAGGCCCTGTGGCGCCAGGACATCGCGGGATCGCTGGCCCATGCCGCGATGCTGGCTCATGTGGGCATCCTGTCGGCCGACGAACTCGCCGCGATCCGCGCGGGACTGGCCGGGATCGGCGCGGAGATCGAGGCAGGGCGCTTCACCTTCAGTGAAGAGCTCGAGGATATTCACATGAATATCGAGGCCCGTCTGTCCGAACGCATCGGCGAGGCCGGCAAGCGCCTGCACACGGCGCGGTCGCGCAACGATCAGGTCGCGACCGATTTTCGCCTCTGGGTTCGTGACGCGATCGACGGGATCGACGCGCAGGCCCGCGCCCTGATGCACGCGCTGGCCACACGCGCGCTGGCCCACGCCGACACGGTCATGCCCGGCTTTACGCATCTGCAGACGGCCCAGCCGGTGACGTTCGGCCACCATCTGATGGCGTATGTCGAGATGCTGGCCCGCGACCGGGGGCGTCTGGCCGATGCGCGCAGACGCCTCAACGAATGCCCGCTGGGTTCAGCCGCACTGGCGGGCACATCCTTTCCGATCGACCGGCGCATGACCGCCGACGCGCTGGGCTTCGACCGCCCCACCGCCAATTCGCTCGACGCCGTTTCGGACCGCGATTTCGCGCTGGAATATCTCGCGGCGCTGACGATTCTGGGGATGCACCTGTCGCGTCTGGCCGAAGAAATCGTGATCTGGTGTTCCGCGCCGTTCGGCTTCATTCGCCTGTCCGACGCCTTCACCTCGGGGTCGTCGATCATGCCGCAAAAGCGCAACCCGGATGCGGCCGAGCTGGTGCGCGCCAAGGTGGGACGCGTCGCCGGGTCACTCGTGGGCCTGCTGACGGTCATGAAGGGGCTGCCGCTGGCCTACGCCAAGGATTCGCAGGAAGACAAGGAGCCGGTGTTCGACGCCACCGACGCCACGGCCCTCAGCCTTGCGGCGATGGACGGGATGATCCGCGATCTGACGCCCGACGCGGGCCGGATGCGAGCACTGGCCGGATCGGGCTTTTCCACCGCGACGGATCTTGCCGACTGGCTTGTCCGGGTGCTGCGGGTGCCGTTCCGCACCGCCCATCATGTCACGGGCCGGATCGTCAGCCGCGCCGAGGCCCGGGGCGTCGACATTGCCGACCTCACCCTCGAGGAGATGCAGGCCGAGGAGCCCGGGATCACCGCCGACGTGTTTTCGGTGTTGACCGTGGACGCCTCGATCGCGTCGCGCACCAGCGAAGGGGGCACCGCCCCTGTCAACGTCCGAGCACAGGCGACCGCCTGGCTGGCCCGCCTGGAAAAGGACATGACCGCATGAGACGGACACGCCATACCCACCTGCGCGGCAGCGCGCGGGTCGTGATGGTATCGGCTCTTCTGCTGGCACTCCCGGCGCTGCTGAGCGCGTGCGGCAAGAAGGGCCCGCCACATGCGCCCGGGCCGCCGGAGCGGATCATCTATCCGGGGAACTATCCACCGCCCTGAACCGGGGCGAGTGTTCCCGCCCGGACATCACGCGGCCCGTATCGAACAGGCCGCACGCCCTCCGGCACCGGAAGGACGAGGGCCGTGTCCGAGAAAAACTCTGTCTCAGACAGCTTTTTTCAGATTCGGGCTGGCCTTGAAGCGGACGGTCTTGCCGGCCTTCACCTTCACGGGCTCCTGCGTGCGGGGGTTGAGGGCCTTGCGCGCCTTGGTCTTGTGCACGGTAAAGGTGCCAAAGGACGGCAGCGTGAAACGGCCTTCCTTCTTGAGTTCGGACACGATCGCGCCGATCAGATCTTCCGCCGCCTTGTTGGACGCGACTCCCGTGCAGTTAATGGAGTCCTGAATAACGGCAGCGATAAAAGCCTTGCTCATGTTGGTTCCGGTCGGTTGTTGAATGCGTTTGCAACGTAGCAACCCGAATAAGCACCGTCACGATGCGAAGTCCATTCTTTTTGCGGGCCGGCGCGTTTTTCCGGACGCATTGTTTGCAGGTCACAGCGCCAACAAATCGTATCCCCCCTCACGGCGACCCGATCGTTTCCCTCTCGTAAAAACGAAAGTAATGATCCCGCGCGCGGCGGTGTCCGCCTGCCCCGTCCGAAGGCGCCCGGGTCATGACGGCCACCATCACGGGCAATGACAAACGCCGCCGGGAGAGACCTCCCGGCGGCGTCCACCATTATCAGAACAAAAGGCTACCCGGCGTCAGGAACAGCGCCCGTGAACGCCAGACTGGCAGCGCGCGCGGCCCTCAGGCAACGCGGCGTGCGTGACCCGACCGGCCGCCACCGCCGCCGTGCAAACGCTGACCGCCGCCG
>NZ_JABXXR010000190.1 GCF_013376175.1 Ameyamaea chiangmaiensis
CGCGGCGGCACACGCGCTGGCGCGCCCGGACGCGGTGCGGGCTCTTGCCGATCTGGTCGAGAGCAGCCTTCCCCCCGCGCCCGTGCCGGTCTATGCGACAGCCCCCGCGCAAGCGGCCCCGGTCTGAAACCCCCGTTCGTCCCGTCAGCCCTCCTTCGCCGACCCGCAGTTTTGAAAGCACCGTCATGAGAGCCCTGCCCCTGTCCATCGGCACCATCCATTTCGTCGGTATCGGCGGCATCGGCATGTCCGGGATCGCCGAGGTGCTGCATATGCTCGGCTACACGGTCCAGGGCTCCGACATCGCTGAAAACGCCAACGTCCAGCGCCTGCGCGGACAGGGCATCACAGTCTCGATTGGCCACGATGCCGCCAATCTGGGCGGCGCGCAGGTGGTCGTGGTCTCGACCGCCGTCAAGCGCGACAACCCCGAGGTGGTCGAGGCCCGTGCACGCCTGATCCCCGTGGTGCGCCGCGCCGAAATGCTGGCCGAACTGATGCGCCTGCGCTGGTCGGTCGCCATCGGCGGCACGCACGGCAAGACCACCACCACCAGTCTGGTCGCCGCGGTTCTCGAAGCCGCCAAGCTCGATCCCACAGTCATCAACGGCGGCATCATCGAAGCCTATGGCTCGAACACGCGGATGGGCTCGGGCGACTGGATGGTGGTCGAGGCGGACGAGAGTGACGGGTCGTTCCTGCGCCTGCCGTCGGTAATCACGGTGGTCACGAACATGGACCCCGAGCATCTCGACCACTGGGGTACGGCCGACGCCATGCAGGCGGCCTACGACCAGTTCGTGTCGAACATTCCGTTCTATGGGTTTGCGGTGCTGTGTATCGACCACCCGGCGGTCCAGCAGATGATCCCGCGCCTGTCGGACCATCGCATCATCACCTATGGCTTTTCCCCACAGGCCGACATCCGCGCCGAGAAGGTAATCGCCGACAAGCGCGGTGCGACGTTCGAGGTGGTCGTGACCGACCGTGTGCGCCGCCGTTCGCGCCGCGCGGGGCCGTTCCGCCTGCCGATGCTCGGCAATCACAACGTCCAGAACGCCCTGGCCGCCATCGCCGTGGCCATCGAGATGGAAATCGACGATGCGACCATCCGCTCGGCACTGGCCAGTTTCCGGGGCGTGAAGCGCCGCTTCACCCGCACCGGCGAATATAACGGCATCACCGTGATCGACGATTACGGCCACCATCCGGTCGAGATCGCCGCCGTTCTCAAGGCCGCGCGTCAGGCCGGGGCGAGCAACGTCATCGCCGTGGTCCAGCCGCACCGTTACTCGCGCCTGCAAACCCTGTTCAACGAGTTCTGCACCTGCATGAACGACGCCGGCACGGTCATCGTGACCGACGTCTACGCGGCCGGCGAGGCCCCGATCCCCGGCGTCGATCGCGACGCGCTGATCGAGGGTCTGCGCGCCCGTGGCCATCGTTCGGTGGTGCCGCTGCCGGGTCCGGAACACCTTGCCGAAATGATCCATGCCATCGCCAGGCCGAGCGATTTCGTGGTGTGCCTTGGCGCCGGGACGATCACCAACTGGGCCCAGACCCTGCCCGCGCAGCTGGCCGAACTGGGCGGTAAGCGCAAAGGCGAGTTCGCGGCGTGAGCGAGGCAAACCCCGTTCTTCTGCCCGGCTTTCGTGGACGCCAGACCGCATCGGCACCCCTTGGCGCGCGCACCTGGTTTCGCGTCGGTGGCGCGGCCGAATGGCTGCTGCAACCCGCCGATACCGAAGATCTGGCCAATGCCCTCGCTGCCCTTGCGCCCGATTTTCCGGTGCTGTCGCTGGGCGCCTGCTCCAACGTCATCATCCGCGACGGCGGCATCGATGGCGCGGTCGTCCGTCTGGGACGGGGTTTCGCCGACATCGTGCGCGATAACGACGGGCTGGTCGTCGGGGCTGCGTGTCTGGACGCCACGGTGGCAGAGACCGCAGCACAGGCCGGTCTGGGCGGACTGGAATTCCTGGCCGGTATTCCGGGGTCGATCGGCGGCGCGGTGGTGATGAACGCCGGCGCCTATGGCTCGGACATCGCCGCCGTTCTGGACTGGGCTGAGATCGTGACGCGGGCGGGCGATCTGGTGCGTCTGCCGGTGGCGTCGCTCGCCTTTGGCTACCGGCGCTCGGCCCTGTCGGATGGCAGTGTGGTCGTGCGTGCGCGCCTGCGCGGCACACCGGCCGATCCGACCAGCGTCGCTGCGAAAATCGCCGACGTCCGTGCCTCACGCGAAGCCTCCCAGCCGGTGCGGGCGCGCACCGGGGGCTCCACCTTCCGTAACCCCGATGCCGCGCAAACACAGTACAAGGCATGGGAACTGATCGACGCCGCCGGCTGCCGGGGGCTGCGTATGGGCGGTGCGCAGGTCAGTGAAAAGCACTGCAATTTCCTGTTGAATACCGGGGACGCCACGGCGCGCGATCTCGAATCACTGGGCGATACGGTCCGCGCGCGCGTGCTGGAACGGTCCGGCGTGTCACTGCATTGGGAAATCCGGCGTATCGGCCGGCTGGAGGCCGCATGACCATCGAAACACGCCGCGTCACGGTGCTGGCCGGGGGGCTGTCCGCCGAACGCCCGGTGAGTCAGGCCAGTAGTGAGGGCGTCGTCGGGGCACTGCGCGACGAAGGGTTCGCGGTCAGCGTCGTCGATCCCGGCGCCGATCTCGGCGCGCTGGTGGCCGCGATCACCGACAGCCGCCCCGACGTCGTGTTCAATGCCCTGCATGGCCGGTTCGGCGAGGACGGCACCATTCAGGGCATTCTGGACTGGATGAACGTGCCCTACACCCATTCCGGCCTGCGCGCGTCGTCGGTCGCGATGGACAAGTCCGCCGCCCGGGCCGCGTTCGCCGGGGCCGGCCTGCCGGTCGCGACGGGCCGGATGATCGACGTCGCCGAACTGCGCGAGCGCGATCCGTTCGAGGGCTCCTACGTGGTCAAACCGCACAATGAGGGGTCGTCGGTGGGGGTCGAGATCGTCCACCCCGGCAGCAACCGCCGGGCCGCGATCGCCGAAGGCTGGCGCTTCGGGCGCACGGCACTGGTCGAAGAGTTCATTCCCGGACGGGAACTGACCGTGGGCGTTCTCGACGGACGCGCGCTGACCGTCACCGACATCACGCCGTCCGCCGGAATTACGGCTGGATTTTACGATTTCGAGGCGAAATATGGCCAGGGCGGCTCGACGCATCATCTGCCCGCCAACGTGCATCCCGACACGTTCGCCCGCGCGATGGACCTTGCCTGCGCCACCCACCGGACCCTCGGATGCCGCGGCGCCACCCGCACCGATTTCCGCTATGACGACACCCGTGCCGCGGGCGGACCGGGACGCCTGGTCATCCTCGAGATCAACACCCAGCCCGGCCTGACGCCGACCTCCCTGCTGCCGGAACAGGCGGCCTTCACCGGCATGTCCTACGGCACGTTGTGTCGGTGGATGGTCGATCACGCCGCATGCCGCACATGAAGGGACGCGGGGGGCCCGTCGGCGACCGCCCCTCGCGCCTGTCGATCTTCGTCAAACGTCAGCGGCGCCGGGTCAAGCCGGCGCTGTTCGTGCTCGGGTGCCTTGTCGCCGCCGGCGCGGCGGTGCCTCTGGTGCGCGATTTCAGGTCCGAGGAGCGGTTCGCCCCGTTCCGCGCCCGCCTGATCGCGCTCGCCCCGCTCAAGATCCACACCATCCAGATCAACGGGCGCGCCCTGACGCGCGAAAGCGACCTGATGACGGCGCTGGGAACGTCGGTGGGCCAGCCGATTCTGGGTTTCTCGCTGGGAGCGGCGCGTGAGCGGATCGACGCGTTGCCCTTCGTCGACCATGCGACTGTCGAACGGCACCTGCCCGCAACCATCATCGTGACCCTTGTCGAGCGCCGTCCCTTCGCCGTCTGGCAGCACGAGGGGCATTTCCAGTTGATCGACCGCGCGGGCGATCCCGTGGCCGACCAGGGCATGCACGGCAAGGACGCGCAGGCGTTCCTGCAACTGCCGCTGGTCGTCGGCGCGGGCGCCAACACCGCCGCCGCCGACCTGATCGACGCCCTGGGGGCGCAACCCGACGTGGCGAGCCGGGTGATCGCCATGACCCGCGTGGGCGAGCGAAGGTGGAACCTGCTGCTGCGCGACGGCACGACTGTCCTTCTACCCGAGGGACAGGACGTCGCGGCCCTGGCCCGGCTTGCGCAGTATCAGCAGCAGATGCGTCTTCTCGAACGGCCGGTGCAGGACATCGATCTGCGCCTGCCCGATCGCATGGTCATCCGGCAGAGACCCGCGCCCGCGACGCCACCGTCCGATGGTGCGGCCCAGGCCCCGGCAACCGAGGGCAACGCGCCGGCCAACGGCAC
>NZ_JABXXR010000191.1 GCF_013376175.1 Ameyamaea chiangmaiensis
GGATCTGCTGGACATCGCGGGCGACGTCACGGTGGCCGGGGCGCTGTGCCGCCTGAATGCCCCGCCCGCCACGCAGGACGCCCCCGTCGTCGGCCGCCTGCGCGCCGCCGGTGCGGTGATCCTGGGCCGCACCAACATGACCGAATTCGCCTTTTCCGCCCTGGGCACCAACCCGCATTTCGGCATCCCCGGCAACCCGGCCGACCTGACCCGCGTCCCGGGCGGTTCGTCGTCGGGTGCGGCGGCCAGCGTGGGCTATGGCGTGGCGGACATGGGGGTGGGCAGCGATACCGGCGGCTCCATCCGCATTCCCGCCGCCCTGTGCGGCCTGACCGGGTTCAAACCCACCGGCGGCGTGGTGCCGATCGAAGGGTGTGTCGCGCTGTCGACGACGCTGGACACCATCGGCCCGATCGCGCGCGACGTCGCGACCTGCGCGGCCGCCTTCGCCATCATGGCCGGACGACCCGACCCGCTGACGTCGCAGCCGCCGCTGCCGGTCACGGGCCTGCGCATCGGGCTGGTGCATGATACCGCCGTGACGGCGGATATGGAGCCCGAGGTGGCCGCCGCCATCACCGCCGCCGAGGAACGGCTGCGCGCGGCCGGGGCCGTGACGGAGGTCGTCGATTTCACCGCCGTCGTGGCCGCCCTGCGCGCGATCGACGCACTGGGCACGTTCCCGTCCGTCGAACTGGCCGCCGCACTGGACGGCGCGTCGGACGAGACGATCGCGCGGATCGACCCGCGCATCTGGGCGCGCGTGCGCCCCGGCTATGACGTTCGGGCCACGACCTATATCGCCATGCACGCCAGACGGCGCGAGGCCATCGCGCTGATGACGAAAACGATCGCGGGATTCGACGCCTTTGCGATGCCGACCGTGCCGATCACAGCACCCACGATCGCGGATATGGACAGTGATGAGGCCTTTGTGCGCGCGAACGGGTTGGTGCTGCGCAACACGCGAATGGGAAATCTTCTGGATCTGCCGGGTGTTTCACTGCCGGTGCCATCCGCCGGGTTGCCGGTGGGGTGGATGCTGTGTGGCGCACGGGGGACGGATGATCGGTTGCTGCGGGTCGCGGCGGCGGTAGAGGGGGTGGTTGGATGACGATATTTGCTGTTCGCGAAGTCCGCTTTCGCCTCATGTCGGTCATAAAAGCGATTGTGACGGCTGCCCAAAAGCCGACATTGCCAGGCGAACCGCGATAGGTTGAGTTTTGGACATTCCTGCCGATTAGTATCGTGCGTGGCAGGACGTCGTGGTCCGTAATTACGCCATGACGTCCGCTTGAGATGTTTAAAAACGCGTAGGCCCGTCCAAGCTGTGTGGCGTCGGTTAATTGATGAGGCGTTACAAGCCTTCCAGCATTTGCGCCGCGACGCTATGACCTCGGTCTCGCAGATCCTGCGCGATTTTAGCGATCCACTGCTCACCGTCTGACCGGCTGCGGATAGCGCTAATCAGTTCACGTAGAAGTTGGAGTTGCGGATTACTATCGGCGCCGATCACGTCCCCCCCAGCGGCGGGAGACTTGAATGCTACACGGGCAAGATCAGCGATGAAGCCGTCATCTAGTGAGGCCTCGCTGATTGCCTGCGAAACGATGCGCGACGTTGCATAATGTGCGCGATCTTGAGGCGGTTGAACAATCAGCAGCGCCTCGGCCGGATTGACGTGCACCTTGAGCTTCTCGCCATTTGCACTCTCGTGCTCCATGTATACTTCGCCACCCGTTTTTAGTGCCGTGTTCGCAATGGCTCTTATTGTTTTGGTCGTCTTAGATCGCGAACCCTTCTTGCCTTTGCTGCCCAAAAGGAGGTTTTTGATGCCTGCAATATTCTTTAGGAAGTCAATCAGATGATTGATCGAATCGGTATTATCCGCGATCTCCTTCAAGATTGCGATGATCGAACCTTGGCGGATCTCGGTGACGATCAACTCGCATCCGTAGAGTCGCCGGTAATCATTGCCGATCGCGGATAGCAGTTCGCCCAACACGGCCGCTTCGACGGGCTCCTTGTAGTCGATTGTCAGGAGGAGTTCGTTGGCGGGCATATGGAAACCTTTGTTGAGTCGAGTTTCGACTAACCTGCCGGGAACGCCGTTGCTGATCAACACACCTGATCGTCGAGCCGGCAGCGCCTGCCGCTAGAATGAGGCCGCTAAACGTCGCTTGAATTCATCGTTGCAAACGGTTGCTTTCCGTCCTCCTATTCCCAATAGTCGATTTTCTGTTCACGCCTTCATGTCGGCCATCCAGACGATCATGACGAATTCCAGAAAGCAGATGCTCAAAAATAAAATCCAACTGTAGCGCCTCCTGCAATTGTTACGACAAGATAAAATTTATCTTTCAAGTCTGGTTAATGCCACTTTCTTTTGTTTTGTCTTTTTTCTCTGCATCATCTTTTTGTATTTTTAATTTATCAATTGCAGAAGAAATTGTTTTCATTGTGCTATTAAATTCACCATACTGAATATTTTTTTTCATTTTGTTTTTTCTTCTCCATTCCAACTTGAAAATACCTCTTTGACTTCTTCCCATGTAGCTGTCGCCCCATACGTTTCGATATAGAATTGTCCAAATTTTATAGCATGTATTCTATCGGCTATCTTTAAAGATTCTTGCATGTAATTCCCAGAGTGGACAAAGTTATATCTCGTAAAAAAACCTACAATAGTAAGAACAACCAAACCTTTAAAAGAGAAAAATATCAAAAATGGCTACGACATATTTGGTGATATACCGAATGAATTCCAAAAAGATATTATAATCGTTAAAATAAGTCCGATAGCAAGAACAGCCGCCCCTGAAATGGACCACCAATTAGCGTATTTAGAAAGTTTTTTCTCTCTAGCCTCTAAATCTTTTACGGTTTCTTTTACAAATTCACTCGAGGTTGTTTTGAGATTTTCTTGGTATTCTTTTGTATAGCGTAATTTTTCTTCTTTGACTTTTTTGGTTTCAATTTCAAGATATTGTTTTCTCCGAGCATATTCAGCTTGCAGCCTTTCTAACTCAATATTAAATTTAACCTTCTCCTCTTTAGATTCATTTTCAAAAATATAATTTTTCTCTTTAAAATTACTAATTATATTTTCTTTATCATGTTCCAGTCTGTCAATTATTGAATTTCTTTCTTTTATGTATTTATTTTTATTTTCTATCTTTTCTTTTAATTGATTAATTTCTAGTTTTAAATCTTGTATGATAATATTATTCTTTTCTTGTGAAGACTCTAAATTGCTCATTAAAATTCTCCAAGATTTAGTTAATGAAATTTGGAATAATATCGCTTTATGTCAAATAAATATTTTCTTCAAATAACTCATGAAAATACTTCCTAATTTGACAAATTTTCTTTATTTTTTATATTCGCCTGTGACGGATATATTTACCAACGGCGATTTTACAAATATCCGCTCTCGTATCGCAACGGCCTCAAAGCCGACGATCCGCTTTCCCCCTCCCAAGCTACCCTTCACACCATCAACGCGCTCTGTTCCTGCTCCCGCTTGACCGCCTGCACCGTGGATACGGACACCCCCGTCCGTTCCGCAATCTGGCGCGTGGTCATCGCGCGTCCTTCCGGGGTGGCCAGCAGGCGGGCGACGCTGTCGCGTTTGGCGCTGTTCTTGCCGCCGCCGCGCGGGGTCTTGGCGGCCTTTCCGGTGGGGCGCACGGTGGCCTGAAGGGCGTGCAGGTCGCGCAGGATAGCTTCGGTTTCCAGCGTGCCCTGCAAATCATGTTCCAGATGGAACCGCACCCGCGCGGTCAGTTCGGCCAGCGTCGTGGCGGGCAGGGTGCGGGCGGCCATTTCGCGCACGATCCCGGCGCGCATATGTACCGGCCCGGTGATGAAGTCCCATTCCGGCGCGCCGTGGTCGCGCCAGCGGGCGACGATGCTGCGTTCGTGATTTAGACGGATCCAGCGGCGGACTTCGCTGATCGCATCGTCGATCGTGCGGGGCAGGCGCACGGCATTGCACAGGGCTTCGCGTACTTTCGGTCCCGGTTCGCGAAAGGCGGAGCGTCCTTCCCACCGTTCGCTGAACGCACCGGGATTGTCGCGGTCGGGAATGGTTTCGTGCCACGGCAGAACGGCGTCGAAAAGTGCCTTTTCCTCTGCCGTTTTTTCGAACACGCGCGCGACGGAGCCATGGCGGCGGATGATGGCCTCGATTTCCGGGCGATGGCGCGCGCGCCAGGCGGTTTCGGCCTCGCTTAACGTGCCGGTTGGCGGTTCCGGTGGCATGACGGGTTCGTGCGGCGGTTCGGCGTGCGCGCGGGCCTGCGCGGCGCGTTCGTGCC
>NZ_JABXXR010000192.1 GCF_013376175.1 Ameyamaea chiangmaiensis
AGGCGGCCCGCGTCCTCCGGCGACAGCCCGGCCGACAGGCGCGCGACACGCGCGCCCAACCCGAGCGCGCCGAGGAACGCCCCCTGCATCACTGCCCCTTGTGTCAGGGCCCCGGCCGCCATGGCCGCCAGCCGGAAAGCCCGAAAATCGACATGCGCCGTGAGGTCCGCGTGACCCGGATGGTCCAGCGGCCACGCCGGCTTGCCCTGATACAGGGCCTGAAGCGATTCGCCCCAACGCGGCGCATCGTACCCGTAATCGATGAACAGCGCGGCACCGGTTCCACGCGCCAGCCGCGCACCAAGGTCACGCGCGAGCGCAAGGGCGGGCTCGCACAGTTCAACGACTTCCCCCTCCGGCACCGCGCGCGCCAGAGGCTCGGCATCAGGCGCGGCCGGCACGTCGATCTCGGCAAAGGTCAGGCCATCGACGGCACGCTCGCGCCAGGCCGGCGCACGCCGGACGAACTGGCGGATTGGCAGCGCGTCGAGAAATTCGTTCGCGACCAGAATGAACGGGCCGTACTCGGGCACATCCGCCAGCGTGTCGCACCAGCGCACCGGCCTGGCCGTGCGGCCGGCCAACGCGTCCCGCTGCACGGTACGCAAGGTCGGCGACGTCTCGACCAGCATCACGTCGGCGGCGGCATGAAGCGCGGGCAGCACACGCCCGATCAGCCGCAGCATGTCGGCCATCAGCGTGCCGCGCCCCGGACCGGCCTCGACCAGCATCACCCGCGACGGGCTGCCCATCATCTGCCAGACGGTTGCGGCCCATGCGCCCAGCAGTTCGCCGAACACCTGACTGATTTCGGGGGCGGTGATGAAATCGGCGAACGGATCGCGCTGCGTGTAATACGCCGCGTTGGCGCGCGCCATGAACTGGTCGAGACGGACGGGATGGCCGCTCATGCCGTCGCGGGGGCCGCCGGCACGAGATCATGCGTCACCGCCGGACGACGCAGCGCGTTGACTATGAGACCCAGACCGGCGAGCGCCATCGGCAGGCACAGGACCTGCCCCATCGTTACCCCGAACGGCAGAAAGCCGATGAAGGCGTCGGGCTCACGGAACAGTTCGCAGACGCTGCGGGCGATCGCATAGCCCAGCAGAAACAGGCCGGAGACCAGGCCCGGGCGGGCCCGAATGCCCGGGCGCGTCACCGCGAACAGCAGCGCGGCCAGCAGCAACGCGCCCTCGGTCAGGGCCTCGTACAGTTCGGAGGGGTGGCGCGGCACTGGACCGGCCTCCGGAAAGATCATCGCCCAAGGCAGCGACGCGGGTGCCTCGCGACCCCAGAGTTCGCCGTTGATGAAGTTCGCGATGCGCCCCAGCATCAGCCCAAGCGGCACCACCGCCGTGATCCGGTCGGAAAATGCCAGAAAGCTCAGCCCGTTGCGCCAGGTGAACAGAAGCAGGGCCGCGATGACCCCCAGCGCGCCGCCATGGAACGACATCCCCCCGTGCCAGACTTCCAGCATCGCCCAGGGGTGCGTCAGGTATGCCATCGGCTGGTAGAACAGGATGTAGCCCAACCGCCCCCCCAGAACGACACCCGCGGTCGCCCAGAACAGGAAGTCATCGACCTGGAGGTCCGTCGCCACGCGCGGACCCAGCGCCACGAGCCGCCGCGCGATGCGCCAGCCCAGCAGGAGCGCCGTTATGTAGGCCATCGCATACCAGCGAACCCCGAACCGGCCGAAATGCACCATGACCGGGTCGAACTGGGGAAAGATCAGCACAGGCAGCATCGAAAAGCCTCAGGGCTGGCGGCCGGACCGCTCAGAGATAGGGGGTGCCGGGGGCGAGATACTCACGCACGTAGCGTCCGATCCCGTCTTCGAGGGAGGTGAACGGGCGATCATACCCCACGGCCCTCAGGCGGCCGAGATCGGCGCGGGTAAAGGACTGATACTGGCCGCGCAGGGACTCCGGCATGTCGATGAAGGTAACGTCGCGCGGCGCCCCCGCCGCGTCGCAGACCGCATAGGCCAGATCGAGATACGTCCGCTCGACCCCCGTGCCGCAGTTATACAGGCCGCTGACGGCGGGATGGTCCAGCATCCACAGCATGACGTCCACCGTATCGCCGACCCAGACGAAATCGCGCGCCTGAGCGCCATCGGCTAGGCCCGGAACCTCCGAGCGGAACAGGCGCGGGGCACGACCGGCGGCTATTTCGTCATACTTGATCTTGACGACCGAGATCATCTTGTCCTTGTGATACTCGTTCGGGCCGTACACGTTGAAGAACTTCAGGCCCACCCACTGCGGGGGGGCCGCGCCACCGCGGGCCAGATGCGCCATCACGCGCATGTCGAACACGTGCTTGGACCAGCCATACAGATTAAGCGGTGCCAGCGTCTGGAGCCTGTCCGGCGCATCGGAGAATTCCTCCGGCCGGTCCGCGCCGCCATAGGTCGCCGCCGACGAGGCATAGACGAACGGCACACCCCGACGAGCGCACCATTGCCATAGGGTCCAGGGCAGTTCGACGTTCGTACGCCAGACAAGGTCGCCGTCCCGCGCCGTGGTTTCGCTGATCGCACCCAGATGAAACACGGCCTCGACGTGCCCGACCGTCTTCAGAAACCCGTCGAGCGCGGCCGGGTCGACCAGTTCGTCAGGGGCATGCCGGGCAAGGTTGCGCCACTTGCCCTCCGATCCCAGCCAGTCCACGACAGCCGTGCGCGTGCCGCGCGCGTGTAGCGCGGCCTGAAGGCACGAGCCAATGAAGCCGGCGCCGCCGGTGACGATGATCATGGACGCATTCTATAGACGCGCGCGGGCGGGGCTCCAAGTGACTGTCTGCTGACACGGAACGGCCACGGTCTCGCGGACCGTGACACCGAGGAGCGCGCGCCTTATATACGATAGACTTCCGACCCGGCCTCTGCCGGGCCAACCCGCAGGAGGCCACGATCATGGCGGACAGACCCCGGTTTTTCGACGATCTCGCCGGTGTTGCGGGAGGCGCTTTCTCGGCCTTGGCCGGTGCGCGCGAAGAAGTGAGCGCCCTGATCCGCACCCGGGTGGACGAAGTGCTGGCCTCCCTCAACCTCGTCCGTCGCGAGGAATTCGACGTGGTGCGTGATCTGGCGACCCGGGCGCGCATCGGCCAGGAGGACGCCGAAGCGCGTCTGGCGGCCTTGGAATCCCGCATTACCGCGCTGGAGCAGCCCCACACGCCGCAAAACCACTACGGCGCCTGACGCGCGGCCGCCGCCCCATGCCCGGCTGCGGATTCGTTTCGATCCGCAAGGGACTTGCAGGCGCGGAATCGCACACATAGGCTGGGATCGTGACCCATGCGGTCCGATTCGCAGACAGAGGCGCACGGCTTCTTCAGCCGCGCCATCCTCGACGGCTTTGGGGAGTCCCGTATGCCTGCTCTGACGATTAGCACCCAAAATCAGGACTTCAATCCGCTCGATCTGATGGAACAGATCGTGGGCAGCAACGAATGGGCCTTCGATCGTCGTAACGATTCCGAAATGGCTGCCGAGGCACCCGGCCGCTGGTGCGATTACGGTCTGTATTTTTCCTGGTCGCGCGAAATCAGCGCCATGCACTTTACCTGCGCCTTCGACCTGAAGGTGCCACCGATGCAGCGCCGGGCCCTCTACGAACTTATCGCCTTGGCGAATGAACGCCTCTGGATCGGCCATTTCGGGCTCGACCAGGATGACGGGACTCCGGTGTTCCGGCAGGCCGTGCTGCTGCGCGGCGCTGCCGGTGCGTCGGTCGAAAGTCTCGAGGACATGGTCGACATCGCCCTGACCGAGTGCGAGCGGTTTTATCCGGCTTTCCAGTTCGTGCTGTGGGGCGGCAAGACCCCGACAGAGGCGCTGGAGGCCGCGATGCTCGATTGCGCGGGCGAGGCATGAGCGCGCCGGCCGACCAATTGCCGCCCATCCTTCTGGCGGGCTGCGGCAAGATGGGGGGCGCGTTGCTGCGGGGGTGGCTCGAGGATGGTCTGGCCCCGTCCGTGGTACTCGACCGCTCGTTCGAGCACTTGTCACCGCCGCACCGCATCGTGCGTCATGCGGCCGACATCCCGTCCGACTTTACGCCCACGGTCATCATCCTCGCCGCCAAACCGCAGAAAGCCGACGCTCTGATCGCCGCCGTGGCCGGTCTCGCAGGTCCACAGACCATCGTCCTGTCCGTCATGGCCGGACGCACGATCGCCAGTCTGCGCGCAGCCTTCACGGCCGCCCGCCCGGATGCCGCGCCGCCCGCGTTCGTGCGCACGATGCCCAATACGCCGGCCGCGATCGGCCAGGGCATGACCGT
>NZ_JABXXR010000193.1 GCF_013376175.1 Ameyamaea chiangmaiensis
CCTCCAGCTGCCCGCGCGCCAGCGCCGCGCGCAGACGCAGCGTCACCCGCCCGACCGTGAGCGCCATTAGGGCGGCGTCGGTGACATCGGCTGTGCGACGCGCGTCGGCGACGAACGAAAAACGCTGCACCAGCCGCTGTATCTTCTGTATCTGCAGGTTTTCCCACACGACGGGGTCGAGCACCCCCTGCGCCGGCCGGGCCAGTGTCTGGATCGCACGGACCACGGACTGCGCCAGCCGCGCGCAGTCGAGCCTCTGATCCGCCGGTAGAACGACCCGGAACACCAAGACCAGACACGTCGCCGCCAGCAGATAGGCCAGCCAGGTGTTGGTCAGGGCGATGTCGTCGTAATGGCTCGGGTTCTGCACCTGCACCATGGCGTTGAGAAACACGGCGTAGCCGAAGCCGCGCATGGCGTGGCGGGGGTGGAACTGGATCCAGATCCCCGGCAGGAGCCCGATGGCAAGGCACATCACCAGCAGCGGAAAACCGTCCACCTGAGGCAGCAGCCATGTCTGCAGGACGAAGGCCATGGGTATTGCCGCCATGGTGCCGGACGCGAACTGCACGGCGACGCGCGTGGCCGACGGGCTGGTCGCCAGCAGGCACGACGCCGGGACGAGATAGGCCAGCATCGCCGGCCCGGACTGCCACCGGAAGACGTACCAGACCATGCAGGCGATGAAGGTGACGAACATGCCGCGCGCGGCGTTGCGAAAGGCCGACGGCCACTCGAACAGAAGCCGCAGGCGGGCACGGTCGCGCGTATGTCCGCCAAGGTTTTCGAGGGCTGCGCGCATCTGTTCGAGAACCTGTCGCTCGCTGTCGATGATCGCCAGCGCATAGAGGTCCTGCGTGCGTTGCGTCAGGTCGTCGAAGCCACCCAGAGCGTGGTCGAGTTGCCCCAGCAGCGCGGGGTTCGTGGGCGCCTCGAGCAGCGATCCCGGCGCGTTACTGATCAGGCGCATGGCTTCTCGCGTGCGGGCGCGGGCGTCGCGCGCGTTAGGGTCGCGCGTCATCAGGGTCTGCCAGGCCGGGTGATGGGCGCCAACCAGTCCAAGAAGGCGTGAAACCCCGATTCGCAGGCTGCGCGCGCGGCGGCTGATGGTGAAATTGTCGGCCGCGGCATACTCCACGGCCTCGACCAGGGCGCCGGTGGCGGCCAGGATCCGTCCGCGCTCGGTGTAATAGGTCGTGGGTGCCTCGCGAAAGGTCTCCACCGTTTCCTGCACGTTTTCGGCGTGATCGGGTGCGTCGCCGAAATACTCCGAGGCGTGTTCGAACAGGGCGGCGATCTGCCGGGTCGTGGTCTCGACCTGCTGAAGCACGCGTGAAGGCCGGCTGACCGTGGTGACCAGAAACACGAAGGCCGTGGAGGCAAGTCCGACCGTGACCGCCGACAGGCGCGACATGGCCGACAGGAAGATGCCGTTGGGATCGTCGAAGGCCGGGGCCGAGACGATCACGATGGTGTAGCCGGCCAGCACCGCCGCGTAAGCCTTGAAAAAGCGCAACAGGGTGGCCACGCAGCAGGCGGCACCGATCAGCACCGACAGCACCAGCATGTACAACACCGACGTCTGCGCGAAGAGCGCCATCATGACGACGGCCGTGGCCGCCCCGATCAGCGTGCCGGTCAGACGCCACACGCTTTTGGACAACAGCGCGCCGACCGTCGGATTGGCGACGATCAGCGCCGTGGTGACCGACGACATGGGCGAGGCCAGCTGGAACGTGAACGACAGGCCCAGCGCCAATGCGATGGAGGCCAGCGCACGCGCGCTGTAGAACACGCGGTCGCGGAGCGCGTCCCACGGCGGAAATACGGTTGCGATGAGCTGCGCCACCCGTTCGCTGCGTGCGGAGGGCGAGGTGACCGCGTCGCTCACGATCCGGGCCCTGTCCGAGTGCCCGCCCGGGCGGCGCTGTCGACCCGGTCGAAAATCCCGGCGCAGAGACGCAGTTCCTCTACCGAAATATCGGCCAGAAGCCGGCCCGCGACGCCGTGCACGGCGTCGAGCACCTCGCGCCCGAACCGTGTGCCTTCCTCGGTCAGGCTCACGCGCTTGGAGCGCCGGTCGCGGCTGTCGGTCTCGCGCGCGATCAGACCTCGTTTTTCAAGGACATCGAGAAGCCGGCCAAGGGAGGGTGCCTCGATCGACATGGCGCGGGCCAGGTCGGTCTGATGAATCGGAGGTGGCAGGATCGCGAGGTAGAAGATCGGCCGCCAGGTCGCATCCGACATACCCAGAGGACGAAGCCGCACGTCGATCTCGCGCCGCCATGCCGTCGCCAGACGGACAATCTTCTGGCCGAAGCGTCGTTCGAGCTGACTGCGTTCCTCGGTCTGGGCCTGGGTGAGCATGGGGTCCGTCTAATTGCCGTCGGTGCTAATTATTTGCATCCTTACTATTCCGGCGCAACGTGTTTGTCCCATGCCCGCGGACATCGGAGCATTGCTATCTTCGCATAGGGCGCGTGATGTTTTTCTGTCCCGGGGCCGAAGCCCCGGGAGTCGCGTTCAGCGGCGGCGCGCGAACAGGGCCCGCAGGATGCCGCCAAAGCCGCGTCCCATCGGACCGGCCAGCAGGACAGTCGCCACCGAGGCCACGGTCAGGGACTGTTTCACCGCCTCGATATGGCGGTCGCGGATGAAGCGGGCCTCGATCTCCACCGGCCCGGGGAGCGAGCGGCGACCGAGAAAGCCGAAGATCAGCAGCAGAAGCACATCGACGCCCAGGACCGAGGCCGACGCCCCGATCACCGTCATGTGCGCCGCCTGGAGAAACACCGCCCACAGCAGTCCGTGCACCGCGACGAACGCGGCCAGCGCGAACATGCCCGCGATCAGCAAAAACGCGACCTGCCGCCCGTAGCGGACTGCCCTGCGCTGGAGAATCGTGCCCTGCGCCTCTAGCGCGGCCATGCCATGTTCGGCGATCTTCATTGTCTTTTCGCGCACCTTATACTGTATCGGCATACGGCCGGTCGGCGGGACGGGGCGCTGGTCGCGACCCGGGGACGGAAACCCGCGTTTCCCGTGTAATCAGGCGGCAATCATTGATGATTTTGCCTCTCTTGGCAACGGCGGTCGCCGGGCCCGGACGGCGTGGCGCTGGTCCTGCGTGCCGCAAGGCCCTAGAACGGGGGCTGCCGCCGTGCCTTCCCGCCGTTCCGACCCGTAAAGCCGCCCCGCCGTCATGACCGCCGTCCTTCGCCTCGAGGCGCTTCGCGTCACCGTCCATGTTCCGCCCGTATCGCTGGGGGTCGAGCCCGGCGGCCTGCTCTGCCTGCTGGGCACCCGGCCGGAGCCCCTGTCGGACCTTCTGGACGTGATCGCCGGTCACCGTCCGGCGGCGCTGGGGCGCGTGTGTGTGGAGGAGCGGGCGCTGGGGGGACTGGGGCCGCCGGCGCGCCCGGTCGGGCTGGTCAGCCCGCGCGATCCGCTCTTCGGGCATCTGAGCGTGCGCGACAATGTTGCCTTTTCCCTGCGCGCGCGGCGACGCTCGCCGGCTGAGACGGCAGCGCGGGTGGGTCAGGTGATGGCCATGCTGGGTCTGGATGGCCTGGCGGACCGGCCGGTCGCGGCGCTGGACGCGGCATATCGGGTCCGACTGATGCTGGCGCGGGCGGTGGCCTTCGGGCCAGCGGTGCTTTTGCTGGACGATCCGCTGGCGGGCCTGGAACCCGGGGCCGTGGCGGCCCTGACCCGCGTGATCGCCCGTCTGCCGTCCATGCTGGGCGGCGCGGTCGTGCTGTCCACCACCCGGCGCGAGGAAGCGCTGGCGTTCGGCGCGCCGATCGCGCTGTTCGACGGGCCGAGCCTGCTTCAGACCGGGACGGCGGCCGATCTTCTTGACAATCCGGGCGATGACGGTGTCGCGGTCCTGTTTGGTGAGGCCAATGCGCTGCGCGGCGTTGTGACGGACATTGCCGACGATCTGGCGCAGGTGCATCTGTCGTGCGGGGCGGACGTGGAGGCACGCGCCATGCCAGGTCTGGAACCGGGCGTGTTGTGCCGCGTGTGTATCCGGCCCGACCGCATCGCGCCGCTTTTTCCCTCCCGTCCCGGCGCGATGGGCGAGGATGAGGGCACGCTGGCGGCGCACCTGGCCGATGCCGCGCATCTGGGAACCCGGCTGCGCCTGCGGTTTCGGCTGGCCGACGGCACGGAAGTCACCGCCCATCGACCCCCGATCGCCGCGCTGCCGGGCATGG
>NZ_JABXXR010000194.1 GCF_013376175.1 Ameyamaea chiangmaiensis
CGCTGCGATCGGCGCGCGCCGACCGGGACGGCCGGCCCGCGTCAGTGTTCGGTGACCGCGCCCGGCAGGCGCGTGCGGTTGCGAAGCCACATCACGCCCAGAAGATCGCGAATGCCGACCAGGGCGCGGTTGAAATTGGTGTATTTCGACTGTCCGTGCAGTCGGCCACGGTGGACGACAGGGACGCAGAGCAGCGGCACGCCATACGTGCCCAGCAGGGCCGGCAGGAACCGGTGAACGCCCTCGAACTGGGGGATGCGCAGGAAATCGGCCCGGGGGAACAGCTTCTGGGGCGCCCCGGTGTCGGGACAGCCATCGCGCAGCAGTCTCTGGCGCAGACCGTTGGCAAAACGCGTCGCCAGACGGCGCGACAGCGTGTCGTTGCGTTTGCGGCGAACACCGACGACCAGCGGCGGCCGCCCGGTATGGGCAAGGGCTGCGCGCATCATGTCGACCAAGGCCCGTGGATCGTCCTGACCGTCGCCGTCCATCGTCGCGATCCATGTGCCGCGCGCAGCCTCGATGCCGGTACGCAGGGCAGCGGACTTTCCGCGCCGACGGTCGTGGCTGAAGATGCGGGTCGGACAGGGCAACACGTCTTGTCGCGCGGCGATCAGGCGCGCGCAGGTGTCGTCGGTGCTGCCGTCATCGACGAAGACCAGTTCGGTGGAGGGCAGCCCGGACAGGACGGGCGCGAGCTCCGCGCAGACGGGGCCGATGTTCTCGGCCTCGTCCAGAACGGCGATGACGATGGTCAGGAGGGGCGCGTCGCTCATGCGCGGTCTGATCGGGCGATCGCGCGCCGGTTCAGGCGGCGCGACGACCCAGCGCCGACGGCAGGTCGGACAACGCGCGGTCGACCAGGGTCGCGCGCATGTCAGGCGTCAGCGTGTCGGCAACGGCGTCGCGTGCCGCTGCAACGGCGATCTCGACGGCGGCTTCGCGGACATCGCGGATCGCGGCGCGTTCGGACGCGGCGATACGCTGGCGCGCCATCTCTTCACGGCGCCGGGCGATGGCCTCGGCCTCCGCACGGGCCGCTTCAGCGATCCGGGCCGCCTCGACGCGCGAATGCTCGATCAGGGTCTGCGACTCGAGCAGAGCCTGCTCACGCTCGCGCGTGGCATCCTCGAGCATCTGCTCGGCCTCGCGCCGCAGACGGCCGGCTTCGTCGAGGTCGGCTCGGATGCGCGCCGCGCGGCCATCCAGAGCGGCGGCCAGCGGCGTCCAGAGCTTGCGCCCGAACAGGAGGAAAAACAGGACGAACGCGACGGCGGACCAGAAGCGGGGTTCCTGAAGCAGGCTATGTCCGGTCATATCGGGTGTTCCCTTGATCCGTCGTCCGTGGGTGTCGGGGTCTTAGTGGCCGCGCGCGCCGGCAGCGGCATCGACATGGGTGCGCAGACGGGCGGCGTCGGCGTCGATGCCAGTCAGTTGGCGGACCATGGTCGAGGCGGCATCCTGCGCAATGTCACGCAGAGAGCCCATGGCCTTGGTGCGTGCTTCGGACAGGCGGGCCTCGGCCTCGTGGATTTCACGTGCGAGGCGCGCGTTCATGGCGGCGGTCTGCTGCGCGGCTGCGCTGCGGGCCTCGTTGATGACGCGCTCGATGTTGTCCTGGGCCTCGCGGGCGGCGTCGTGGCGGGCACGGCGCAGTTCCTCGACGGCCTGGTCGGCGGCGGCCTTGGCATCGCGCGCGATGTCGAGATCGTTGGCGATCTGCGTGTCGCGATTGGCGATGACCGTGCTGACCCGGGGCAGGGCCGAGCGGCTGACGATCAGGTAGAACACCAGGAAGATCGCCGCCCCCCAAATCACCTGTCCGATGACCAGGGGGTTGCCGAAGTCAAGCTGCGGCATTCCGGCGGCGTAGGCCCCCGGAGCACCGGCCACAAGCAGCCCCGTTGCCAACGGCAGCGCGGACGTCGCGATCCGGGCCACCGGGCGAAGAGTCAGGATCGCGCGTTGCACGGGGCTGCCTCCGATGATCAGACGAACAGGATCAGGAACGCGATCAGCAGGGCGTAGAGCGCCACGGCCTCGGTCAGGGCGAAGCCGAGCATGCCCAGGCCGAACACGTGCGGACGCGCGGCGGGGTTGCGGGCGATGCTGGAGACCAGGGTCGAGAAGATGTTGCCCAGACCGATGCCAACGCCGGCGAGAGCGATGACGGCGATACCAGCACCAATTTCACGGGCAGCAGCGATGTCCATGGAGTGACTTCCTTGAAGGTTGAAGCGTCTTAGGGGAACGCGAACGGGGCTTAGTGGGCCACGGCCTCGCGCAGATAGATGCAGGTGAGGATGGCAAACACATAGGCCTGCAAGGCACCCACCAGCAATTCGAGAGCCATCAGCGCGATGTTGATGACCACCGGACCCACCGCCAGCACGTCGCCCGCGATGCCGAGACCGGCGAGCATGATCGTGAAGGCCGCGAACATTTCCAGCATCACGTGCCCCGCCACCATGTTGGCGAAAAGTCGGATCGACAGGCTGACGGGACGGGAGAGAAAGGACAGGATCTCGATCGGGATCAGCAGCGGGGCGAGCGCCATCGGCGCGCCGTCGGGCATGAAGTGCGCGAAGAACTTCAGCCCCTGCGACTTGAGCGAGACCAGAACAGCGAGCACGAACACCAGAATCGCCAGGCCGAGCGTGACCGCGATGTGGCTGGTGAAGGCGAACGAGAACGGGATCAGGCCGATATAGTTACCGGCCAGAATGAAGAAGAACAGCGTGAACACGAACGGAAAGAAGGCGCGGCCTTCCGGCCCGATCGTGTCGACGGCCATGTTGTGGATGAAATCGTGGCAGATTTCCGCCGCGGCCTGCAGACGGCCCGGAACAACGGCGCGCGGACGCATGCCGATATACAGGAAGGCCAGCACCAGAACGACGGCGACGATCATCAAGGCAGGGGACTGGCTGAAACGCAGCGTGGCCCCGAGTTCGCCGAGAACGGGGTGCAGCTCGAATTGCCCGAGCGCGTCGATGGTCGTTCCGGCCGCCAAGATCGTTCTCCCAAACACGTCGGGCGGCATGCGCCCCACAGCTTTATCGACGAACGCTCAGGGTTTGACCAGCCGCCAAACGTTCAGAATACCCGCAGCGCCACCCAGAAACGCGAACACGATCAGGAACAGCGGGCGCGTGCCCAGCCAGTGATCCAGCCCCAGCCCGATGGCCACGCCAACCGCGAGGCCACCGATCATCTCGGTACCGGCCCGCAGCATCATGCCCCAGCCGGCCCGATCGAGCGGGTCCGCGGAGGCCGTGTCTCTGGCTGACTGCAATCCCTGACGCTCTCGTGCGCCCTTCAGACGGTCATCGAAGGACGAGGGCGTTTCGGGGGGCTCGGGGCGAGAGTCGTTCCTGTTCATTTCACGCACCTCTGGTCGGGTGCAGGCGCTTGCTAACGGGGTCGTAAAGCGCTGTCAAGCAAAGCGGCCGGGTGTGCCATGATTTGATGCGTCCGCCGACGACCTTGTGAAAGATTCAGTGTCCGGAGCCCGCGATCAGATCGTAGGCCGCCGTTCCGGGTGCCGCGCCGGGCAGCGGCACGTCGGCGCGTATCACGGGGGCCAGCGCATCGTGCGAGGGTCCGATGGCCGAGGCCTCGACCGTTCTGCCGAAGGGGGAGTCTAGCCCCGAGCCCGTCGCGACCACCGGGCTGCCGGGGCGCAGCCACGCGGCGTTGCGCGCCATCTCGGCGGCCGAGAGATAGACCACCGTTCCGTCGTCCAGGATCAGGCCGGCGGGGTGGCCGTTGCGATCGAAGACGGTCAGGGCGTAGCGGCCGCCGAACTCCAGGCCCGGCGTGGCCGGTGGCGGCGGCCGGGTGGCGACGGCCTCGGCATCGTCCTGAAGCGGATGGCCGTGCGCGTCGTCGATCGAAAATGCGCGCATGAGATGCTGGTCCGCCGTCACCAGGCCCCGCGCGGAAATCCTGGCCCCGGGGACGATATGGGTGGCGACGTCAGGGCCAAGGCCGCGCGGGACCAGGATCTGGGTGTTGTCCGTCAGCAGGATCGACATCACTTCGCCCGTGGGCGACGGGACGAGGCGCCGGACGACCCCGCCGACGCGCGGCAGGGGCGACAGATCGAACACGGCTCCCGTCGCACCGGCCGCCGAGGGCGCCGCGACCGG
>NZ_JABXXR010000195.1 GCF_013376175.1 Ameyamaea chiangmaiensis
CCGCCGTCGGGGCCGCGGCCCCGGCCTCGGCGGTCGACACCCCGGCTCCGGCGCTGACGGACGTGCCGCCGGCTGCCCCGACGGACAAGGGGTCCAACACCGGTCTGCCTCTGCCGCGCTATGCCGCCTTCCGAGCGGGCGAGGTCAACATGCGTTCGGGCCCCGGCGAGCGGTATCCGATCACCTGGGTCTATCACCGTCGCGACCTGCCCGTGCGGATCGAGCGCGAGTTCGATGTATGGCGTCTGGTCGAGGATTCGGACGGGGAAAAGGGATGGGTGCATCAGGCTGTGCTGACGGGCACGCGCACCTTCGTCATCCCCGGTCTGCCGCCCGAAGGCGCCGGTACCCAGGCGGGTGAGGCGAGTGCACGGGACGGGGATCATATCGGTCGCGCCGACACGCGCGTCATCGCGACCGTGCCGACCGCCCAGGATGCGGAACAGGTCGCCGGCGGGACGATCCTGCGCACCGATGCGTCGGACCAGTCCGGCGTCGTCGCGGTCCTCAAGCCCGGGGTGGTTGGAGTGATTCGGCAGTGCCCGGTGGGCTCGGACTGGTGTAAGGTTTCCGTGAAGAACCACGGCGGTTGGTTGCACAGGGGGGCGTTCTGGGGCCTCCTGCCGCAGGAAGCGATCCAGCCCTGAGCCGTCTGCGGATCTGCCCGGGGCAGGCTCACCGGCGTACCGGCCGGGCGCACGGGATTTGGTAAGGAAGAGAGTGAGGATGACCCCGACTATTACGTCGCGACTGCGGCGCACAAAGATTGTCTCGACCCTTGGGCCGGCCTCGTCGGACATCGCCGTGATCCGCAAGCTTGCCTTGGCCGGTGTAGACGTTTTCCGGCTGAATTTCTCGCACGGCGCCCATGCCGACCATGCCGCCCGGCACGAGGCCATTCGCGCGGTCGAGTCTGAGATCGGCCGTCCGATCGCGATCCTGGCCGACGTGCAGGGCCCAAAGCTGCGGGTCGGCGTTTTCGCTGACGGCAAGGTCGAACTGCGCCCGGGTGCGAAGTTCCGTCTGGATCTGAACGACGCGCCGGGAACGGTCGACCGGGTGCGTCTCCCGCATCCCGAGATCATCAGTGCGGCCCGCGTCGGCAGCAACCTGCTGCTGGACGACGGCAAGCTGCGGCTTGTGGTCGTCGCCACGGGTCCCGACTACCTCGAGACCGAGGTGGTGGTCGGTGGTTGGCTGTCCGAGCGCAAGGGCGTCAACGTGCCCGACATCGTGCTGCCGATTCCGGCGCTGACGGAGAAGGATCGTCGGGACCTGGATTTCGCGCTCGAACTGGGCGTGGAATATATCGGCCTGTCCTTCGTGCAGCGTCCGGAGGATGTCGAGGAAGCCAAGGCGATCGCGCGCGGTCGGGCCTGGATCATGACCAAGCTGGAAAAGCCGCAGGCGATGGACAATCTCGAGGCGATCCTCGAGCTGTCCGATGCCGTGATGGTCGCGCGCGGCGATCTGGGCGTCGAACTGCCGCCCGAGCTTGTGCCGCTGGCGCAAAAGCGGATCATCCGTCTGGCCCGTCAGCTCGGCAAGCCGGTGATCGTGGCTACCCAGATGCTCGAGAGCATGATCACCGCCCCCACGCCGACGCGCGCCGAGGCCTCCGACGTGGCGACCGCCGTTTTCGACGGCGCGGACGCGGTCATGCTGTCGGCCGAGACGGCCGCGGGACAGTATCCGTTGGAAGCCGTCGGCATCATGGCGCGCATCATCTCCACCGTGGAGCAGGACGCCGGCTGGCAGTCGCAGATGCAGGCGTCCCGCCCGCGCGCGGAGGCTTACGTGGCCGATGCGATCGCGGCGGCCGCCACCTCGGTGGCCGATGCGCTGGGGGCGCGCGCCATCGCGGCGTTTACGCTAAGCGGCACCACGGCGCTCCGTATCGCGCGCGAACGTCCGGCCTGCCCGATCGTGGGTCTGGCGCCGGAGGACGAGGTTGCGCGTCGCCTGAGTGTGGTCTGGGGCGTGCGCGCGCAGTCACTCGGTCAGGAGACACCGGTTCACACGATCGAGGACGTGGTCGGACAGGCGTCCGAGGCGGCGGTGTCCGACGGGCTGGCCCGCACGGGCGACCAGATCGTCATCGCGGCCGGTCTGCCGTTCGGCGTGCCGGGTTCGACGAACACGCTGCGGGTCTTCACGGTGACCTGAACAGGGCTGCCGGCCGTGTGAGGCCGGCGCCCGCGCGATCCGTCAGGCCTGCTGGTTTTCCAGCAGGCTGCGGCGGATACGCCTGCCGCGCTCGACCCGGTCGACGATAAACTCGGCGTCGCCCCAGCGAATGGCGCGCGCCATGGCCTGTGCGTCCTCGGTGAAGCGGGCGAGCATTTCAAGCAGCGCCTCGCGATTGTTCAGGAAGATGTCGCGCCACATGACCGGGTTGGAGGCGGCGATCCGCGTGAAATCGCGAAAGCCAGACGCCGCGAAATCCAGCACTTCCGAACGCGTCTCCTCCGCCAGATCGTCCGCCGTGCCGCAGATGGTGAACGCCAGCAGATGCGGCAGGTGACTGACAATCGCGCATACCTTGTCGTGATGGGCGGCATCCATCCTGCGCGTGCGCGCGCCCATTCGTTCCCACAAAGCCTGTATGCGGGCGATCGCGTCGTCGGGCGTGTCCGGCGTCGGCGTCATCAGGCACCAGCGGTTTTCGAACAGGGTCGGAAAGCCGGAGTCGGGGCCGGAGAACTCGCGACCGGCCATCGGATGGGCGGGGACGAAGGGCACGTCGTCACGCAGGTAGGGCGCGATATCGGCTATGATCGACGCCTTGGTCGAGCCGACATCCGTCAAAATCGCGCCCGGCTTCATGACCGGCAGCACCTCGGCGGCGACCGCGCCCATGGCTCCCACGGGTACGCAGAGCATGACGCAATCCGCCGCGCGGGCGGCGTCCGCCGCCGTGTCGGCCACCTCGTCGGCCAGGGCGAGCGTGCGGGCGATCTGCCGCACCTCCGCGCTGGCGTCGGTGGTGACGAGGCGCCCTGCAAGTGCGGGCTCGAGGCGCGCGCGCCGCAGAACGGACGAGCCGATATGGCCCGGCCCGATTACGGCCAGCGTGCCGAACAGCGGCTCACGCGGAGGGGACGGCTCGTGGGTCGGGGGCGTAGGAGAGGTCATGGGCATAGACTCGGAAACACGAGGGGATCGAAAGGCATCCTGGCCGCCGATCCACGGCAACCCTCAGGACGCGCTGCTCTTGGACATGGCCGGGTCGGCGTAGTCCTGCTGGCGTTCAAGGGTGCGTCGGTATCGCATACGGCGCATTTCACCGATCTGCCAGATCAGAAGGGCGGGAACCCCGATCACCAGATCGCGCCCGCGCCGCAGCAGCGACAGGCCCATGGACAGAGACGGGTCGATGCCAAACGCGGCGCCCAGCGCCATGTAGGCGGCTTCCTGTACGCCCAGCGACGCGGGGACGAGGAACGACGCCGACATGATGCCGCAGGTCACGCCCTCGATGGCGATGGCGTTGGTCAGCGACAGGTGGGCGCCCAGAAACCGGTAGGCCACCCAGATGGTGGCGGCGCTGCCGATCCAGGCCACCAGATGCAGGGCGGCGGCGCCGGCGATGCGGCCGGGGTGCGACCACATGTCTTCCAGCCGCTCCTGCAGGGTGCCCATGCCGTCCAGCATCGTGTGCTGCCACTGGGTTGCGATGTTGCGTCCCAGAAAGCGCGCCAGCCGCCGCATCGCTGTGCCACCGCTCTGCTGCGTCCAGATGAAACCGGCAATGCCGAAAGCCAGAAGCACCGCGCCGATCACGACGGGGCCGACGAACCGGTCCGATCCCTGGTGTCCGATCAGGCAGACGACGCCCAGAAGGACGAAGACGATCTGGCCCAGAACCTCGGTCGTGATGTCGACCACGTTGGCCGACGCCGCTTCGGGCCATGCGACGGCGTGGTGCCCGCCATGTTCGCGCTGGCAGGTGGCGCGCATGCCGATGACGATGCCGCCAAGGGCCGAGAACGGCAGGCAGGTGGCGGCGGCGTCGCGCACGATGCGCGCGCCCAGCAGATGGCGCAGGCCGATGCCCCG
>NZ_JABXXR010000196.1 GCF_013376175.1 Ameyamaea chiangmaiensis
CGCGCGCCTGCGTGACGGCGACGGAATCCGACGATGTCGTCATCACGCCCGGGACGACCGCGCGCGGCGCATCGCTGCCTACTACCACGGCGTGCGTCATCGGACGCGCGTGCGCGGTGGCGGCTCGAACGGGGCGCGCGCCGTGATGGAGATGCTTGCTCAGCAGCCCGTCATATTCGGCCTGCGTCAGGCTGCCCTTGGCACGTAGGATATCCAGCAGATCGGTGTAGTCATCCGCCCGGGCGCGTGGTGATGCCGCCCAGAGAGCGGCTCCGGCCAGAAGGAGCATGCCGTATCGCGAGGTGTATCGTGCCATGCCGCCGTCTTTCGTCACTGGAGCCAACGCCGCCGGACCCGTGCCGGCAGGCTGGCCGCGGACCGATCGAACAGACGTCGCGTCTAGCAAAGGCTGACGGAGTGACAATCGCTTTTTCGGAAGAAAAGGTGTGAGCAGAAGACGGGTTACATAACGGTCATGTCCCGTGTATGAAACACGGTTGCGCAACGATCTTCGGCGTTACGGGCTCGTCCGTTGCCGATCGATATACACGAAAAGTTGAGAACGGTCTATGGCGCGGATCGCCGGCGGACCCCGACATACCGGCACTGGAGCGACCATGACCGACAGACCCTCCCGCGCAGCGACCGTCCGCCCGGAGCCCGGACCGGGCGGCTATCGCGTCGTCTCGTCGCGGATTGCCTATGCCAATCCGTGGACGCGCGTGCGCGAAGACATTCTTATTCGCCCTGATGGCGGTGAGGGGCTGTATGGTGTCGTTGAACGCGGCGAATTCGCGGTCATCCTTCCGCTCGGCGAAGGTCCCGACGGACCACAGGTCACCCTGGTGCGCCAGTTCCGCTACCCGGTCGGCGAGACGCTGTGGGAACTGCCGATGGGGATGTGGGAAACGCGCCCCGATGCGTCGCCGGAAGAGGTCGCGGTCGGTGAACTGCGCGAGGAAACCGGGCTGATCGCGGGCGCGATGCGCCATGTCGGACAGACGTATCAGGGCGCGGGCTATTCGACGCAGAAGGGACACGTGTTTCTGGCGACCGATCTGACCCAGGGGCCCACCGCGCGGGAAGCCACAGAGGCGGACATGACCACCCATACGGTGTCGCTGCCCCGTTTCGAGGCGATGATCCGCGACGGCGAGATCGTGTGCATGGTCACGCTGGCCGCGTATGCCATGGTCAAGGCGCGTGGGCTGATCTGAGGGGCGCGTTAGCAGTTCGTTTACGGGCGTGGTGTAGGCTTCGTGCGATACGCGTCCTGTGCCGGGGCGCGGATGTGCACATGGAAACCTGTCATGACCACAGCGGTGAGTTCGGCTTCTCTCTTGTCCTCGGCCCAGACGGCCGCCCAGAGTGCCGCTTCCTCGGCCACGTCATCGACCAGCAGCACGACGACGACCGATCCGCTCGCCTCCCTCGGCAGTAACTCGACAGAGTTTCTGACGCTCCTGACCACGCAGCTGAAAAATCAGGACCCAAGCAGCCCGACCAGCACGGACCAGCTGACCACCGAACTGGCCCAGTTCGCCGGGGTCGAGCAGCAGGTCTCGACGAACACCAACCTCAGCACCCTGATCTCCCTGACGCAGGAAGAGCAGATGTACAACAGCCAGTCCCTCGTGGGGAAGACCGCCGAGGCGACGACCAGCACGCTGCCGTTGCAGAACGGCGCGGCCGAGTTCTCCTTCACGTCGTCCAACACCGATCCGGTGGCGATCGCGATCGCCGACAGCAGCGGTACGGTGGTCAAGACCGTGACCATGACGCCCCGGGCCGGCACCAACACTTACACTTGGGACGGGACCGACAATCAGGGCACTACGCGGTCCGACGGTGCCTACTACGTCGCTATCCAGGGACAGACGGCAAGCGGCGCAACCTCTCTGACGCCAACCGTCACGGGCACGATCACCGGCACATCACTCGACGCGGGCACGGTCGATATCGAAATGGGTGGCGCGACGATCCCGATGTCCAGCGTCATCAGCCTTCACAGCGCGACGTCGTCCGACACCGCCGCGACGTCCGCCGCCGCGGCCTGAGGCTGTTACCGTCCGAGAGGGGTAGGATGTCCCTGTGCGACGCGGGCGTCCCCGGGCGGGAGGCGTGATTTTCGATCGCCATCGTGTCATCATCGACTCTTTCAGGGTCCGGGGTGTCGCATGGCGCGATCGAGGAAAGCATTCATCCGTCTGTCCGTGTTTGCCGGCGCGACGCTGGCCGGGTTCGGCCTGATGATACTTGCGTGGCTTGCATACATCGCCGGCCATGCGTCTGCCCCGTTCCTGCTGGTCGCCGGACTGATCGTCTGTGGTGTCGGTTTCGTGGCTCTGCTGTCAGGGCAGCGTCATGCCTACGGCACCGACGTGGATGACATGGATGGCGGGTAGCGCGCTGACCGGGGCGCTGTGCGGAACCGGGAGAACACCTCTCGCCGCGGGCAGACAATTCCTCTACTGAGGGCCGATGCACAGGACGAACCCGGTTATCGGGGTTACGCTCGACAGCGAGCCCGCGGGAGGCTGGTCGGCGTGGCCGTGGTATGCCATCCGCACGAATTATATGGACGCGATCGCGCATGCCGGTGGCGTACCGGTGGCGCTGCCGCACAATCCGCGTCTCGCGGCCGATATGATAGCGGCGGTGGACGCTCTGGTGGTGACGGGGGGTGCCTTCGATATCGACCCCGCCCTGTATGGCGACGCGACCACGCATGAGACCGTGACGCTCAAACGGCGCCGCACGGGCGCCGAGCTCGCCCTGCTTGCGGCTGCCCTGGAACGCGACCGGCCCGTGCTGGGTATCTGCGGGGGCGCGCAACTGCTGGGCGTGGCCTTGGGCGGGACGCTGATTCAGCATATCCCCGACAGCGTTCCCGACGCCTTGCCGCACGAGCAGCCCAATCCGCGCGATCAGGCCGGGCATACAATCGCCATCACGCCGGGATCGCGCCTTGCCGATATCGTCGAGGTGCCGATGATGGCGGTGAATTCGTCGCATCATCAGGCGATCCTAGACCCCGGTCGCGCGCAGGTCTGCGCACGTGCCGAAGACGGTGTGATCGAGGCGATCGAGGATCCGGCGCGCGAGTTTTGTCTGGGGGTGCAGTGGCACCCGGAATTCGAGATCGATCGGGGCGATCGCAAGATATTCGCGGCGCTGGTCGCGGCGGCACGGAGAAGACAGGGATGAGCGAGCAGGAACGGCAGGGTGAACGGATCGCCAAATATCTGGCGCGTGCCGGGGTGGCCAGTCGTCGCGATATCGAACGGATGATCGGCGAAGGCCGTGTCCGGATGAACAACGTGCCGGTCGAACATCCCGCGACGTTCGTCACGGCCGGGGATATCGTTCAGGTCGATGGCGCCGTCGTGGGGGAGCAGGATCGCACGCGGCTGTGGCGGTACCACAAGCCGGATGGTCTGGTGACGACGCATCGCGACCCCGAAGGCCGCCGCACCGTGTTCGAGGCGATGCCGGAAGGGATGCCGCGCGTGATCAGCGTCGGGCGGTTGGACCTCAACAGCGAAGGGTTGCTGCTGCTGACCAATGACGGTGCGCTTGCCCGCCGTCTGGAACTGCCGTCCAACGGCTGGATCCGCCGTTACCGCGTGCGTGTGTTCGGCGTGGTGGACGAGCGACGTCTGGCGCAACTGGCCGAAGGCAGCGTGTTCGAGGGTGTGCGGTACGGCCCGATCGAAGCCGGGCTCGATTCGCGTAAGGGCGATAACGCGTGGCTGACCGTGGCCCTGCGCGAAGGCAAGAACCGGGAGATCCGACGGGTGATGTCGGGCCTCAACCTGCATGTCAGCCGCCTGATCCGCACGTCCTACGGTCCGTTTCAGCTCGGCACGCTGAACCGGGGCGAGCTCGAGGAAGTGCCCGGCAAGACCCTGCGCGAACAGGTGTCCGGACTGGCGCCGGAGCGGCGGCCCGGCCGCAAGGTCTGAGGGTCGCGTGCGGATCATCGCCGGCGCGCGCCGTGGACGCACACTGACCGCGCCGGACGGG
>NZ_JABXXR010000197.1 GCF_013376175.1 Ameyamaea chiangmaiensis
CAAGCAGGGCGCCGTTGAGCGAGTGTCTTTCCGGATGGGCGAAGACGATCAGAACATTCATGAGCGGACTCTCATTGCGTGGAAAATTTCGTTTCCCAACGAGATTACGCGTTAGGCTATTCTTATCCCATATGGCGATAGAGGAAGGGAGAATGCCGAAATATGGAACAATCGCCAATCTCACTGGAGCGGATGCGGACCTTCGTGCGCGTTGCCGAACGTGGCAATCTGGCGGCCGTCGCCCGTGAAACCGGCGCTGGGCAATCGACGATCACGCGGCATCTGCGCGAGCTTGAAGAGGCTCTGGGTGTGTCGCTGCTGACGCGGACGACGCGCCGTACGGCGCTGACGGACGAAGGAACGCGCTATTACGCGCATTGCGTGCAGATCCTCTCCCTCGTCGAGCAGGCAAGTCAGGAGATGCGCGACACGCGGCAGGCAACGGCCGGGACGGTACGTATCTCCTGTACCGGCGCGTTGGGCGTCCTGCACGTCAGCCCGCTCATTTATGCCTTTCAAGACCAAAATCCGGGAATAAGGGTGGAATTCGGCCTGACGGACGAGCGGATCGATCTGGTGCGGGATGGGGTCGATATCGCCGTCCGTCTCGGTCCCCTGAGCGATTGTGCGATGAAACTGCGCACCCTGGGGGAGAGCGAGCGCCTGTTGGTCGCATCGCCCGAGTGGCTGCGTCGCAATGGTCCGGTGCGGCGAGTGGCGGACTTGCGTGACCGCGAAGGGGTGCGCATGTCGCGTGTGCATGGGTCGGATCGGCTGGTCCTGCGGAGCGTCAGGGGTAGAACCCATCTCGTGCCGTTTCATGGCCGTTTGATCGTCGATCATGGTTTGGCGGCGCGGGAGGCGTTTCTGGCGGGAAGGGGTTTCGGCCCGGCCCATCGTTGGCTGGTGGAAGACTGCCTGCAGGACGGTCGATTGGTGCCGCTTCTCCCAGACTACACGTTGCCGTCGGTGCCGCTGAGCATGCTGATCGCGCCTGAACGGACGACGCTGGCTAGGATCCGTCTCTGCGTGGAGTTCCTGGCCGAACGGGTCGGCGGGATACCAGGCATCAGCCGGTGATCGTCGGCGAATTGGTGCGGCTTTCCGCCTGCTTGCGCACGGAGGCCAACATGCGTCTGCGGATCAGTCCACTGACCGGACGGATGAGATACCAGTAGGGTGCGAAATGCCGTCGCGTCGTGGGCGTCGGACGACGCCCAGCTCGTCTTCGCGCAGCAGGACGAGGCCCGGTACCGTAATCTTGCGGCTGGCGGTGCCGGCACGATGGAGCAGCGCCAGCGCACGGCGGCCCAGACCCGCGAGGCCACGGCGGCGAAAGCCCGCGACGAGGCGAGCGTGCTGGCCGCGATCGAGGAAAAGGACGTGCTCGCGGCTCAGATCGCGCGTGCCAGGGGCAACCTGGCCCGCGCCGAAGGCGAGGAACAGCGGGCGGAACTGGATTTGTCCTATTGCACCATCCCGGCCCCGGTGGACGGTGTGGTCGGCGCGCGGGGCGTGCGCGTGGGCAACTACGTCAATCCCGGCAGCGCGCTGATGGCCGTCACGCCGGTCCAGGACGCCTTTGTGGTGGCCCATTTCCAGGAGACGCAACTCACGCATGTCGTGCCGGGTCAGAAGGCGACGGTCTGGGTGGATACCTTCCCCGGCCAGCCGCTCCATGCCCATGTCGACAGCATCCCGCCTGCCACCGGGGTCGCCTTCGCGCCGATCCAGCCCGATAATGCGACCGGCAACTTTACCAAGGTGGTCCAGCGTCTCCCGGTGCGCATCGTCTTCGATCCGGGGCAAGCTCTGGCGGCGCGGGTCAGGGTCGGCATGTCCGTCGAAGTCCGGATCGACACGGCGTCGCACCCCGAGGGCGCGAGGGCGGACGACCCCCGCTATGCGTGGCGGTGAGGGGCGGATCATGACCACTCTCCTCAACCGGCGCACGTTCGCACTGGCGGGCGCGCTCCTGCTCGGCGCCTGCACGGTCGGGCCGGACTATCACAAGCCCGATGTCGCAAGCGGGCCGCACTGGCATCGCGACATGGCGGACGCCGAAAGCCACCCGGTGGAAAGTGCGGCCGATCCGCAATGGTGGACGATCTATCGCGATCCGGTGCTGACTGCGCTCGAGCAGCAGGTCGCGGCCGCCAATCTGGACTTGAGGGCCAGCGCATACCGCCTGGCGGAAAGTATCGCCGAGCGGCGGATCGCAAGCGCTGCACAGTTCCCGCATATGGAGGGGAATGCCTCCTACGCCCGCGAGCGGGCCAGCACCAATGGCATCCTCGGCCTGCTCGGCACGCTGGAGCGCGCGGGCGCCGGCGATGTCGCCAGTGGCGCGCAGGGCTTCGGCCCCGTGGCCGTGCCGGGCACGGTCGGCAATCCGTCCTTCAACCTGCCGCAATACGGCATGAGCGCGTCGTGGGAAGTCGATCTCTGGGGCCATGTTCGGCGTCAGGTCGAGGCGGCCAACGCGGCCGTGCAGGCGACGCAGGACATGCAGCGCGACGTGCTGGTCTCGCTGATGGCCGAAACCGCGCAGGACTATCTCGATCTGCGCGGCGTGCAGGCGCAGATCGCCATCGTCGGTCGCAATATCGACACCGCGCGCCATAGTGTCGATTTGACGACGATGCGCTTCACTCAAGGCGCCTCCACGCAGCTCGACGTGGCGGATTCCCGCGGTCAGCTCAGCGAATTCCAGTCACGCCTGCCGATCTTGCGCGCTCAGGAAGTGCATCTGATCAACGCGCTGAGTTTTCTGGTAGCACGCGAGCCGGGAGCGCTCCGAACACAGCTCGGCACGCCTGCCGCGATCCCGCCGGTGCCCGATGCGGTGCCCGTCGGCCTGCCGTCGGAACTGGCGGAGCGTCGGCCGGATATTCGTATGGCCGAAGAGCAGTTGCATGTCGCCACCGCCAGCATCGGCGTGGCCGTGGCGGATTTCTTTCCGCGCGTTACGTTGTCCGGCAGCCTTGACGTGCAGGCGCTGCAATTCAGCGGGCTCGGCTCCTGGGCGTCCCGGCAGTACGGGTTCGGCCCGACCATGACGCTGCCGCTGTTCGAGGGCGGTCGCCTCACCGGGCAGTTGCGCCTGCGCCGGGCGCAGCAGAAGGAAGCGGCGATCATGCTCCAGCGCACGATCCTCAAGGCCTGGCAGGAGATCGACGACGCCATGGCCGATTTCTCCGCCCCGCAGCAGCAGCGTGAAGCGCCTCCCCGACGGCATCCCATAGCACGGTGACGGTGCGTTCCGCCCGGCTGCGCATGAGAGATTTGAGCTTGGAGAAGGCCATCTCGATCGGATTGAAGTCGGGGCTATAGGGCGGCAGGAACACCATCGTGGCCCCAGCCCGTTCGACGGCACGGCGTGCACCGGGCATACGATGGGCCGGCAGCTTGTCGAGGATGATGATGTCGCCCGGCCTCAGGGTCGGCACGAGCACTTGGCTGACATAGGTCTGGAACACGGCACCGTTCATGGCTCCGTCATGCACGAAGGGTGCCGTCAGACCGGTCGTGCGCAGCGCCCCGGTGAAGGTCGTGGTTTTCCAGTGGCCGTGCGGCACACCAGCGCGACACCGCTCTCCATGCAGGGCGCGTCCCCGCAGCCGGGCCACCTTGGTCGACAGGTTGGTCTCGTCGATAAATACCAGGCGCTCCGGGTCGAGATCGGGCTGGGCGTCGAACCAGTCCTCGCGCCGCTTCAGGACGTCGGTACGTTCCTGCTCCAGTGCGTGGGCGGTCTTTTTTTGAACGTCCAGCCACGTTGACGCAGCCAGCGGCTGAGCATGCTGCGCCCGATCTCGACCGCATGCTCTTCGCGCAGGCGCGCCGCCATCTCCAGCAGCGTGATGTCCCGGCGGGCTCTGTTGCAAATTCTCGAATAAGCGGCAGGGCCCCGGAGATTTCGGGCGTTCAGAATGTGTAAACTCCGAACTGCCTTTCGATCAGACGCACTTCTCCCACGACGCCC
>NZ_JABXXR010000198.1 GCF_013376175.1 Ameyamaea chiangmaiensis
CGTCCGCTGCGCAACCGGGCGCAGGCGATGCTGCTGGCGGTGGCGCGGCTGGCGGCGGGGCGGCTGGTTCTGGTCGGGGCCGGGGGGATCGAAACCGGGTCGGACATTCTGGCGCGGATCAAGGCCGGCGCCGATCTGGTGCAGGTCTATTCCGCGTTTGCCCTGCAGGGGCCGGCGCTGGTGCCGCGCCTGAAGACCGAACTGCTGGCGGCCCTGCGCGCCCAAGGGTTCGAAACACTTGCCGATGCGAAAGGAGCCGATCTCTGATGCGCCACCTCAAGGGAATGGCCGTTCTGGCCGGGGAATATGAGGGCTTCATCGTCGATCTCTGGGGCGTCGTGCATGACGGCGTACGCCCCTATCCCGGATCGGTCGACTGTCTTGCGCGGCTGCAAGCGGCCGGTCGGCGCGTCGTGCTGCTGTCGAATGCGCCGCGCACCGCCGCCGTGGTGCAGGTGATGCTGCGGGGCATGGGGATCGGCGACGATCTCTATAACGGCGTGATGACCAGCGGCGAATATTGCCGCGCGCTGCTGGCCGGGGGGCAGGATCCGCAGTTCGGCGGCAACGGACGCCGGCTGTTTCATATCGGCGGCCGCAAGGACGTGAACGTGTTCGAGGGGCTCGACTACACCGTCGTGACCGACCCGGCGGAGGCGGATTTCGTCCTCAACACCGGCCCCACCCCCGAAGAGGGCGAGGACTCGGTCGAGCCCTATGTCGCGCGTATGGAGGCCAGCGCCCGCGCGGGTCTGCCGATGCTGTGCGCGAACCCCGATATCGAGGTCATCCGCGACGGGCGGCGTATCATCTGCGCCGGTCTGCTGGCGAGTTACTACGCGCAGATGGGTGGGGCGGTACGCCTGATCGGCAAACCGCATCCCGAGGTCTACGAACCCGTTTTCGAGCAGCTTGGCCTGCCGAGATCGCGCGTCATCGCGGTCGGCGATGCCCTGGCGACCGACATGCGCGGCGCGAAGGCGACCGGTATCGCGGGCGCGTGGGTGCTGGGTGGCATCCATCAGGAAATGATCGGCAATGACGCAGCACTGGCCGAGGCGGAAGCCCGGTCCGCCGGTCTGGCGCCCGAAGCGGTCGTTCCGTCTTTCGCCTGGTGACGGCTGCCCGCCGGACGGCGGTCAGGCGTGGCCCACGGCGCCGGACAACTGACCGGCATCGAGGTCGATGGTGGCCAGCGCCCGGCGCCATTTGACCGTATGATCGTTGCCGAACAGGATCGCTTCGTTCGCCGGGGCGATGTACCACGCGTTGTGCGTGAGGATTTCCTCTTCCAGCTGGCCCGGCTCCCACGCGGCGTGGCCAAGGGCCAGCAGCGCGTGGCGCGGTCCGGATCCGTCGGCGATCTCGCGCAGGACATCGAGGCTGGCGGTCAGGGTGATCGTGTCATCCACGCTCAGGCTGCCGTCGCCGCTCCAGTCCGAGGAATGCAGGACGAAGCCGCGTGTGCCGTCCAGCGGACCACCCGCGCACAGGCTGATGATCCGACGCGGCGGTGCGGGCTCGATACCCAGTTGCGTCAGGACGTCGGCCAGGCCGGGCTGCGGCAGGCGCCGGTTGATGACCAGTCCCATTGCGCCGTCCTCTTCGGAATGGGCGCACAGATAGATAACGCTCTGGGCGAAATCGGAATCGGCCAGAGCTGGGCTTGCCACCAGAAAGAAGCCGGTCAGCGAACCGAGAGGTGACGTCTGGAGGTCCAACGTAGCGGTCATCACGCTATGCTAGAGGCCAATTCGGGCCGCTTTGCAACCCTTTCCGGCGCCCTCCCCGGTGTCGCCGGGATAGGCAGCGGCGGACCATGGTGCCATGATTGACACGCTTTGAAAATGACAGGGGACAGGCGCATGACACAAACGGTTCTGGTAACGGGTGCAACCGCCGGATTCGGGCAGGCCATCGCCCGTCGGCTGGTCGGCGACGGCCACCGTGTCATCGCCACGGGCCGCCGCAAGGCGCGGCTTGACGAACTGGCCGCCGAACTCGGCGCGTCGCTGTTGCCGTTCGTGCTCGACATGAATGACCGCGAGGCTCTGCGCGCCCTGCCGGACACGTTGCCCGACGGCTGGCGCGAGGTGGACGTTCTGGTCAACAACGCCGGTCTCGCCCTGGGGACGGAGCGGTCGCAGAGTGCCGACATTGACGGGTGGGAGACGATGATCTCCACCAACGTCAGCGGACTGGTGGAAATCACGCGCGCGTTGCTGCCGGGCATGGTTGAGCGGAACAAGGGCTATGTCATCGCGCTGGGCAGCATAGCGGGGATCTATCCCTATGTTGGCGGGAACGTCTACGGCGCGACCAAGGCGTTCGTGGAGCAGTTCATGCGCAACCTGCGCACCGATGTGCTGGGACAGCACGTGCGCGCGACGAACATCGCCCCCGGCCTGTGCGGCGGGACCGAGTTCAGCAATGTGCGCTTCAAGGACGATGCCAAGGCCAGCGCCGTCTATGACAAGACGACACCGCTGACGGCCGAGGACATTGCCCATACCGTGTCGTGGCTGCTGTCCCTGCCGCCGCACGTGAACATCAACCAGATCGAGATGATGCCTGTCTGTCAGGCCGCGGGCGGCCTGGCGGTCGACCGGTCGATGGGCTGACGGCGATGGCGACGGACAGCAAGGCGATCGACCGAAGCGCCATTCAGGCACTGCTCCCGCGCTACTGCGTGAGCGATGGCGCGAGCTTTCGCGCCGCCGACCATGCGACGGACGACATGGGGGGCCTCGCCCTGCGCAAGAAGGAGGGGCGCGAGATGTTGCGTGCCTCCGTCCGACGTCTGTCGGAGCTTCAGCAGAAGCTGGAGGCGAACGGGTCCTGGGCGATGCTGGTGGCCTTGCAGGCCATGGATGCGGGCGGCAAGGACAGCACGATCAAGCACGTCATGTCGGGGGTCAATCCGCAGGGCGTCGCGGTGACGGCGTTCAAGCAGCCGGGTCCGGTCGAACTGTCCCACGATTTTCTCTGGCGCCCGCATTTCAGCATTCCGGCGCGTGGCAAGATCGGGATCTTCAACCGCAGCCACTATGAAGAGGTGCTGGTGACGCGGGTGCATCCGGAGGTGCTGGAGAACGAGAAACTGCCGGCCGCCGTGCAGGGGCCGCATTTCTGGACGCACCGGTATGAGGATATCCGCAACTTCGAAACCTATCTGAGCCGACAGGGCTTCGTGGTGCTGAAGTTCTTCCTCAACGGATCGAGGGAAAAGCAGCGGCAGCGGTTCCTCAAGCGCCTCAACCGCCCCGACAAGGTCTGGAAGTTCTCGCCGTCCGATATTCGCGAACGCGGCTATTGGGACGACTACCAGAATGCCTATCATGAGGCGGTCGCGCATACCGCTCAGCCTTGTGCCCCGTGGTACGTCGTCCCCGGCGACCGCAAATGGTTTGCGCGTCTGGTGGTGATCGAGGCGATGATCGCGGCGCTGGAGAAGCTCGACCTCGGGGAGCCGGAACCCGCGCCCGAGGTACGCGATTCGCTCAAGAAATTCCGCTCGATCCTCGAACGCGAGGGCAAGAAGGGGGATTGACCCGTCCGCGTGCGGTCGTGCGGCGTCAGCCCGTCGGGCCGCGCCGCACGACGGCGTCCGCGATCTCCTCCGGCCGCGTGACGCCGCAATGCGCCATGGCGGCGCGCAGATCGGCACCCAGCAGCCCGATGGCGTGATCGACCCCGGCAAGCCCCGCCGCGACACATGCCATCAGAAACGGACGGCCGAGAAAAACCGCGTCCGCCCCCAGACCCTGCCCGATCATCACGTCGGTCCCCCCGCGAAAGCCGCTGTCGGCCAGCACCGTCATGCGACCCGCCGCCTCCCGCATCGCCGCCAGTTGCTCGACCGGGCCCACGATGCCGTCGAGCGTGCGTGCGCCGTGATTGGACGCCACGATCCCGTCCACGCCGGTC
>NZ_JABXXR010000199.1 GCF_013376175.1 Ameyamaea chiangmaiensis
GCCCGTCCGCGCGCGATCAGGCCGCGAACGGCAGCCGCTTGGCCAGCGCGGACAGGCGATGGCGCCGCATCTCGTGCCGGGCCTTGGCGCTGGTCTCCATGTAATTCAGCTGGATGGTGTAACGCCTGCCGACATACTGCCGGTGGCCGTGCCATGTGGTCGGGCCGTTGGGAAAGATCAGCAGCGTCCCGTTCACCGGGGGCACCTCGACAACGTAATCCTCGACATCGTCGGGGCCACGCAGAAGGCGCAGGCAGCCCTCGCGCCGCGCCCAGGACTCGTTCTCGGGGTTCAGGTAGAGCAGGATCGTCACCCGCTTGGCCGTCGAGTCGCAGTGGACACGACCGTCCTTTTCCCGGGTGCGACCGCGCAAGGTCAGCATCGTGGGCGCGTCGTCCAGATCCAGGCCGAACTTCCCGGCAATCAGCCCCTTGAGCCTTGGCCCCTGCAACTCGTCCGTCATCGCGCGCACCAGAGGCGACAGCGCGAGCGATTCCGGCGGGAACGAGCCGCCCGACGCCATCTCCGGCAAGGACGCCACCACGGCGTTGAGATCGTCAGGGCCGATGAAGTTCGGCACCACGCAATGGGCGAACGGGTCCGTCGCAACGGGGGCCCGGGCAAGGGCGTCGTAATCGAAGGCGACCGGCTGGGGGACACTCATGGGCAGTCGAACTCCAAGACTCCACCCCCGCACGCGGCGGGGGACCGTCGCTCCAGATAGGACCGCTCCCCCCTGCCCGGCAAGGGGCCCGGACGCGTGGCTAGAACGTCAGCGCCGTCTCGAAATCGAGTATCAGCGCATTGCGATACAGATTGGTCCCGCCCGGATGCCACAGATATTGCAGGCCGGGACGGATGCCGACCCACGCGGTGGGACGCCAGCCGTAGTTCAGCTCGACCGAATGCTCGCCCGAGGGGCGCAGCGCCGGCTCGCCCAGCTGCTGCAACATGGCCGCGTACTGGGCATATTTCGGGTTGAGGATCGCGAACTTGCCGCCAAGGCTGATGGTGTCGTCCGGCCGCCCGGCGAACGTGCCCTTGCGAACGATGCCCCAGGTGGCGAAGTAGGGCACCTCGGCCGTGCGCGGATCACCCCAGGTGAACGCCCCGAAGACCATCGTGCCTTCGTTGCTGCCCGGACCGTCGCGCTGGAGCAGCTGGTCGAACTGCACCCACCCGCCGAACCGGCCGCGCACCTTGTCCTGCGGCAGGTCGACCAGTGCCACGCCGGCCGGCTGGAAACTGCCGACGTGGGCCGCGACCGTGTTCAGGACCTCCGACGAGTCCCAGTAGCCGCCGACGCGGATGTTGCCCGGCAGTGCGCCGCGACGGTCCGTGCCGCCGTGATGCCAGCCCAGCTGAAAGGGCAGGTAGGCGCCGGTGGAGTCATGGAGGCCCATCTTCCACCCGTTATGGGTGTTGGAGATGGTGCTATCCACATTATAGATACCCGCCGAGACGAGGATCCGGTCGTCCCTCAGCGGATAGAGTTTCAGATACGCACCGGGATGGGCCGTGGGGTAGTAACCATAGCCCGAGTTCATGGCCAGTGACTGTGGCATGCCGCAGATCGCGTTGCTCTGGAACTGGCAATAGACAGACAGGCCCCAATGCATCGTGGACTGTCCGAAATCGTTTTCGGTGTTCACCCAACCCGCTTCGACATCCGCATACCCGCCGAAATTATGTTCGAGCGACAGGCGGGTCAGACGCACCGTCTCGCCGGAGCCGAAAATCTGCTGGACGGAGTTCAGGGCCGGCAGGACCGCGTTCAGCCCGAGACCGGCACGTTCGGTGACCAGGAAATGCAGGATGCCGACATCGGTGCCCGTCAGCTTCTTGAAGTCGATGTCCACACCGCCCCCGACTTCATGGGCGTATCGCACCGCCCTGGCGCGCCCCCCGACCGGGTTGCCCGAACTGTCTTCCAGATAATGCCCCTGAAACACCACGCCATGGTCGACAAGCCGGTCACGCAGACCGCCCCAGTTCCCGGTCATGTATGTCTGTTTCAGCCACGCATCGAAGCTTTTGGGCAGCACACCCTGTTCGACCTGCGGCGCCTGTTCGTACGGCGACTGCGCGCCCGTCGTCTGAGACACCGGCGCGGGCGTGGACGGGATATGCGACCCATAACCGCCGACGCGCGACGACGGCACGTGGGGCGGTGGTGTCGTATCATCGGCCGCAGCGGCACTCCCCGACGTCATCGGCGCGAGGGCGAGCAGCAGGGCCAGAGAGGGAAGAGACAGCGGTTTCATCGTCTGAACACGGGACCTGAGCGACGGCGGGGGACGAATGACGCGACGCATTCCTGGACCGATCCAGCAAAAAACCTTTGGACCGATCCTATTTTGATGCGCCGGTCGGCGGAGAAGTAGAAAAAGTTTTTCTTTTCAAGGGACTGAATACGATCCAACGCGGGCGTGGCGGGCGATCCGGTTGCGATGCCGGACCGACGTAGTGCGGAATATTTCGCGCGTCAATCCGATTATGACATGCCGTTCATACGCGTCACCACGGTGCGCCCGGCCCCCGGCGACCATCGGGTACGGCGCAGTATTCCGGCACTTTTATCAGCGCGGCCAATGGACAAGCGCCCGTCGATGAAGGCAGAACAGGCCTTCGTGTCGTACAAGGGCCATCATGTCCGCCTCCCTGTTTCCGGTCACTCCGCCGCCGCCCCGCCTGTCGTTCCTGATCGTGGCGCTTCTGGGTCTGATTTCCGCCATCGGCCCCTTGTCCACCGACATGTATCTTCCCGCTTTTCCATGGATAGAACGCGATCTCGGGGCCGGAGAGGGTTCCGCGCAGTTCACGCTGGTCGCGTGGTTTCTGGGGCTGGCCGTCGGCCAATTCTCGCAAGGGCCGATCTCCGACCGGTGGGGCCGTCGGGCACCTCTGGTCGCCGGCCTGGCCGTGTTCACGATTGCGTCAGTGGGCTGTGCGACGGTGACGAACTATCACCTGTTCTGCGTGTGCCGGTTCATCGCCGCCTGCGGCGGTTCGGCCTCGGCCGTCATCCCCCGTGCCGTGGTGCGCGATGTCGCCACCGGGCGCGAAGGTGCCCGCATGATGGCGCAGCTGACGCTGGTGTTCGGTGTCATGCCGGTTCTGGCGCCCTCTCTGGGCAGCGCGGTTCTGGTGTTCGGCAACTGGCGGTGGATCTTCTGGTTCGCCGTGGCCTATGGCATCGCCGGCATGGCGGTGACCACCTTCGTCCTGCCCGACACCCTGCCGCCCGACCTGCGCCGCACATTGTCCCCGCGCGCGATCCTCTGGCGCTATATCAGCATCATTCAGGAACCGGTTTTTATCACCAACGGCCTGATCGCCAGTTTTTCGACCTTCGTGATGTTCGCCTATATCGGCAGCGCGCCCGTCGTCTTTGAAAAGCTGCTGGGTTTTTCTCCGCGCGCCTTCGGTGTGTTCTTCGGCATCAACGCCGCCGCGTTCATTCTGGGCACGCAGATCAACGCGCGCTTCGTCCGCCAGCTCGGCCCCGCGCTGCTGCTGGAACGCGCGCTGATCTGGGCGCTCTGCGCCGCAAGCCTGTTCGTCGCGTTCGCGTTCAGCGGGCTGGCGGGACAGGCGCACCCGCTTCTGATCTGCGCTTTCATCACCAGCATTACTGGCGCGCTCGGGTTCATCGGCACGAACGCGACGGTCCTCAGCTTCACCCATCACGGATCGCAGGCCGGTTCGGCATCGGCCCTTCTCGGCACGATGCAGTTTTCGATCGGGGCGCTGAGCAACGTGCTGGTCGGACTGATGCCCCAGAACAGCGCGCTGCCTACCGCCGTCGGCATGGGCGCGGGCGTGGGCGCCATGGCGCTTGCCAACCTGCTGCGGCGTCGCGCGCCGTCGCTTCCCGCCGACCTGCAGTAAC
>NZ_JABXXR010000200.1 GCF_013376175.1 Ameyamaea chiangmaiensis
GGCGCAACTGGCCGATGGCGTGCAGGGCGACGGACAACGGCTCGGCAAGCGCGGCCAGATGCAACGGCAGGTCAGTGGGCAGCGCGACAAGCTGACGCGCGGGCAGCACCACCGTTTGGGCGAAGCCGCCGTCGCACACTTCGCCGACAAAGCCGAGCGACCGGCAGCGGTTCGGCAGCCCGGCCTCGCACGCTTCACACTGGCCGCATCCGACCCGCGAATCCGCCACGACCGGCTGGCCGACCCGAAGCCCCAGGCACGCGCCCCGCGTTGCCGTCACGATGCCGGCCAGTTCATGGCCGGGTGTGACCGGCAGTCCCGCGACCCAGCGCCCGGTCGTGAAGTTATGCAGGTCCGACCCGCAGACACCGGCGGCCACCACGCGCACGCTGACCGTTCCGTCCCGGGTCAGCTCGGGTGTGGGAACGGACTGCGGGCGCAGATCGCCGGGTCCGAAAAAGCGCACGGCCTGCATGGGCATGCTCCTGCGTCTGGCGCGTTCGTTCAACGGGCGTCCGTAACGATGCCGGATCGGATCTCCGGTATAGACATGATGAAAACGCAACAATAGAGCGGGGGGTGATAGCATTTTCCTACGCAGGGCATCGGGAAATACGTGGTAGCGCCGGCCCCCTTCAATGGCAGGATGCGACTTCATGAGTTGATGCGACGCCAGATCGTTCTGAAGACGCAAGACCGCAGCGGGGCTGTCCCGGCTGCCGCCCTGAGGAAGAGCCCATGACCGACCCGCTCGGCACGCCCGAAGTCGAAACCATCTACCCGATCGCGGCCGATCGCCGTCACGGGCGTCCGCGCGACCTGTTTACCATCTGGTTCGGGCCGAACCTGATGATGCTGACGATCGTGACGGGGGCCCTCTCGACGACGGTGTTCGGCCTGCCGCTTGTGCCGGCGGCGCTGGCATTGCTGGCGGGCAATCTGGTGGGCGGCGTGTTCATGGCGCTGCATGCCGCGCAGGGGCCCCGTCTCGGTGTGCCGCAGATGGTCCAGACGCGCGGGCAGTTCGGGTTGATGGGTGCGGTGCCCGTCACGGCGGTGATCGTGCTGATGTATGTCGGGTTCGCGGCCTCGAACCTTGTGCTCGGGGCGGACGGGTTGCTGAGCATCCTGCCGGGGCTGGGGCGATTGCCTGCGATTCTGGTGATCCAGGCGCTGTCGGTCCTGCCGGCGATCCTCGGGTATCGCGTGATCCATATCTCGGCGCAGGTGATGACGGTGCTGTGTGGCGCGGCGGTGGCCCTGTGCATCGGCCGGGTCCTGACGATGCATGGCCACGAACTGTCGTTCGTGGCGCACGCCGCGACGTCGTGGACCGGGGTGCTGCGCACGGTCTCGACCGCGGCGTTGTGGCAGATCGCGTATGCGCCCTATGTGTCGGATTCGTCGCGCTATCTCCCGGCGGGTCGGGACGGGGAAAAACGGGCCTTCGTCGCGTGTTTTTCAGGGTCGGTTCTGGGATCGATGCTGGCGATGGCGCTCGGTGCGGCCGTCGGGCTTCTGGCCGGCGGCCACGGGGTCGTCGGCGTTCTGGCGTCCCTGCTGGGGCCGTGGGCGATCGTGGTGCTCGTGGCGCTGTCGCTGGGGATCGCGATCGCCAATGCCATGAATGTCTATTGCGGCGCGTTGTCGTCGCTGACCGTGGCGCAGACCTTCACGCCGGACCGCCATTACGGCGCGCGCGCGCGACTGGCCGTGACCGTGGCGCTTCTGGCGCTTGCCTTCGCGATGGCCACCCTGATGGCCGACAGCTTCATGACGGCGTATAGCGAGTTCCTAGAATTGCTGATGTCGGTCATGATCCCGTGGACCGCAATCAACCTGACCGACTATTACGTGCTGCATAAGGGCGAGTATGATGTCGCGTCCTTTTTCGCGCGCGACGGTGGCCGATACGGCTTTTACAACGTGCCTGCCCTAACCTGCTATGTCATCGGAATTGCGGTGCAGGTGCCGTTCCTGTCGACCGCGCTGTATACCGGTCACGTCGCACGCATGCTGGGGGGGATCGACCTGTCGTGGGTCGTCAGCCTGATCCTGACGCCGCCGCTCTATATCGTCATGGAGCGCCGGTTCAATGCCCGTGCGCTTCCGGCTATATCCTGACACAGTCGAAGGGTTTCAACGATCATGACCGATATCGCCCTTCTGGACGCCATTCTCGTCCTGCCCGACGGCCAGCGCCTGCGGGGCGGCCTGCGCATCCAGGGCAACCGCATCGGCGCGATCGGCACGACGGCGGAGATCCTGGCAGGATGCGACGCGTCCACGCGCCGTATCGATCTGGACGGTGCGTGTCTCCTGCCTGGGTTTATCGACAGCCATCTCCATCTGCTGATGGCGGCCGAGTATCTGTCCAACATCGGTCTGCGTGACGCGCGCTCACTGGCGGAGGTCGCCGACCGCGTCGCGCGCTTCGCCGCCGACCATCCGGAGAGACCGTGGCTTGTCGGCCATGAATGGAGCTACGGCTACCCCGATATGCCCGACGGCGGGTTCGACCGCGCGGTGCTTGATGCCGTGGTGCCCGATCGCCCGGTGGTGCTGCGTTCCGGCATGGCGCACGCCGCATGGGTTAACAGCGTGGCGTTGGCGATCGCGGGCATCGACGCCACGACGCCCGACCCCGACGGGGGAGAGATCGTGCGCCGTCCCGACGGCTCGCCGTCCGGCTGGCTGAAGGAACAGGCCGTCAAGCTGGTCGAGCCCTTCGTGCCGGCGCCCGATGACGCCCAGGTCGATCTCGGCCTGGATCTGGCGCTGGCGGAGATCGCGCGCTGCGGCATCACGCGGGTGCAGAGTGCTGCGTATGACGAAGGCCTGCTGCCGCATCTGGCGGCGCGTCAGGCACGCGGTGCGCTGACCTGCCGGGTGGGGCTGATGGCGGAGATGCCGCCGCCGGTGTTTTCCGAGGCCCGGCTGGCGGAGATTGAGGCGTTGCGCGCGGCGTACGACAGCCCGTTTCTGCGGCTCGACGGCATCAAGTTCTTTCTCGACGGCGTGCTGGAATCCCACACGGCGTCGATGCCGCAGGGCTACGCGGATCGGCCGGGGGAGACGGGTACACTTATATGGGAACCGGAGGCGTACCGTGCCGCGGTCTCGCGGGCGATGGGCGCGGGATTCCAGATCTGGACCCATGCGATCGGCAGCGGGGCGATCGCACTCGCCCTCGACGCGTGTGCGGCGGAGGCCGAGGCCTCGCTGCGTCTGCGTCCCCGGGTCGAACATGTCGAGATCCCGTATGCCGCCGATATTGCGCGCTTCGCCGCGATCGGCGCAGTGGCGTGCCTGCAACCGGTGATGGTCGCGCCGTCGGACGAATGGATGGGCATGGGCGGCGTGTGGGCCCAGCGTGTGCGGGCCGAGGAGCACGACCGCGCGTTTCCTGTGCGGTCTCTGCTGGAGTCGGGTGCGGCGGTGGCGTTCGGCACCGACTGGCCCATTGTCTCGCTCTCGCCATTGCGGGGGATACGCAAGGCGGTCGTGCGACGCAGCCTGGAGGGGGGCGAGAGTTTCGTGCCCGAACAGGCGGTCACGGTCGCGCAGGCCATGCACGCCTATACCGCCGGGGGTGCCTATGCCTGCCTGCGCGAGGCGACGGAAGGGGCGATTGCCCTCGGGCGGCTGGCGGACCTGACGATCCTGTCCGCCGATCCGCAAACCGTGGCGCCGGACACGGTGCAGGACATCGCCGTTCTGATGACTATCGTCGACGGTCGGGTCGTGCATGACGGCCGGGCGAACACCGGAGCCGCGTGATGAGCGAACCTGACGATGGCACGTTCGGCGCCTGCGCGGCGCGGGCCCGGCGCCGCCTGCCGCGTCTGTTCGCGGACTATATCGAC
>NZ_JABXXR010000201.1 GCF_013376175.1 Ameyamaea chiangmaiensis
CCCGAAGGCCAGACGCTGGCTCTGGACGTCGGCGGTGCGCGGCGGACGATCGTCCTGCCGCTTCTGGGCCGGTTTCAGGTCGACAACGCGCTGCTCGCCGCCGCTCTGGCCGGACCGGACGAGGCCGACGTAGACCGCGCGCTGGACGGATTGGCGACCTTGCGCGGCGTACGCGGCCGCATGGAGCGCGCGGTCCTTCTGCCCAACGGTGCGGCCGCCTACGTGGACTACGCCCACACGCCCGACGCCCTGCACCGGCTGCTCGACGCCGTGCGGCCACACGCCACGGGCCGGGTGATCTGTATCTTCGGGGCCGGCGGCGACCGCGATCGCGGCAAGCGTCCGCTGATGGGCGCCGTCGCCGCGGCACAGGCCGATGTCGCCATCGTCACCGACGATAACCCGCGTTCAGAGGATCCGGCCTCGATCCGGCACGCGATCCTGGAGGCCGCACCCGGCGCGATTGAGATCGGCGACCGGGCCCGGGCGCTCGCGGAAGGACTGGCGATGCTGCGGGCGGGCGACCTGCTGGTCGTCGCGGGCAAGGGCCACGAGCAGGGACAGATCGTCGGCGGCGTGGTCCATCCGTTCGACGACTGCGCGACCCTGCGCACCCTCGCGGGTCAGGCCCCGTCGGTGTACGCATGAGCGCGCTCTGGACCCGTGCGGATCTGGAACGCGCCACCGGCGGCCGGTTCGCCGGCGCCGATGACGTGGCGGTGACCGGTGTATCGATCGACACGCGCACCGTGCAGCCGGGCGACCTGTTCATCGCGCTCGTCGGTGACAACAGCGACGGCCATGCCCATGTCGCCGCGGCCTTCGAGCGCGGTGCGGCCTGCGTCATGGTGCACGACGCGCGGGCGACGCAGGACCCGCGCGCGCTGGTCGTGCCCGATACCCTGGCCGCCCTCGGTGCGCTGGGCGTCTTTGCGCGCGCCCGTTTCGGCGGCCGTGTCGTCGCCATCACCGGCAGCGTCGGCAAGACGACAACCAAGGAGATGCTGCGCACGGCGCTGGGTGCTTATGGTCCTACCCATTTTTCGGTCGCCTCCTACAACAATCACTGGGGCGTTCCGTTGACTCTGGCGCGCATGCCACCGGAGGCGCCGTTCTGCGTGGCCGAGGTGGGTATGAACCACCCGGGCGAGATCGCGCCGCTGGCTGCCATGATCCGCCCCGACGTCGCGGTGATCACCACGATCGCGGCCCAGCATATCGGCAATATGGGCAGTCTCGACGCGATCGCGCGGGAGAAGGCGAGCCTTCTGGCAGCACTTCGCGGGGGCGTGGCCGTCGTGCCGATGGACGCCCCCGGACAGGACCGGCTCGACGAGGCCGCGCGACAGGGCGACGCCCGCATTCTGCGTGTGGGCTCCGGGGACGCAGCCGACATCCGGCTGGACGATGTTCATCTGCGCCCGGACGGCAGCGCCTTTCGCGTCACCGTGGAGGGTCGGGACAACGCCGTCACCCTGGCCGCGCCGGGCGCCCATCTCGCGCGCAATGCCGCACTGGCGATCGGTGCGCTCGTCGCACTGGACCTCGCCCCCGCCCCCGGCATAACGGCGCTGGCGACGTTCCGACCGGGTGACGGGCGCGGTGCACTGCGCCCCGTCCTTGCCGGCGCGGCCCAGCTTCTGGACGAAAGTTATAACGCGTCCCGTATTTCGACCATCGCGGCGCTCGAAGTGCTGGGGCTTCTGCCGTCCGCCCGCCGCGTGGCCGTTCTGGGGGACATCCGCGAGCTGGGGACCTTTGCCGAGGCCGAGCATCTGGCCCTGCTGCCGGCCGTCACGGCGAACGTCGACCTGCTTTTTTGCTGCTGTCCCCACATGAAGGGGCTTTTCGACGCGGCGCCAGAGGCTATACGCGGCGCGTGGGCACCGGACGCCGCGAGTCTGGCGCCGCATGTGGTGACAGCGCTTCGACCGGACGACGTGGTTCTGGTCAAAGGCAGCCTGGGCAGCCGCATGCGTGATGTCGTGTCCGCCCTGACGACTGGGAGATGAAGCGGAGCGATGCTCTATAACCTGATCGCGGCCCATGACGGCGGCGTGCACACCACCACGATCTTCAATGTCTTCCGCTACATCACCTTCCGCTCGGGTGGTGCGTGCCTGACCGCGCTGATCATAAGTCTGGTGCTCGGCAACCCACTGATCGCGCGCCTCAAGCGCATCCAGCGCGGCGGCCAGCCGATCCGCGCCCTCGGGCCGGAGCGTCACGTTCTGGAAAAGGCGGGCACGCCCACGATGGGCGGCATGCTGATCCTGATCGCCTGGTTCGTCGCAACCCTGCTGTGGGCGGACCTCAGCAACGGTTTCGTCTGGGGCGTGCTGCTGATCACGGCCGCGTTTGGCGCGGTGGGGTTCTGGGACGACTACCTCAAGCTATCCAAGCGCAACACGAAAGGCGTGTCGGCACGCACGCGACTGGGCATCGAGTTCGGGGTGTCGCTTGCCGGTGGCTGGTGGCTTGAACATCTGATGCCCGCCGAACTGGCGAACCAGCTGGCCTTTCCGTTCATCAAGGACCTTCTGCTGCCTCTGGGTTTCGCCTTTCCGCTGTTCGCCATGCTGACGATCGCCGGTTTCGGCAACGCGGTGAACTTTACCGACGGGCTGGACGGGCTGGCCATCGGCCCGGTGATCATCGCAGCCCTGGTGTTCTCTCTGATCGCCTATCTGGTCGGCAACCACGTCTTCGCGGATTACCTTCAACTGCACGCCGTGCCGGGCACGGGCGAACTGGCGGTGTTTCTGGCAGCACTGATCGGCGCGGGCCTCGGCTTTCTCTGGTTCAACGCCCCCCCGGCGGCCGTGTTCATGGGCGATACCGGATCGCTCGCGCTGGGCGGTGCCCTTGGTTCGGTCGCCGTGGCGGTCAAGCATGAACTGGTCCTGTGCATCGTGGGCGGCCTGTTCGTCCTTGAAACGGCGTCGGTCGTCATTCAGGTCTTCTGGTTCAAGCGTACGGGGCGGCGTGTGTTCCTGATGGCGCCCCTGCATCATCATTTTGAAAAACTCGGCTGGCAGGAGCCCAAGATCGTGATCCGGTTCTGGATCGTCGCGATCGTGCTTGGCCTGTTCGGGCTGGCGACGCTGAAAATCCGATGACCGCGTTCCCACCCACCCTGCTCGCGGGGCAGCGCTTCGCCGTTCTCGGGCTCGGCCGTAATGGCGAAGCCAGCGTGCGCGCGCTGGCCGCCATGGGCGCCGAGGTGGTGGCGTGGGATGATTCCGATACCGCCCGGGCGGCGGTCGGCGCCCTGCCTATCGGCGCGCGGATCGCGCCGATCGCGGATCTCGCGACGGTGGATGCGCTGGTCCTTTCGCCCGGCATTCCCCATCGCGGCGAACGCGCCCATGGCGTGGCGGCCGCCGCCGTTGCCGCGGGCCTCCCGGTGCTCTCCGACGCGGAAATCCTCTTTCGCGCGGTTCGGGCAGCCGGCTCCCGGGCCCGTTTCGCCGCCATTACCGGTACGAACGGCAAGTCAACGACGACCGTTCTGCTGGCCCACCTGCTCGAGCGCGCCGGTTTTCCGGTCGCCGCCGGCGGCAATCTTGGCCCCGCCGCCCTCTCCCTGCCGCTTTTGCCCGATAACGGCGTCTATGTGCTTGAGATGTCGTCCTACATGCTCGAACGGCTGGACCAGTTCCACGCCGATGTCGCCTGCCTGCTGAACCTGACGCCCGATCATCTGGATCGACACGGCGACATGGCGGGGTACGCCGCGGCCAAGGCCCACATTTTCGATCACCAGGGACCTGACGATCTGGCCCTGGTCGGCCTGGGCGATGCCGCGTGCGACACGATTGCGGCGACCCTGGCCGCACGCGGCGTGCCGGTCCTGCGCG
>NZ_JABXXR010000202.1 GCF_013376175.1 Ameyamaea chiangmaiensis
CCCGTGCCGCGTGGCCGGCGCTCAAGGCTGTGGCGGACGGCGTGGTCGTCACGCGCGATCTGGTGAGCGAGCCCGCCCATATTCTCACGCCGGCCGAATTCGCCGCCCGCGCCGAGGCGCTGCGGGCTGATGGCGTGAGCGTCGACGTGCTGGATGTGGCCGCGATGCAGGCCCTGGGCTTTGGCGCGCTTCTGGGGGTCGCGCAGGGCAGCGAGGCCGAGCCCAAGGCGGTCATCATGCGCTGGAACGGCGGGGCGGAGGGCGACGCGCCCGTGGCCCTGATCGGCAAGGGCGTGACGTTTGACTCGGGTGGTATCTCGATCAAGCCCGCCGGCGGGATGGAAGAGATGAAAACCGACATGGCCGGTGCGGCGGCGGTCGTCGGTGCGATGACGGCAATCGCGCGCGGACAGGCGCCGGTCAATGTGGTCGGGATGATCGGTCTGGTCGAAAACATGCTCTCGGGCGCCGCGCAGCGTCCGGGCGACGTGGTCCGCAGCTATTCCGGCCAGACGATCGAGGTGCAGAACACCGACGCGGAGGGACGTCTGGTTCTGGCGGACCTGCTGTGGTACGCGCAGGACACATTCCGCCCGCGCGCGATGATCGATCTTGCTACGCTGACCGGCGCGATCGTGGTCAGCCTGGGTCACGAGCGCGCGGGCCTGTTCGCCAGCGACGATGACCTTGCTACGCGGATCGCAACGGCCGGCGACACGACGGGTGATCAGGTCTGGCGCATGCCGATGGGCGATGCCTACGACAAGCTGATCGATTCCGATATCGCCGACATGAAGAACGTGGCGGGCCGTCCGGGCGGATCGATCACGGCGGCGCAGTTCCTCAAGCGCTTTACCAATGACGTCGCGTGGGCGCATCTCGATATCGCGGGGACGGCGTGGGCGTCCAAGGGTCGACCGGGGTGCCCGAAGGGCGCCACCGGTTTTGGCGTTCGTCTGCTCGATCGCCTTGTGCGCGATTACGCCCGCGTCTGAAGAATGGCGGAGGTCGGGTTCTATCACCTGACCCGCACGTCGCTGGAGGAGGCTCTGGCGCCGTTGCTGGGCCGCACGCTGGAGGCGGGCAAGCGCGCGGTCGTGCGCTGCGCCGATGATGCCGCCGTCGGCGCGCTTGACGCGTCGCTGTGGAAAGTGCGTGAGCCGGTCTGGCTGCCGCATGGCTCGGCGGCACTGGGACAGGCGGCGTGGCAGCCGGTGTGGCTGACGGCGGACGACGACACACCTAATGGCGCGACGTTTCTGTTTTCGGTCGCGGGTGCCACGATCGCATCCCCGGAGCGGTTCGAGCGGATATTCGACCTGTTCGACGGTGGGGACGCCGCCGCCGTCGCGGCGGCCCGCGTTCGATGGAGCGCGATGAAGGCATCGGGCCATACCCTGACCTACTGGCGGCAGGAGACGCGCGGCTGGCGTCGGGCGGGGTAGACCATGCGCCGTATTCTTGTCCTTGGCAGTCCAGGCTCAGGCAAAAGCACGCTTGCGCGACGCATGGGCACGACTCTTGGTGTGCCGGTCGTATCGATCGATCAGCTTTACTGGGATACGGGATGGAAACCGCGTGATGGCGCCCTTTGGCGTGCCGAGCTTGCAAACTGGTTGACGCGGCCAACATGGATCATTGACGGAAATTACATAAGCACCTTGGACGAGCGATTGGCTGTGGCTGATCACGTTGTGTGGTTCGATCTGCCGACGCATGTTTGTATCGGCGGTATTACGAAACGTCTCGTACATGGTTGGGGCCGGACACGGCCGGATATGGCGGCAGGGTGCCCCGAACGCTTCGATCTCGAATTTTTTCGGTATGTTCTGACGTTTCGCCAATATATTCGGCCGCTCTCTATGGAATTACTATCGCTTTGGCATGGTCCGCTAACGATCTTGTCTTCCCGTAGAGAGCGGGCGTCTTTTCTCCAGAAGTTTCCATCGCGTTAAGAGAGAAACATGTCTCGGAAGACCGCCGCGATGATCTGGGGGAGGCAACATGGACACGAGAAGACTTACCGATGGCCCTGCTGCAACCCGTCGGTATCGAATGTGTTCGATTTCTCGACGTAGAAAACCAGGAGCGCGCGGCGATGGCAATCGAGATCGGGGGGCAGACTGTCCCGACACTGGGCATGGGCACATGGAACATGGGGGACACGCCGGCGCGCCGGTCGCAGGAGATCGCGGCGCTGCGGCTCGGTCTGGACGCGGGGCTGCGGGTGGTCGACACGGCGGAGATGTATGGCGCTGGCCGGTCGGAAACGCTGGTCGGCGAGGCCATCGCGGGGCGGCGCGACGAGGTGTATCTCGTCACCAAGGTTCTGCCGTCGAATGCGTCTCTGAAGGGAGTTCAGTCGTCGTGCCGGGCGTCGCTCAAGCGCCTCAAGACCGACCGGGTCGATCTGTTTCTGCTGCACTGGTCCGGATCGGTGCCGCTGGACGAGACGGTCGAGGGGTTCGAGCGCCTGCGGGCGGAGGGGCTGATCGGGGCGTGGGGCGTGTCGAACTTCGATGTGTCGGACATGCAGGCGCTGGAGCGGGTCGCCGACGGGTGTGCGGCCAATCAGGTGCTCTACAGTCTCGATTATCGCGGGGTGGAGTTCGACCTTCTGGGGCGCGATCAGGACCGGGGCGTCGTGACGATGGCCTATTCGCCGATCGGGCAGGGGGGCGATCTGCTGCGCCATCCGGCACTTGCCACCATTGCCCGGCGGCATGAAACAGATCTTGGCCCGGCAACGCCGGCGCAGATCGCGCTGGCCTGGGTGCTGCGGCGCCCCAATGTTCTGGCCATCCCGAAGGCTGGCAAGCCGGAGAACCAGCGCGCGAATGTCGCGGCGCAACAGATCGTCCTGACGGATGAGGATCTGGCCGCGCTGGACGCGGCTTTTCCACCGCCACGCCGCAAGCAGCGTCTGGCGATGCTCTGACGTGGCAATCTGACACGCGCGGGGACGCGGGCGGTTCCACCCGGGGGCGTCGCGCGCTATGCAGGGCGGACGCCTGATCCCCGGAGCCCCGCCGCATGAGCCTCCCGTCCGTTCGAGCCTTCTTCGCCGAGCACGCGCCGGATTGCGAGATCATCGAGTGTGACGCGTCGACGGCCACCGTGGCCGAAGCCGCCGCCGCCCATGGCGTGGCGCCGGCGCAGATCGCCAAGACGCTGGCGTTCCACACGCCGAAGGGCATGGTGCTTGTGGTGGCGTGCGGTGATGCGCGGATGGATAACCGGAAATTCAAGGCGGTCTTTGGCGGCAAGGTCAGAATGGTCGACCGCGCCGAGGTCGAGGCCGCGACCGGGCACCCCGTCGGCGGGGTCTGTCCGTTCGGGCTGGCGGAGAGCCTTCCGGTGTATTGCGACCTGTCGCTGCGGGCGTTTGCCGAGGTGCTGCCGGCAGCGGGGTCGGTCAACAGCGCGGTCCGGATCGCGCCTGAGCGTCTGGCCGCCCTGACCCATGCGCTGTGGGTGGACGTGACACAGGATCCGGTGCCCGACGATGGCCTGAACCACGGATCCGCGCCGACGTGACGTCCTTTCTGACCGTCGCCGCGCTTGTGGGATTCACGATCGCGGCGGTCGGGCTTGTCCTTGAGGGTGTCTATCGGAACGCGGGTGACCTTCGTCGCGGGGGTTTCGCGCTCAGCGTCGTGGTGTCGGTCGTGGCGCTGTGTGTCGGGCATGTCGCGTGCCCCGGCGCCTTGCTGCTGTTTGGGGTGATCGGGCTCGCGGGGGCGGATCGGGCGGCAGGGTTCGGCGTGCTTGCAGGCGCGGTGTTGGCGCTCCAGCCCGGTGGCGCGG
>NZ_JABXXR010000203.1 GCF_013376175.1 Ameyamaea chiangmaiensis
GTTGCGCACGGCCTCCCACGCGGCGAGGGCGGTTTTCGTATCGCCGCTGCCGGTTGCCAGAGCGGCGACACGCAGTTGCGCCAGCGTGCGGATGCCCTGCGGCCCATCGGCCGCAAGTGCCCTGAACCGTGCCAGCGCCTGTGTCTGGTCGGGACTGAGCGGCGCGGTCCCGGCCATGACGTGCGTGGTCTGGGCCAGCCGGACGGCCTCGAAATAACGGGCGGAGGCAACCTCCTGCGCCTGGCGTGTGCGCCAGGCATGGAACTGCCACGCGCCGATCGCCACGGCGACGACGGCCACGGCCGCGATCATCACGCCGGCATAGCGGCGCAGGAAGGCGCGCATGCGCTCGGCCTGAACCTCTTCGTTCACTTCCCTGATGATGTCGTCGGTCACGCTGCGATCCGTCTCGATACCTGTTCGAACCGCGCACCATACAGCCAGCCGCGCGCCTGGGCAAACGGCGCCAAGCCGTGGGCGCCGGAAGGTCGGTAGGGTGTCGCTCTTCGTTGCAGCCGCCAGCGCGTTAGCGGGTTCTTCATCAATGGACGATTGAATGGTCTCTCGCCTTCCGCCAACCGCCCTCTTGCATGGTCCATCGCGCGTGACGCTCGTTCCTTTTCGATCCACCCGTCAGGGGTGCCGTTTGTCCGCGCTCCTCATCGCGGGTCTGTTGACGGGCTGCGCGCCGGACATGATCGCCAGCGCGATCACGGGCCGCGACTGTAACACCGGCTATCTGGGGGATGACCGCTCCTGGTGCGCCCCGGCGGAGCGGCCGCCCCCGCCCCAGCCCTACTGCACCCAGAGCTGGAGCGGCGTTGACTGCTGGGCCCGCCCCGACCTGATGGCCAATGTGCCGCGTCAGGTGGCGCAGGGTCCGACGCAACTGACACCGGACCAGGAACGCGATCGAACGGGTCGATGACGCGGCGGGAACACGACACCCTGCCCGCGTAACGAATAACCCAATTTCAGAGTGTGAAATAAAAAATTCACACACGATCAAGAATAACTCAATTGACCCGGATCGACGCTCGGCTAGGTTCGCGACACCGTCGGAGTGCCGCAAGTGCCACGCAGTTCCGGGGCGCGAAGACGTTCAGGCCATGACGGTCATGTGTAAAAAGTGTGGAATGTCGTGATGCACGCTTCAACGATTGTTGAATTCAACGGAATCCTGCTCGGTGCGGCCCTGACGCAATGTGGGGGGCCAGCCAGGCGCTTTTTCGCCATGCACGAAAGCGTTCGCACCCTTCACGACCGCGTGGCGCCCGATCTGGGCGCCCTCCATCGGCAGGTGATGGCGCAGTTCCTGCGCACGAGCGTCAAAAAGCCGTCCGTGTCAGGCCGTGGCGGCGCGCACGCTGTCGGTGCTGCGTGTTGCTGAAGCAAGGCGGGCGTAGAGCAGGATGAACAGATAGGACGGGATCATCAGCGTCGCGAACACGCCCTGAAACCCGAACGCGGCCTTCAGCCAGACGAACATCTGCGGCACCAATGCACCGCCGCTGAACGCCATGACCAGAAGGGCCGCCGCCAGAGGCGTGTCGCGCCCTGACCCGGCGATAGCAATCGGAAAGATCGCCGGAAACATCATCGCGTTGGCAAAACCCAGCGCGGCCACGCACAGCACCGAGACATAGCCGTGCGTCGCGAACGCCATGAGTGTCAGCGCGATACCCAACAGACACGACAGGCCGAGATAACGTTCCTGATCGACGACGCGCGGCACGAGAACCATGCCCGCGGCGTAGCCCGCCATCATCGCGGACAAGGTCAGGGCGGTGAAGAATTTCGTCTGGTCGATCGGCAGGCCGAACCCCTGCCCGTAAGTGCCGATCGCATCGCCCGCCATCACCTCGACGCCCACATACACGAACATGGCGGCCGCGCCGAACACCAGCCGGGGCCGCGACAGCAGGCCGCCCAGCGAACCCGATACCGCAATGTCGGGCGCGGCCAGGTCGGGAAGGCGCGACCGCACGACCCACACCGCCGCAAGCAGTTCCAGCCCCGCCATGCACAGCGCCGGGGCGTGGACCGCATGGGCGAACCGGGACAGGATCGCCTCGCGCGTCGCGACATCCGTGGCGGCCTGGGCACGGGCCACGACCCCGCCGATATCGTGCATCACCAGCACGGCCAGCACGATGGGGGCCAGAATGCCCGCGCCCTTGTTGCACAGCCCCATGATGGCGATACGCTGGGCCGCGCGATCCGGCGGCCCCAGCAGGCTGACGTAAGGATTGACCGAGACCTGGAGCAGCGCGAGTCCGGCGCCCAGCACCGTCAGGCCGCACAGCGCGCCCGGATACGCGCGCTCGGTCAGGAACTGTCCGAACAGGGCGGACCCGCACGCCATGATGACCAGCGCCAGGGCAAGGCCGCGCTTCAGCCCCGTCGCGCGCACCGCGAGGGCCGCCGGGACGGCGAAGAAGAAATACGAGATATAGAACGCGAAGGGCACCAGAAACGCGCTGGCATCATCAAGCGTGAACGCCACCCGCACGAAGGAGATCAGCGGCCCGTTCAGCCATGTCACGAATCCGATCAGGAAGAACAGGGTCGCCGTCAGGACGACGGGCGCCCATCCATGTTCGCCTGCGGGGCTTCGGAGATGTTGGCGCATTGTCTGCCCTCTTGTCGTTCCGCCCGGGCAGCGCACCGGGGTGCGACATCCTTACCATAACGTTATGTCCGGCGACACCGATCAAGTGATGGCAGAGACGGCCCACGCTGCGCCCCTCGGACGATCGGGGCGGCAGAGGGCGCATGGCACGAAACCATGACGACCGGCATCATCGCGGTGAAGCCGGGCATACGTCGACCGGTCGCGAGACGGTTTCGCGTGGTCGGAACCGGTTTTTCAGAGAGGGATGGCGCGAGTGACGGGGCTCGAACCCGCGACCTCCGGCGTGACAGGCCGGCGCTCTAACCAACTGAGCTACACCCGCATCGGCGACCGGAAAAACCGGCTGCAGATATCGTGGAGCGGGGTCTATCAGGCCTCGCGAACCGTGGCAACCGGGGTGGACGAAATTTTTTGGACGACCGGCCGAAGAGTCCTGCTGGTGGACGCGGAAACGCGACCGACGACGCGACGGACCATCAGAGATCGCCGTACGGTCCGTGCCGCAGAAACCGCCAGAACACCGGCGTATGCGACAGGATGACGATCGCCAGCCCGACCAGTATCGCGGCCCGCAGCCCGATGACCGAGAGATGGGCGACGATCTCGTCACGGCTCGCCATGTCCATGAAGGGGTCGACCGGAAAGGCGCGTGCCAGCGGTGCGCGGGGATAGACCGGCCCGGGCTGGGGGCGAACGGCGGCCAGCCGGCGTCGCATTTCGCTGTCCGAGATACCGGCCCGACGATAAAGCTGCGCGCGGTATGCCTCGAGATCGTGCTGCCAGTACGCCGCACGACCGCCGCCGGGACGACTGACGCGCGGACCTCGGCCCAGCCGCCGGAGAAAACGCAGCCGCAGCGGTGTCACGCCCAAAAACAACGCCGCGTCGGGCAGGTCCAGCGGCGCACGAACCGGCAGCACGGTGACCGTCCCCGCGCCATCGGCCTCGTTCAGGTTCGACGTGGGGGGAAGCACGGCCGGACGAACTCCTGGCTGTTGCGACACGGCGGACGATTCGGGGTTGCTGCCCGGGATTGCTGCGCGGGCGGACCGATCGACCGACAATGGCGCCGCCGCACGACGCAATCAAGGCGCGTCGCCGCGCGAG